>CAYXNP010000006.1:34999-50762 GCA_964466575.1 Candidatus Woesearchaeota archaeon | reverse complement strand
ATGCTCAGAAATGAGAACCACCAGCGGGTTCTTCACAGTTCCTGCAACCACTAACCGCTTCGCTTGGATTTCTTCGTAAAAACGGTTTTAAGGTATAAATTTTGATAAGTTAATTCATCTAATTAGAATTACGAGCGCAAATGTTAAATTTATAGGTTCGACTTAACATTAACTAAACAATTTTAAATTTAGATTAGCTATCATTAATCCGAACGAGCTTGCGAGTTCCAATCTTTTTGAATTTATTTTAATTAAGGAATAGTGCAATCATTAGGGCAAGTATCTGTATCAATATCATTCCCATCATCACAATCTTCTCCATTAAAAGTCTGAACAACTGCATCTCCACAAACAGGATAAATTAAACAATTATCAAGTTGCTGTTTTATTATTGCGTCCCCGCAAACAACTGGAACTTTCTTGCCATTTTTGTCTTCTTGTTGACGCTCAGGAGTTATTTCAATTTCGAAGAGTTGATAATTTCTTAAATTGTTTTTTAGTGAGCATCCATAATCTAAATATGAGAGAGGGCAATTTGAGACATCTGCCTGAAGTTTGTTACAAGTATCTATTCCAATGCATTCTCCATCATCGAGCGTAGGACTATTTGGAACCCAATCACAATTTAATCCCAAATTATTCTTTGCATTTTCACAAATGGTTTGTCTATTAGGTTTTGTAGTAATAACATTACAATCAAAAGTTCCGGCACAAATATTATCTGTCCCACACTCTCCAACCAAACCAGTACAACTTTCATCATAAAACTTAGAATCTAATATTTGACTTCCTCCAGGGCTCATTGCACCAGCTTCGGTTAATGCAGCAAGCCCGCCTGCATTAGGATCAGACAAATCTAAATTTGCCAACTCCCTAATACCATTTGTTTTTCCTTTGAAAAATATATCATCAATATTTCTCTTGCCATTGTTATACAACTCAATTCTTAATTGTCCGCCGTCACATCTTATACCTTTCACAACCAGCGACGAACCCTCTGGACATTCTAATTTATCTTGCGGAATTAAAGTCCTTGCCCAAGCAAAAATAAGTGTGCCTATAACTAACACCATACTAATTAGCAAAACATACCCAATCATAATACTAATTCCTCTTTTTGATTTCACCATATTATATACAAATAAACAGCATTTTTATTTCTTCTGTTTTCATTATATTTCTTCTCTTTGCTCAGTTATCATCCAAAACTCCTATCGCATTAATCCAGATTCATATACAAATATAATCTACACCCTTATATCAAAAAGTTTTTACATTAACTTTTCTTTCGTCGGATTTTCCTACTCTCCTTTCGGTTTATCCAGCACAATCCTTCCTCTACCTTTAACATCCTGACTTATTACAAAGTAAAAATTCTCTCCGGCTTTTAACGGAAACTCATAATCAACATCTTCACCATCAAGATTTATTGTTACTGTAACTTTTGTAACCTCACCACTTCTTGGCCTTTTATCAATCTTAAAACCTTTTCCAATTATATCATAATTAATTGGAGTACCTGTCCCTGATATAGTAATTGTTCCCTCTAAAACTTCTTCATAAGTTGCAACATAAATATTTTCAGAATTTCCAAAAACAAACCAAATATTTCTTTCATCTCCTGCATATTGTCCATAGTCTTGAGCAAATTGCTCTAACAGAATAACTGCTTCATTTCCTTTAAACACACTATAATCAATTACATAAGCTCCCTCGATATCCAGCTCCTTAGAAAGAAAATAAACTTTCTTTTCATCAACAACTCCTCTGTTAAAAAAATTCGAGAGCGTCGCAAATCCAACTACAATTGCTATAATTACTATCGCTGCAATCAAATAAAACTGCCCTCTTTTATTTCTCATTTTATTTCCTCTGAAATTATAAAGTACAAATTTTCATTTGGTCTAAGTTCAAAATCATAACTCGAATCTCCAACCAAAACAGTCACTTTATTTTCATTCGGAACCAAAGTCCTTAACGAATATTTATTTTCTCTTAATTTAAAATTTTGGGTTTTCTCTCCAATAACAAATCGAATATTTCCATTAACAACTTCATCATAAGTCGAAACACGGATTTCATTGTCATTACCATAAACAAAATACGTTTGCTTCCCTTCAGCAAGGTTTTCTACAAAAATACCCTCAAATTTTTTGAAAAATCCAGCAACATCCTCGCTTTTATCATAAGTCCCATATTCAATTATATTCCCATGAATCCCAAATCTTTTTTCCAAGTCATAATTCTTTGTTTGATTCAAATAAATATAACTCACCACAATCAATATAAAAACTAAAATCACAACAATCAATAAAGCTCTCTTTTTCATATCAAAGAAACAATAAAGAAGTTTATTAAGTTTTTGATAAATTGTAGATTACCTGCTAACTTCGTTCGCAGATTATGAAGAGGATAATAAAAAACAATAACTAACTCACTACAGCTAAATTTTTTCTTTCACAACTTTCTCAGCGAAGAAGCTTGACGAAGTCAGCTTCGAAGCCATCAATTCTCGTGAAGCGAGCTAATTATCTAACCAGCATAACAATAATTATAATAATAAATAAAATTACAACTCCAATTAAAAGCAGTAACAGCCAGGGAAAACCCTTGCCGTCATCTTTAACATCTTCTGATAAATCTTCTGGCATTTCACAAACTCTTGTTTCAAATTTTTGTTGTCCTTCATAGATTAAATTACATTCATTAGTTTCATATCCTATTCTTGTTTGACTTCCGTTGCTGCATTCACTCCATCCCGAAAATTCCCAGTTTTCCTCGCATGTATTTCCAAATCCATTTCTTGGACCATGGTTTCTATTTCCATCGTCATCATCTTCTTCCTCTTCATTTTCGCAATCTTTACTGTGGGGCTTTAACGTAATTCCATTATCATCTTCAAAATAGAAATTCATATGGCTTCTCGCAACATGTCTTTCAGCATAATAAATATCAATTATGTATTCCTTGCCCTTTTCAAAATAATAATTTTTTTCTTTTGTTATTTCAGGAGTATGAACCCTGCCATTATCAATTACTAAATTACCATTAATATAAACCCAAGAATCGTCATCTGAAACAAGTTTTAATTTATAATTTTTAGATTTATCAACTGTTAATTTTGAACTCCAATGAACCCCAAAATGATAATCATGATTCCAATATGGTTCAATCTCTTCAGCTCTACCATCGAAGGGAAAGAAATTTTCTCCAAATTCCAATTCTGAGTCAACTTTATTAAATCTGAAATAATCTTCATTTGTATACCAGTTTCTATTCCAGTTTGATGCTAAAGGATTGCTTATAACTTCATTGTTAAGAACTTCAAAAGGTAAATTCATATCAGGATGGTTTCTGGGATAATTATAATAAGTTCCCAACCACCCATATTCTCCGTCTATTAATTCACATACATCGCCGTTAGCCTCAGTAACTTCGTAAATTTCCAAAGTCATACTTCCTCTATTATCATCAATTGGATTGTCGTCTAAAAATAAATATATATTTCCACCGTCGTGGTTGAATGTGAAACTCTTTCCCTTTGCCGCGTTTTCAGCAATTAGAGCAGAACTTGAATATGAAACACCAAATCTGTAAAGATTCATTTCATTATTATCATTATAGACAACACTTGCTAAACTTTCCCAAGCTAATCCAGGACCGCCACCCCAATCGCCGCTGTTTCCAATATCATTATCCCAACGGCTCCAAGCACCCTGTTTTATCACAACCTTATACTTTCCTTTTTCTAAATTAATAGGATTAACTAATTGAGTTTTTGAAGTTGAAGACAGAATAACTGGATTGCTGTTAAAAGATTGCCCGCCTTGCGTTCTTATCGCGCCTTCTGTCGCAACATGGTTGGGATTATTAGCTGTTAATGTAACTGTTTTTATTTTCTCGTCAGCAGAAACCACACTCAATGATAAAATCAAAATTGTAAAAATTCCAATTGATAAATTCATCAACTTAAAGTAATGATTTTTTGTTTTCATTATGTTACCACTTAAAAATAATACCTTTTTAAACTTTTCTGTAAATTCACCGTCGGTAAAATGTTAAAAAAGGAGTACCTAGTGGGAGTGAATTTATGTAGAAAATTATAAATATAAGTCATGTCTTGTTTTTTTATGCTAGAATCAATCAGGAGAACTTTTCAATCTTGGTACAAGGAGTTCAGATAAAATGCTTAAACAATTAGCTAAATATTTTTTGTTTCCTTTTTCATTAATTTTTTGTTCACCTTCATATTCTGAATTACCATCTCCAAAAATTTTCAAAACAGATAAAGAAAATTCATGGATTGAATTTCACGGAGAAAAGAATTTCATTCACGGCATTAATCACGCATGGCTCGACGGAAAATATGACCATGATTTCGCATTAAATCATTTGCATCCGTCGTGGGGGGTTGAATACAATGCAAGTCATGTTGAAAATTATCTTTCTGATATGCAAAATATGGGAGCAAAAGTTGTGCGTTTATGGTTAATGGAAGGACTTGAGGGTTTGGTTTTTGATTCTTCAAGAAATAAAGTAACTGATTTAAGGCCAGAATTATTAACTAACTTTGATGATTTTTTAAAAAGATGCAAAAATCACGGCTTGTTTTGCTATTTATGTTTGACAGACACATTCCTGAATGTTGGTGAAAGAAATTATCTTTCAATTTTGACAGACGAACAGCGAATGAATTCTTATCTTGAAAATGCAGTTCGTCCAATTGCTCAGCGTTATGGAAATAATCCAAATATTTTCGCTTTTGATATTATGAACGAACCCGAATCAGACATTTCAGGCAACAATGGAAATTGGACACCAAATGGAGTTTCATGGCAGCAAATGCAAAACTTTCTTTCAAAAAATGTTCAAGTAATAAAAGAAGAAGCTCCGAACTTATTAGTTTCTGCTGGTTCAGGTTATCATGGTTTGGAAAATGTTACAGCAGGATTTTATTCTGGATTAGGTTTGGATTTTTACGACGCGCACATCTACGACGACAACGGAAATTTCCCCTCATTTAATTCTTTGGGATTAGATTTGCCTTGTTTAATCGGCGAATACGGACAAGCAAGCGGTTCATGGAATGACGAGCTTCAGAGAAGTGTAACTCAAAATTTAATCAACAATTCTTTTAATAATGATTTTGCAGGTGAGTTAATTTGGCAGTATAATTATCCTGGCTGTTCAGAAATTTACACTTTGATAAATTCTGATTCTTCATGGCGTCCAGCATGTTTTGAAATTCAGGATTTTGCATTAAGTCATTCTTTTGATATTGATTTGCCATTAGCCACTTCTCCAACAAAAACCCCAACAAAAATTCCAACGCCTACACAAACTCAAACTCCAACAAGAACTCTAACTTTAATTTTTTCAACACCAACACCAACTCAATCCACTTCAGAAAAGCTTTTCAACCTTTCAAATTCATGGCACAATCCAACAACACCAAACGATTTGATTGAACTGTTGGAGAATTAATCCTTTGGTCTGAATTTCGGAGAAGCTCGAAAATCACCAAGATGTTCATGCAGCAATAAAACTAAACCGTTATTTGCTTCATCTTTCTTGCCGTTTGAATAATAATATTCATGTTTTATAATAGTCGTATTTTTACTGACACCATAATCAACACCAACTTCAATACCTCTAACCCTGTAAACTCCATGATAATTTGCATCTTCATAAAATCTTCCTCTTGTCCTCCCATCCAACAAATCATCCCTTAATCTTTTTGTCATAAAAATAAATCTGGTTAATAGTATAAATAGATTATTATGATAGAACGATTATATAACTTTTAATTGGAGGATTATTTTTTAGGTTTGAATCCTCGAGGAGCTCGCGGATCTCTTAGATGCTCACTCAAAAATGGATCATCCATTCCAAAATCACTTTCTTCTCCATCCTCTGAATAAAGCACGTAGTCTATTAATGTAACATGAGTAGATTCTTCAGAAGTATCTTTGTGTCCGACAATATCTAAAAATTCATAAACTCCTTCGCTGCATCTACATTGATGATAAACATAAAATCTTCCCTTAGCTCTTCCATCCAACAAATCATCCTTTAATGTTCTTACCATAAAGAAAACCTTCTATATTAGTTTAAATAAATTATTATTCTCAAGAATATACGAGCGAAGCGTTTATGTTTTGACAAATTTAATTTTTAATAACAAAACGTGGACGCGAGTTAAGCGAGTTCTATTTCAGAAAGTTATTCTCTAACTAATTCAGTTAAATAATGCGGAGCCCTTTTTGGGAGCATTTCTCTTGGGAGAAATCCATTTTGAATAGCATAAGTTAAAGCCCTATTGATTTTAGAGAAATATTGAAATAATCCTTGTGAATGTTCTAATGGTAGTTGTGGACCCATAACTGTGGGCAAATCGTAATCCGGATCTTCTACTCTATAATTTTTCTTAGGACTTCTTTTAAGTTCAACCATTTCTGAACGAATTTCCTTTCGGTCGGATTTTATTTGATTCTTCATTTTCATAATTATTTATCTTGAGTATAAGAATATTATTATACTAGACAATATATTTCTCATTAATTTTTATTTAATGAATGAGTGGAGTGAGTTCCATTTCTTTTTTATAGAATCATTCTTTTGGTTTGAATCCTCGAGGAGCTCTCGGATCGTTAAGATGAAAGGTTAATTGTTCTATGTTGTCTTGAGCATGAGCCCTTTTACCATTAGGAAAATAATTCTCGCGTTCTAAGTAAACATGAACCTCTCCAAATAAATCAACAACTCTGTACACTCCTTGATGAGGTTGAGATTTAAATTCATAGAATCTTCCTTTAACCCCGCCTTCCAACAAATCATCTTTCAAAGTTTTTCTTTTAGTCATAAAATTATTTTCTATATAAGTTTAAATAAATTATTGTATTAGAAAATAATCTTGTAGACCCAGAAGCCAGCTCAAAGATTATCAAAAAGCTGCCTTTATATTTTCTCGGCTCTGCGACCCGCTAAGCACCTTAACACCTGTTTAGGGCTGCTCCGATCAAGGCCTGACCCAATTCGCAAATGCAAGATCGAAGCGGACAAAGCGTCAACGTCCATATAAAGACTTTCCGACTTTCTCATCACCGACTTCCTTGCAGTCTGCCTAAAGCCCATTTGCAAATAGCGGAGGGCTAACCCGCCAACCTGTCTACAGAATTACAGAGAAATAAGAGTATAAAAAACTAGCGGTTGAGAAATAGCACTCGCAGGCTCGTTTTAATCAAAGCAATGATAATAAAAATTAATTATCTATCCTCTCAAAAATTTATCACATTCACAATTTCTTTCAACGAAGCATCCTGCCGAAAGGCGGATGCGAAGTAATATCAATAACGCGCGACTTTGGAGCGAGTAAATATTAGTAAAGTATGTTAAGAATCAAGGTTTACTTAACATAAATGAAATAGTGTGAATACGAAAAGTTTAAATAATATCATCTGATATAATATATATGAAGTCAGAAACTATAAAGAAAAAAAGCTACACAGAAACTAATGAAATAGCAAGAAGCCCGACGCTTCAAACTGTTCTTATGGTTGAGAAATTTATTAAAGACAATTCAGGAGAATACAAAAAGACAGAGCTTTTCAATAATCTTCCAAAAAAAGTAATGTGGCAGACATTTCAGGTTATAATGGAATATTTGGAAAACACTTTAAGGGTTGTATACGATAAAGAAGGGTATATAGTTTATATTTGGAATCCAGAATTATATAATAAATATGCTGATAGAAAAGATTTAGAATGGAATCCAGAGTGATATTCGCCGACGAAGAATTGAAAAAAGCATTTGAAGATTTAAAGGAAGAAGACGAAAGATTATTTAAGGAAATAGATGGCGCATTAAGCGCAATAAAACAAAATGTTTTTTTCGGCAGAAACGTAAGAAAGAAACTTATTCCAAAAGAGCTGATTCAAAAATATAGTCTAAACAATCTTTGGATTTACAATTTGAGAAAAGATTGGAGGTTGCTTTACACCATAACAAACAATGAAGTGGAGATTTTAGCAATAGTTCTTGACTGGATGAATCATAAAGATTACGAAAGATTGTTTGGGTTTTGAATTAAAAAGCTGGCGGTGGAGAAATAGGAACTCGCAGGCTCGTTCTCATAAAAATAAATTTAACCATAAAACAACATTATAAAAATTTATACATTCACAATTTCTTTCAACGAAACATTCTGCCGAAAGGCGGACGATTTTTTTCAATACCAAAAGATATAAAAAGAACTAAAATTGAATTTTAAAATGGCTTTAGTAAGAATGGAATTTCCATCAATAGAAAAAGAATTAGGATTAAAAAGAACAGATTTAGCAGAGAATGGGGGAGAAATTGATTCTGAAAGATTAAAAAAATTAGTTGGAGAATATTATAACTCAATAACACCTGCACAAAGACGTTCTTTTTTATTAACTCTTGGATTGAATTTAACAAACAAAGTTGAAAATGATCCTCTTTTCAGACACCAACCACAAACGTCTTATTCACCAGATAAAAACATGAATGAATGTGGTATAGACACAGATTTTATTGTTTCTAGGTACAGACAAATTTGTTTACAACAGGTGTAAATTAATTTCATCTCCTCAACTTCACAATTCCAATCAACACAATAAGAATGCCAATAGCTAAGGCAAGAGCAATTATCCATAAAACTTGAGACTTAGTTTCTTCATCCATCTTTGCAGAAGAAGTCTTGCTTGTTGTTTTAGATTCCTTAAGCGAAATTGTATCGCTTGCGCTGCCTTTCATATTATTTTTAAGCAGCAAAATAGTTTCATCATTCACAGTTAAAATAGGACCGGTCCGGGTTTTGCTTTCATCGCCGCTTCCTTTAGTAATTACAATCTCAAAAGTTTCTTGATTATTTTCGTCGCCGCCATCAAAATAAACTTTTGCTGTTAACTCGTATGTTCCAGTATCAGCATTTTCTGGAATAACAAAGCTCAAAGTTTTTGCATCAGAATCATCTCCTCCAAATTCTTCTAATTCGAACACCTCTGTTTTTACACTAATATTCAAAGCATTATTTACAATTTCTATATAAACATTTTCGTCGCTTTCACCGATATTATTTACTTTTATTTCAGTATCTACTCTTTCACCAGGAAAAACTGAATCAGGTCTTGCAGTTATCTTGTCAATAATAACATCGTGCTCCTCTCTTTCAATATTCAAATCAATATATTCGTAATTGCAATAATCATTATCTTTTTTTCCATTTGCAATAACTAATAAAACAAATTCGCTATTCTCGATATCAGAAGGGGAATTTAATGTAAAGTCAAACTGTTTTTCTTTGCCGTTATCAATATTTTGCTTGTCATTTGCATCATCAACACTTTTATCGTCGGTTAAATCATACAAATAAGCTTCAACATTAACTTTCAGATTTTCACCGGCATCATTTTCAACTTCAATTTCAGCTTCAATATCTTCATTAATCTTAAAATCGTCGCCTTCATCTGGATTTTTAATATTTATCTTTAACAAATTGGATTTAACATCGCATAAATTAATATCACCAAAACTTGGGGGCGCTTCTTGGTTAGTTACTCTAATCGTAACAGGTTCAGTTCCAGTAAATCCCTGATTATCTTCTGCAGTAAATGTAATATCATAATCGCCTGATTGAGAATAATCTGGTGTCCATAAAAAATCTCCTGTTCCGTCGCCATTATCATCAAACCTTGCTCCTTGCGGTAAATTTACAGCAGTTAAATTTATTGGATTTGCCATTGGATCAAACGCTGTCACACTAAATGAAAGCAAACTGCCTTCTTTGACTGTTTTATCGCTGATAAAATTAACAATAGGATAATCAGCGCCAGTCACATAAATATTAACTTGCTGTTCGTCAAAATTTCTATCAGAATCTTCAACTCTTACTACTGCTGTAAATGTTCCTGTTGAAGTTGTTGGAATTTGCCACACACCATTCTCGTTCAAAGGAAATGTGAATGTAAATGTTAAATCTTCCGGCAAAGTGTCAGGATCACTTGCAATTGGATTAATATCTACTAAAGCGCCGGAATATGTTTTTATATCGTCAATAAAATCCAAGACAGGTGCGTTGCTGGAAGGATTAGCAGAAACTCTAAGAGTTACTAAATTGCTTTCAGTTTCTAATCCTTTTTCATCTATTGCTTTGAAAATAATCCAATCTGTTCCTGTCCAGCCAGGATTTGAAGAAAAAACAATATGCCCTGTTTCCAAATTAAATTCAATAATATTAATTTCCTGATTATCAGAAGTGCTTGCAAGATCATAATTTAAGTCGTCGCCATTTGGGTCAGTGAAATAATTAGACAATTCCAGCGTCGCAGTGCTTCCAGTCTGCCATTCAACAACAGGAATATCTTGTGTTAATTCTGGAGGCTCGTTTAATCTTCCATCAATAAGCCACGCTGCAGAATTTTTGAATAAATTTTTTGCATTGTTATTCCACTTGCCGGCTTTTACTAAACCAAAAAATAAATTTCTTTGTTCTAATAAGGCAGTTCTCTTAGAACAGCTTCCGTCTAATAACAATGATTCTTCTGGAACAGCGAGGATAACACTTCTAATGCTCCCGCCGTCTATCGCTAAATTTTCAGCACCAAGAGCATAACACGATTTAACATAATGCATTTCTTCTAAGGAATTATAAACAGTTATCACACCCTCGTTAAATCCATCTGTAATAAAATGATTTCTTTCTATAATGTTGATTACTTTTCCACCGCTTGTTTGTCCGGATTCAGCACTCAAGCCGCTTTTTCTTGCAGCAACTCTGCTTAAGAATAATGTTTTATGCTGCTTATTATCAAAGAAAATATTATTTACATCTTCACCAACAATTATCACTTCATAATCATCGACATTAAAACTCATCGTATTACTATAAATATCCAAGTTATAGTTTTCTTGCAGGAGTATATTTTTTATTGCTAATTCATTCGAATCTAAATTTCCAGAATTAGGAACAATATAAGCAACTTTTTCTTCCAAAGCACTGGCTGTTCCGGCTAAAAAAATTATTCCAATTACCAAAGACAAATATAATTTTTTCATTGTTTCTCTTTGCTCTTTTTTACATTTATTTTTGTCTCTTTTTTCACAGCATCTGGAATCAATGATTCACGTGCGCTAACTTTTTTTTGCTGAACATAAACTAACACACCAAGAAGTATAATTAAAATTAATGTTGAAATTCCTAAAGCAATTGCTCCTTTATTTAATCCTTCATTAGTTGCCCACCCTGCAATTGGCGTACTGTCTTCATCATCGTTCCCGCCATCGTCAGTATAATCTTTTCCAGGATTTGCATTTACAATAATTGTCGACGACAAAACAACACCGGGTTCATCTAAACCAATCGGAGCAAAAAAAACATTAATCTTCCCTTCATAAGAACCTTCATCCTTAATATTCACATTAAACCTGGCTTTTTTCTCTATAACACCATTATCTGCAGCTTCTAAAATAAAATTATCATCAATAATCTCAATAAATTCTCCTCCATCTGGATCAACTTTTAGAGTTACATTAACAGGAATATCATTTACATTTCTTACAAGAATACTTTTTTCAATTGTTACGGTTGTTTTTCCATCTAACTCTCCAAGTTCTGGATTCAAAGTTTCTGAAAGAATCATTCTTGCATTGCCAATACTTCCTGTAATCGCACTAACAAAAACAGAATTCATTAAAATCAATAGGACTACTATGAAGGTTGAACAAACCCGGCTTTTTTTCATTTTAGAACATCAGGGATTTAGTATATAAGCATTATTGTCGTCGAAAAATACTTTTTTGTAGTTACTTCAAATTAATGAAAAATAATTAACTTTGCTCAACCCAGCCGCTCGAACAGAAATCCCACGTCGATTTTTCTGCGTTAAGATAACATCTTGTTCCTTTTCCTGAACTTAAAGATAAACAATCGTCTCTTGTTGTTTCATCATCTGCACAAAACCAGCTTCCTGTAGGTTCTGCAATCTCAACACATATATTATTTGTGCATTCAAAACCAGTGCTGCAGTCAGTATCAATTACACATTCATCTTCTTCAGTTTGATTTCCATTGCCATTTCCAATTTGATTGCACAATATTTTTACTTCTCTCATCTTAACATTATCTTGAGGAACAGCATCTTCGGCTCCATCAATGGAAGCCATTATTGTTAAATTATAATTTCCATTCGAGAAAGTTTCATTGTTTATTGTTATTGTTTTGCTTCCTGCAGTCGTCGAATCTCCGGCAGACAAGTTTTCTCTCGACGAACTCCAGTTAAAGTTTCCAAGCATTCCGAATAAAGTTATATTTTCAGTGAAATTTCCAACATTTAATGTTCTGTAACTTACAGTATATTTTCCACACATCAATTCTGAAATTTCATCTAACAAAAATTCTCCGCTTTCGTTTTTTATTCTTATTGAATTAACAGCATTAGTCAAGCTTTCGTCTATTTTTACATCATGTATTAATGTTTGATTCATTCCTGTTTCATTTCCAATCACAACACACATATTGTTTGTACATTCAAATCCCGTATTGCAGTCAGTATCAATTACACATTCGTCTTCTTCAGGCGCGGTTAATTCACAAACTATCTCAACTTCTCTGCTCCTAAAATTATTTCCCGGAGTTTCATCTTCACTGCCGCTAATTGTTGCAGTTATTTCTAAATCAAAAATACCGCTTTCAATTAATTCATCAATGTCTAAAATTTTACTTTCTGTTGTTGATTCACCAGGCCTAAAATTATTTTTAACAGAACTCCAGGAGAAATTTCCTATGCTCCCATTTAATTCAACAATTTCGACATAATTCCCGTCGTTAATAATTTTATAATCAACCATGTAGCTGTTGCTGCAATTCAGTCTCGCTGTTCCATTTAATAAAAATTCGTCGCTTTCCAAATCTTTTATTCTTATTCCATTAACAGAACTTGAATGCTCTTCATCGATTTTAACATCATGTATTCTTCCTCCAGCTGCAAAATTAACACAATTGATAAATAATCTTTCTGTTTCTTCAGTCCAAAAATCTGTTTCAACAATTCCGAAAAAACATTTTTTAGAATAAGAATCTTCCTTATAAGCAACGACTTCACCTATTGGATTTGTTTTTCTATAAACTGTTGCAACACCGGTTATTCCATCAGCTTTATTTTTCATACTCAGATAAAAATAAGGCACATTAACACTGCCCAGCTTAAATACAGAGTCGTCATAAACTTCAAACATTTCACTTGAATCTTTTTCTATAACTCTCATTTCTTTATTAGCTGCTCTTCTGGATATGCCGTCCCTGTCAGTAAAACCAAATTCTTCACCATGATAATAATTTGTTGTAACAATCGGCATATCTATTGGAATATTCCTGACATTCATCAATTTTCCTTTTCCTACAAAAATTAAATTATAACTTGAAAAGTCAGCCGTAGGAATTTCATTATCTGTAATTATATCAACATTAAAGCCCATTCCATTTAAAGATTCAACAAAACCCTTATCAACAAAATTATTATTTTTAACAACATAACCAACTCCACTAGCCAAAACTAAATTTGAGAATAAGACTATTAAAAATATCGTCGATAACATTAACTCACTTCTTTTCATTTTATTTTTTACCTTTTGTTTTATTTAAATCTTGCTTACTACTTTTTCCCAATGAATTAATTTAGCAAACACTTGATTCAGACACGTCTCCATTAATCCATTCGCCGTCTGACTTTTCAACATACCAATCACCAACTTGAGTGCAAACAGGCATCACATTTTCTTTAGGTATGAAATTACCATTAAATCTTCCCCAATTATGTGTTGGTCCTGCTTCATACCATTGATTATTATAACAAATTATATGTTTCTCTGCAAAACCGCCATCCCAATAATTGCACATCCATTTATTATTGAATCCTGTATAAAGAATTTGATTTACCCGGCTATCGTAATATTCACAATCATAATGTTCTTCTGGATTATATGGCGCGCAGTCAGGTGTAAAAACTGGAAATTCAGTGTCGTCGTCTATACATCCTAAGTCATTTTGGTCTATCAATCCGTCGTTATCATTATCAATTCCATCGTTGCATTGATTCATGTCAGGACATTCATACAAATCAATATCAACAAAATTTCTATTATCTGTAATTGGTTGGTCGTCGATAAACACATAAAGTTTGCCTCCTGTGTGGTATAAAGGCGTGCCTTTTCCTTTTCCTGCAGCAATTGCTTGAAGCGGCGTTGCAAAGAAATATTTTCCAAACTTGCTTCTTGTTAAAATACCTGTATTATTATATACAACATTTGCGCTGCTTTCCCAAGTAAGTCCTGGTCCGCCGCCCCAAGGGCTTGTATCATAACTATTAATATTCCATCTTGAAAATGCATTATCTCTAATTCTTATATAATACTCTCCTTCTTTTATAGCAAATCCATTCTTTAGCTTCTTCCCAGTTTGATCAAGTAATGGAGAATGCTTATTTAATGGGCTTATTCCTGCTTGCGTATTAGCATCATATTGATTTACTGTATAAGATGGATTATTTGCAATTAATCTTGTTGAACCATGATAAACACTCTTTCCAACAGGACACACATTATCTTGTTCATCATCATCATTTGGAGAGTCGCATCCAGGGTCATTAGGATAATCTATATATAAATCTCCATCGTTGTCTATTTCGTCGCTGCATTCTGGATTTTCATCAGGCACACATATTCCGTTTGCACAAATTTCAGTATTATCACAGTTATCATTTATTTGTGCTTCAGTATTGCTTGAACAATAACTTTGCGGAGTATTAGGATTGTTGCACAGATAAGTTGTATAATTTCTTGCCACGCTATCGTCATCAATGCAGTAATTTAATCCAACATAACCGTCAGTCCCGCAGTCTGAATTTTTCTTGCATGTGATTATATTATGTTCACACCTTACATTTCCGTTTTGCATACACATATCTGATGTCAAAATATTTCCATCATCACATTCTTGAACTTGCCTAGGCGACGCTTCAACATTGCAATAACTTTCTAAAGTTCCCCCATTAATACACGACGCTGTTTGATAAATTTTGTAAATATCATTTGAAAAACAGAATTCACTTCCAATATATCCTGTAATTCCGCAGTCAATATTAGCCACACAATTCACTTCTGTATTTCTGCAATAACTACTTGGAGTTCCTGCATTAACACATTGATCTACTGTCCTTAGGTTATTATCGTCGCAATCTGGATCTTCATAACAAGTTATTGGGATATCAACACAAGCTCCATTAACACATTCATCACTGCATTCTTCAATTAATCTTGATTCAGTATTATTTGAACAATAACTTTGCGGCGTATTAGGTAAGTTGCACGAGTAAGTCACATAATTTCTATGAACATCATCTGTTGAACAAAAATTATTTCCTACAAATCTATCAGTCCCGCAATCAGAATTCTTCTTGCATAAAATATTAGGGATTTGTTCACATAATCCATTTGTGCATTGCTCTTGTGCAGAACAATCATCTATCACATTTTGAGTTACATTCGACGAACATGAACTTTGCGGCGTATTAGGATTATTACATATAAATTTCTTGTAATCTCTCACTGAATCGCCGCTTACAGAACAATAAAGCTCAGTTACATAACCATCAGTCCCGCAATCAGAATTCTTCTTGCATAAAATATTGGGAATTTGTTCACATAATCCATTTGTGCATTGCTCTTGTGCAGAACAATCATCTATCA
>CAYXNP010000006.1:28572-34899 GCA_964466575.1 Candidatus Woesearchaeota archaeon | reverse complement strand
CATTTTGAGTTACATTAGAAGAACAATAACTTTGCGGAGTTCGTGGATTGTTGCATTTGAACTTTTTGTAATCTTTCACTGAATCTCCACTTACAGAACAATATAGCTCAGAAATGTATCCATCAGTTCCGCAATCAGAATCAATATTGCATTTTATTGTCTCATGAACACACGATGGGTGCCCATTTGTCTGGCATGAATCTATAGTTTGTGGATTTCTATCATCACAATCTTGAATCACTCTATCCCCGACGGTAATCTGACAAAAACTATCTGCAGTTCCAGGATTAAAGCAGCTTGAATTTTGATATTTCTTTAATATATCATCTCCTCCTTGTGAACAAAATTCTCCTCCTAAGAATCCGGTATATCCGCAATCGCTGTCAACAAAACAATTCACTTCGTTATGCCTGCAATAACTTTGCGGAGAACCTGCATTAATACACTGATCTATCGTTATAGGATTATTATCATTGCAATCAGAATTTTGGAAACATTCTATTGCCACACATTGCGCTTCAACTAATTGATTATTTAATTTAGTAGAAGAAGTAGAAGAGATTAATTGCTGTTGTCTTCCAATGCAAATTTCATTTCCTAAACACTCATCTATAATGTTGTTGGTTATATTGCTTGAACAATAACTTTGTGGTGTATTTGGGTTATTGCATTTGAAAGTCCTAAAATCTTGTTTTACATCTCCTTCTAAAGAACAATACTTTTCCCCTATAAATCCATTGACACCACAATCAGAATTTTTGCTGCATTCTATTTCAACACATTCTCCATTTAAACAGGATTCTCCCTGACTTGAACATTGTTCTATTAATTGAGGCTGAACACTTGATGAACACGAACTCTGAGGAGTGCCCGCACTATTGCAGGCAAATGTCTCAAAATCTTTCACAACATCCCCATTTTGTGAACAATATTGGCCGTCTCTAAATCCATCAACTCCGCAGTCATTTTTATTGAAACATTCAATTGGTTCATAATTACAATAACTGGCAGGCGTATTAGGATTAACACATGTATCTTTTGTATAAAGATTATTATCATTACAGTCTGCATTACTCTTGCAATTTATTATAACACAAGCTCCATCTTGGCATGAATCATCACAAACCTCTTTCACTTTTGGCGCTACAGTGTTAGAACAAGAGCTTAGCGAAGTTCCTCCATTATTGCATTTGAAAGTTTTATAATCCTGCAAGACACTTCCGTCTGAACATAATGGCGCATTAATAAATCCGTCAATTCCACAATCTGTATTTACAAAACAAGAAATTGGTTTATTAGTGCATAAACTATCAATTGTTCCGGGATTCTCGCATATATCTTCTGTGGTTCTATTATTATCATTGCAATCTAAATTGTTTAAGCATCTTATAGGGGTGTAGTCGCATTTTGAGGTTATGGTTCCAGGATTCAAACATTTATCTTGAGTATATGAACTATTATCATCACATTCAGCGTCATTAAAACATTCAATATCAACACAACTTCCTTCAACACACAAATCAGAACATTCTTCTATTAATCTGTTCTCGCCTTCAGAATTACAAAGACTATTTCTTGTTCCTGGATTATTGCATGTGTAATCAATATACTCTTTTAAAACATCATTTTCAGAGCAAAAATTATTTCCTACAAATCCATCGTTGCCACAATCTGTTTCACTTAAACATTCAATCGGATAATTTTTACATTCAGCATTTATTGTTCCAGGATTTTCGCAAACATCTTCAGTATAAATATCTTGATCATCACATTCAGCGTTAGTTTCACATTCAGTTAAAACAAAACCAATGCACTCATTTAACAAATCCTTTGCATTATTTGTCCAATATTTTGACTTCGCAATTCCATAAAAACATAATTTTTCATTGGCAGTAATTCCATTGACTAATCTTTGTCCTTTGTTTGCTTTTGAAACAACATCGCCAAAATCAGATATTTCAGCTCCCCCAATGTATGTTCTTGCGATTGCAGACATATTAGCTTTGTTTTCATCATCTAAATAATAGTAAGGAATCGCAATATTTCCTTCGAGCGCTTGAGTATAAACCTGCAGAACTCTATTATCTTTTCTAACATTCAAAGGAGAAGTCGCAGCCAATTGAGAAATGCCGTCCCTGTCAGTCAAACCCCACTCCTCGCCATAATATCTGTTCATTATAACAGAAGGATAATTATAAATCCGAAGATTTTTTGTCTTTTTTAATCGGCCGTCATCAACAAAAATTAATCTATAATCATTTAAATTTTTTGACATAACATCTTTATCCTTGATAACATCATAACTCAAACCAAGATTATTAAACACGCCAGTGACGTCGTCATTTGCTTTATTCAAAACAATATAGCCAATATCCGCAGCAGAAATAATTTTTATTAAAAATATACTTAGAAATAAAAAAACCACGACTTTTTTTGCCACCATCAATTTTTTAGAACCTTTTTTTATTTAAATCTTGCTTACCACTTTTTACCAATGAAATAAATAATGATTGTCCAAATAAATCGTGTGAGTGGTGTGGGGAAGATAAACGGACATTTTTATAGGTGTAGAAATTTTATTCATTATTTGGATAGATTGACCTGTCTCTTCTAATCTCCAGATTGCTTGGAGGTTCTTCACCTTTCGTTGCCCAATGATACATGCCATCTCTGTAGGCATATTGTCCAGAACGAGCATGAATTGTGCCATCGTCATCTATTCTTCCAAGATAATCGTTTTTAACAGGATGGTTAATGATAAAATTTTTTCTATCAGATTCTGATTCTCCAAATACACAAACTTCTATATCAAATGCAGGGTACATACTTCTCAAACATCCCCAGTACATTCCATTTTTACTAATTTTCCAACCAACTTTGGACAAATTCTGGTCAGTTAGAAATATCATTTCTTTTGTGTCAACATTTCTAGCATAATATTTATAATCTTGATGATGCAAGATTGATTTTCCCTCATGAGTAATCAAAAATGCTCCCTCTTCTTCACTAAAATCAACTATTGAATTATCTGACGTGTTAAATACAAAATAATTTGATCCTCTACTTATAAGAAATCTGTTTCCTATACCAGATAAACCAAACTCATTACTTAAGTCATGGGACGGAGGATTTCCTATTTCACTAAAAATTAGTTTTTTGCCAGTGTTAATATTTGCGACAACTACTTTATCTGTTGTTGTATTGGGATTGCCTTCTAAAGAGTAGGTAACAACACCATTCTCAGCAACTTCTGTATTATCTCCATGTATATAATACATTGGGAAACCTACTCCTCTTTGACCTTTTTCATCTCCCCAATCAAGAGTATATACTCTTCTAGGTTCATTTCTGCACAAGAAGTGCGTCCCAAAGTCTTCTTTTGATAACAATACTTCATCATCTCCTACCTTAAAAGAATATTGCACTGTCCAATAATCATGAGGATATGGACCTAAAGCTCTTTGAAATTCCCAATCTCTCCCACCCAATGCCTCTCTTACTTTTTTAGTAACATCAATTGGTTCCCATTCTTTTTTGACAATATTCAGCTCCAGCAATTCTTCTAATCTCTGAATCGGTGTTTTATCTTCACCCCAACTCACCAACGGAAGAGAGACTGCAACTAATCCAGTACTCTTTAAAAAATTTCTTCTTGTGAAAAGATTAAAACCATTTGGCATTTTAACATAATGTAACAATTATATTTAAAGATTATTATAAAATATCTCATTGTGTTATCCACAGATATATATTGTATTTTACTTTATGCGTAAATTTTCTTGCTTCGCAAAGATTAATGGCTTCGAGCCTTTTATCATTTTTCTCGACGGAAAAATCTGCCAAAGGCGATTTTGAAGTCGTAATTAATTTTCGAACGAAGTGCGAGAGTTTACACGAGCAGACAAATTTTGAAGAATAATAAATTCGAGCGTGAGCGAGAAGTAATTTTCGGTTAGCCCATGACATATATCATAGTCTTATACAAATAATCAAACACATCCTCTCAAAAAAGTTATTTCCATATCTTTAGCAGTTATGTTTGGCCCGACAATGCTGACTTTATTATTAACCTTGTCAATTGTTACAACAGCATTTTCTAAAATATCTTTATCTCTGTCAAACCTGTATTCTCCTTCGATCTTAAAGACAGCTTCATCTTCATTATTTGAAACAATTCCGTCGACATCAAATTTATATACAACTCTTTTTTTATCTTTTTGTGCAATCAAATTCCCTTTTCCATCTACGGCATTTGATTTTGGAATATTGAAATTCAATTTCCCTTCGCTTCCAAAATTAATTTCCTCTACAAGAAGATTGCCTTTTCTTGCCCTAATTGAGCATGACTCAAGCAATAATGAATTCTCTAAAAATTTTATTGTTGGTCCGCTTTGTCTTAATATTCCTTTATCTGTAAAAGCTAAAAATTCAGATTCATATTCCCCTTTAGAGTAATTTATAGTATTAATTGTAAATTCAAATGTCCAATTTCCAGCAGGATTATATCCGTAAGTACAATATCCATAATTACAACTCGGTTCGCTTAATTTTTTAATTGTTATTCCTTCACAACTTGTAATTTTATTTCCATCAACATCAAATACGCATGTAATACTCACAGGCCCAAATAAATCTAATGCAAATTGGCTGACATTAATTTCGTCGCCAGGTTCAAATTCAAAAACAGATGTCATCGTAAAAGACTCACCAATTATAATTTCTGAGCTGGAAGAAACTAAACTCAAAACAGCTGCCTGAATTGGTCCCATAAGAAATAATCCGCCTAATATTGCAACCGTAATTAGCGATGCATATATCTTATGTGAATGTTTCATTTTATCCTCTTTTTTATTTAGAATAATCAAAACTATTTAAATTCATCTCACTAGTTTCTAGTGGTAAATCTTTATAATCCAGAAATCAATTTTAGCTATTTTTGATTCCTTTTCCCATTTTCATCACCTTTGTGCTTACCATTATTTTCGTGCTTATCATCGTTATCTTCATCATCATTTGAATTTTCTGAATTTGAATTACCTGAATTTTCTGAATTTGAATTAGAATTATCATGATTGTCTTGTCCATTATGATTTCCATTATCTTCATGCTCTTCATCTTGAGAATTTTCTGAATTTGAATTATAATTACTATTATCCTCTTCTTCATCTTGAGAATTTTCTGAATTTGAATTATAATTACTATTATCCTCTTCTTCATCATTTGAATTTTCTGAATTTGAATTATCATTATCATCTTGTGAATCATCCTCGTCATCATCTAAATTAGGTGTTTCAACTTCATCCTCTTCATCTTCATCATCATTTGAATTTTCTGAATTAGAATTAGAATTATCATGATTGTCTTGTCCATTATGATTTCCATTATCTTCATGTTTGTCTTTATCATCATCGTTATCATCATCCTCATGAGAATTTTCATGTTCTTCGTCTTCATTATTTGTTTGATTATTATTGTTTACAGAACTATTATTTATATCAGAGGAGTTTTCATTTGTGCTTTCACTTGAATCACTTCCAGAATTTGAACCACCACCAGATGAACCACCGCCTCCACCTCCACCTCCACTGCCATGTCCGCCTTTCTTATCGTCGTTATCTTCATCCTCATCATCAAGAACATCTTTGCATTTTCCTAATAAATCTCCATGTGCCAAATGAGCCGGAACAGCGCTTTCGTCAATGTTTATATCATGCGCATTAGAATGATTTCCAGCTGGAATATGACAAACCTTCACTTTCTTTTCATTATCTTTATCTTTCTTCTTCTCTAAGATTGTAATTGTAGTTCCTTCAGTTGTAAAAGTCTTCCCTCCAATAAGAACATCTAAACTAGTGTCATAATTTCCAGGCGAATGTTTTTGCGTGTGGAATGTAATTTCATATTGTAATAATTGAGGTCCGCTGTAGCCATAACCATATCCAAATCCTTGATAACCATAACCATAGCCATAATCTTCCTCGCTATATCCATAACCATATCCATAACCAAAGTCAAGTTGTGACTTAGGAATCTTTTTTATATTAAAGTCATGGCAGTTTTTCTTCTGCCCATTTTTTTCTCCTTCATGCTCTTCATCATGTTTGTCTTTATCTTTTGGACATTTACCCAAAGTATCTCCATGTGCTAAATGAGAATCAACAGCACTTTCTCCGATTTTAATAGTATGAGCCTTTTCTGAGTTTCCTGGAGGTATATGACATACTTTTATTTTATCACTATCTTCATCTTCATCATCGTGAGAATCTTCATGCTCTTCATCTTCATCATCGTGAGAATCTTCATGCTCTTCATCTTCATCATCGTGAG
>CAYXNP010000006.1:0-28472 GCA_964466575.1 Candidatus Woesearchaeota archaeon | reverse complement strand
AACTTTCATTTTCTTCATCATCTTCTTCATCATCATCGTGTGAACTTTCATCATCACTGCCTTCAAATTTTATCTTTTTTCCAGTAATATCAAAACTGCAGGAAATACTTTCATTATTTTCAGCACTGACTAAATTCAATGTTATCATTTCTATAGGCAGGTTTTGGTCTTGTTCAGATAAGTCAACAGTTGCAATAAATTTTATTTTCTTGCCTTGAACAACTGCTGAATCACCGTCGACAGCCAAGTTCAGCGACATCGCTTGAGCTGGCCCAGATATAACTAAAACAGCAATAACTACTGCAGTTATCATAAAAGCCAACGATTTATGCATCATTCCTTTCTTATTTTTCATAGAAGCCACTAACGTCTTATTCACATGTTTCATCAAAGAAAAATCAAAAATTTGTTTAAATGCTTTATCAACCTCAAAAGATATCATTCTATTATATATGATTTTATCTTCTTTTAGCGCCGACAATTCCAACCATCTCAATCATAATTAAATTCAATAAAATTAATAGCCATAAAAAACTAAAATGCGTTAATTGGAAGCTTATATTTTCTAATGCCGCAGAACTTTTTTTACTGGCATTTTTTTCTTTGTTTTCTAATTTAATTGGCCCTTTATCTTCATAACTTACAGTGACAGCTTTTTCAAAGACAATATCTTTGTTTAACTGCGTAATTAATAACACTGCTTTTGTTTTATCTTCGCTGACAAACAATAATCTAATTTTCATATCATCTTTATTATCTGAATTAAGATCTGTTTCTTTAGTTTCTCCAAGATTCATTTGGATATTTTGTTCTTGAGAGAATATTGTCAAGTCAGCATTTTCATTTATTTCATTTACAATTAATTTATGCTTGTCAGTTCCATGCAGGAAATTGTAAGTTTCTCCCTCTTCTATTTTTAGGATTTTATCTATTTCTATTATATCAAATTCGTCCTGAATTTCTAATTCATCGAGGATAAAGCTATCATCAAATAAGTCTTCTGTTATTTCAAAGTCAGGTCCAGGTATTGAAAAAGTGTTATTAAACATTTTAACTTTTAACTCAGTTTCATAATCTCCTTCATCATAAGAATCTGTATCTAAAATTATTTCATAAGTTAATTTTCCTTCATTGAAACCATAGCCGTAGCCAAAACCATATCTGTTATTGAAGAAATAACCGTAGCCATTTCCGTGTTCATACAAAGTCGTATTTTCTATTAAATTTATTTCTAATACTCCTTCACATGAAGATAATTTATTCCCTTCAACATCAAATTTGCAGGTTTTATAGGTTGGCCCATCAATTATTAATGTAATTTCTGAAATTGGTAAATTGCTGTCATTGCCTGTTATTTCAATTGTGGATGTAAATGTAACCCTCTCTCCTTTTTCTACGCTATCCTCATCAATATCTAAAGATAAATCAAATGCCTTTGCAGGACCAGAAATAATTAATATAGTTACAATAAAAATTGTTATCAAGATTGGTATGAAACTATACTTTACTGTTTTTTTCATCAACTTAAAGTAATAAATCAGTTTATAAATATTTCTATAATGTTATTATTATCTAATTACAACAAGATGGCAAAGTTTATAAATATCTTTTTTACTTTATAGGAATAACAAAATGGCTTATATTCATTAAGCCTTTAAATTTTACTTAATATGGAAAAATCTAATTCAAATAAGAAACTAAAGAAGATAATTGTTATGATTCCTGCTTACAATGAAGAAGCCAATATTGGAAAAGTAATAAAAGAAATTCCAAGGAAGATAAATAATACAGGATACGTTGAAATTTTAGTTCTCGACGATGGTTCAAGCGACAAGACAGTCGAAGTTGCAAAGAAAGCCGGTGCTGATTATGTTGAGAGCAATACAAAAAATTCTGGATTAGCATTTACTTTTCAAAAAGCAATGAATAGGGCTCTTGAATTAGGAGCAGATATAATTGTTAACACTGATGCAGACTTTCAATACAATCAAAAAGAAATTGAAAAATTAATACGTCCTGTTTTGTATGGAGAAGCTGATATTGTTTCAGGAAATAGGCAGGTTGAAAATCTTAATCATATGGTGTCTTCAAAGAAATATGGAAATATTATCGGAAGCAAAGTTGTAAAGTGGTGTGCAGGATATGATATAAAAGATGCCAGTAGTGGATTTAGAGCTTATTCTAAAGAAGCTGCTTTGAAATTGTTTGTTATGTCAAAACACACTTACACACATGAAACATTGATTCAGGCAAAACACAAAAACCTTAAAGTAGTTGAAGTCCCTGTAGAATTTAGAAAAAGAAAGGGAAGTGATAGCAAGTTGATAAAATCTGTATTTTCGCATATAAAGAAAAGCATGGCTACAATTTCAAGAATGACATTGATGTATAATTCTCTTAAGATTTTAAGCTACATTGGGGGAATTTTAATTTTGCTTGGAATGTTTCCGATGGGAAGATGGCTGTGGCTTACTTATATTATCAACGACGGAGGACAGCATATTCAATCTTTGATATTTGGATTATTGATGATGCTTTTAGGAGCAATGTCAATTTTATTGGGTTTTATAAGCGACCTAATTTCAGTTAACAGAAGATTATTGGAAGAAGTTCTTTACAGAGTCAAAAAGCACGATTACGAAGTCAAGAAGAATGGTAATGGAATTAACGGAGGGGAGTGAGGATGAAACGAAAAAAGAAAGTTTTAGTTATGGCTTCAACATTTCCAAGGTCAGCGATAATTATATAAATAATCTCCTTCTACGATTATTATGGAATCTAAAGAAATTAAAGTTAAGTTTGTAAACGGGAAATTTGTGCCTTTAGATAGTGTCAGCTTTAAAGAAGGTGAAGTTATAAATATTGAGATATTTCCAGAAGAAAACAAAAATAAGAAATTATCTTGGCGTGGTGCTTTAAAGAACATTAAAAAGAATTCTGTTGATTTACAACATGGAATAAAAAATGAATGGTGAGAATTATCTTATTGATACCAATATCTTTCTTGAAATACTTCTTAATCAAGAAAAAGCAGACGAGTGTGAAAAACTTCTAAATAATATTAAAAAAAGTAGATATTCTTTTTTATATTAGCTCATTCACATTACATTCTATAGAAGTTATTATGACGAGAAATAAACAAGAAAATGCTCTGATTGATTTTCTCGCGTTTATTGAAAAAAGCAAAATTGTTAGAATTGAAACATCAACTTCCGAAGAGTTAAATGCCTTGAAACTTATAGATGAATTTAATCTTGATTTTGATGATTCTATTCAGTTAACTCTTTGCATGAAATACAATTTGTCAATAATAAGTTATGATAAACATTTTGACAAAACTTTAGTAAAAAGGATAGAACCACCTAATATATTTAATATTGAATAGGTTTTGTTATTTCTTCAAAGTTACATAAATAGTAAAGTTTATAACTTTAGAATTAGCAGATTTTTTATGGATGAGATAATATTTAATAAAAAGCTGAATTGTTCTGGTAAAGAAATAGTGAGTAGTGATGATAAAATTAATATTGGTTGGATTAATAAATATAAAACTTTCGGTAAGAGTTACAGGGTAAGTAGGTCCGTCAATCCTACTCGCCATGCCAATGCAAAGCATACACGGGTTTCGTCAGGTCCTGTTCCCCTATATAATTATTCAATGTGCTTGGAATATTTAAATGTTTCCATATCAGGACATAAATTAATTAAAAACATTTGGGAGGAAATAAAAAGTAAGTGATTAGCGGCCTTCCCAACCAATAACACGCAATTCGCGCTGGTCAGATTGCATACACAAACCTTTTACGGAGCCGGTTCACTTACAAAATACATAGAACATGAAAATATATAAAACTTTCAGTCAAGGAAACATTAACCAGTACCTGTATGTACTGAAAACGCGCGCCTCAAGGTACACTGACATACAGGCTTTACCTGTTAGATTATTTAGTATGAGGATGTTTATAAATATTTATTATGGAGATAAAAAATGAAAGAATTTGACTACTATATTTTTATAGATTATTCTGTGAATTTAATTGGATATTCAATTATTGAGAATAAGAAGTTGAAGGAATTGCTGCCAAAGTTAACACGATTTAGACACTATAGGGAGTCGCGTGATAGAAAAATATATCTAAAGCACATAAACAATACAATAAAAAGAGATAATATTAAGTCTTCTTTTATGAAATTTAAGATTAAAGATATGCACAAAAATATGGAAATTTATTTAGATATTTTGGAATTTCTAAAAAAACACGAGAATTGCATTATTTTTATTTCAATAGATAATAGTCAATACTTCTCATTTAGAAAAATGGTTAATATCGTCGATGGAGAGAATATTATTATAAAACAAGAAAGTGAACTTAAAGCTGGAACTCCAGAATATTTGGCTAGTTTAGTTTTAGATAATTTACTAAATATTGAAAGGATAAGGAAGAAAAATGGTTAACAAAAAGATAAAAATATACAGGGTAAGAAGGTCCGTCTATCCTACTAACCGCATCATCGCAAAGCGAGCACGGGATTCGTCAGGTCCTGTTCCCCTATATAATTATTCAATGTGCTTGGAATATTTAAATGTTTCCATATCAGGACATAAATTAATTAAAAACATTTGGGAGGAAATAAAATGACGACGATGAAAATTAAGACGAAAATGACGACGAAGATGGAAGTGCTGTTTGCGAGGGGGAGTAGGGGATGAAACGAAAAACTTATAAACGAGAGCGATCATGTTATATTAGAATGTTCCCCAGTGATCTTCATAGGTCGCTGGATGATTATTCATATTTTAAGTCCCCGGTATCTTCCAACGAACATGCCGGGTTTATATTCACTTATTCTAGGAGGTCGTCATGAAAGAATTTGACTACTATATTTTTATAGACTATTCGGTGAATTTAATTGGATATTCAATTATTGAAAAGAATAAAGTTAAAGAAATTTTACCAAAAATAAGAAAATTCAGGCACTATAGATTTTCGCATGATAGAAAAATATACTTAAGTCATATTAAGAATACTTTGAAAAGAGAAGGGATTAAAGATTATTTTGAAAAAATAAAGATTATGAATCTGAGGAATAATATAGAACTTTTTGCAGAAGTATTGGAGTTCATTAAAAACCATGATAATTGCATTATTTTTATTTCTATTGATGATTTTCAATTTAGAGCTTTCACAAAATTAGTTCATATTGTAAATGATTCTAAAACACAAGTTATAAGGGAAAGTCAGCTGAAAAAAGGAAGTGTTGAATATCAATTGAGTTTGATTATAGATAATCTATTAAATCTCGAGAGGAGGAAGCAATAATAGAATTGGGGATTCGTCTAACCTACTAACCGCATCATCGCTTTGGGCGAGCACGGGATTCGTCAGAATCCTTTCATCTATTACAAAATACATAGAACATGGAAGTATATAAGATTTTCGGTCAAGGAAATGAAGTAATATTCGGAGGTTTCAAACAATGAACATCCTATTCATAACTCGGTCTTATTCAAAGAATAAAGGCGGGAAAGAAGTTTACAATTATAATTTAGTTCAGGCATTAAAAAAAGATAACGATGTTTATACTATAACGAGCGGAGGACGACTGAGATGAAAGTTTCAACGTTAAGCACTTTGCCTCCGATAAAAGGTTTAAGCCCATACACTTTAAGTTTATTACAAGAACTTTCAAGAAATTGTGAAATTGAATTCTATGGATTCAAATCTATTTATCCAGAATTTTTATATCCTGGAGGAACAAAAACCGATGAGTCACAACCAAACTTTAAGAATGTAAATATTCACAATAGATTAACTTGGTATAATCCTTTTTCTTGGATTGGAGTTGGATTTGATATTGATACAAAAATATTTCATGTTCAATGGTGGAGTTGGGTTTTATCGCCAATGTATTTAGTTATTCTTTCAATAGCAAAACTCCGAGGGAAAAAGATAATTATGACAATCCACAATGTAAAACCCCATGAAAAATCATTTGTAAAGAATTTCTTGAACGATTCTGTGATTGGATTAGCTGACGAATATATTGTCCATAATGAAAATAATAGAAAGATGTTCTTAGATATTCATCAAACAAAAAAGAAAGTTCATGTTATTCCTATTGGAATAAGTGTAATTAAAGATTCATCTAAATCAAAATCAAATTTAAGAAAGCAATATGGATTCTCGGCGGACGACAAAATCTTAATTTTCTTTGGAAACATTAGGGATTACAAGGGTTTGGATGTTTTGATTAAATCGTTGAGCAAGATTAAAGACGAAAAAGTGAAATTAATAATCGCCGGAAAACCTTGGAAAGATTTTGAAGAATACAATAAGATAATACAAGAATTTAATCTTCAATCTAAAGTAAGATTGTTTTTAGGATACAATTCAAATGAAGTTGTTTCGGAATTGTTTGTTATTTCAGACGTCGCCGTGTTTCCATATAAAGAATTTGAAGCATCAAGCGCGGCAGCTGCCGACGGAATTTCACACAGCAAAGCAATAGTTATAACTAATGTTGGAGGACTGCCGGATTTAGTTAAAGACAAAAATGTTATTGCAAAGCCAAACAACGTCGAAGATTTAGCAGACAAAATTATTTATTCTTTAAGAAACATAAATAAATTAGAGAAGCAATCAAAAGACATAGCCCAAAAATTTTTATGGAAAGATGTTGCGAAGAAGACGGGGGAGGTTTATAGAAGATGAAAAAGTTAAATGTTGGGATTGTTAGTTACGATTTTAATCCTCCAATCGGGGGTCAGGGGATATATACAAAAGAGATTTATAATAATCTAGACTTAAAAAAGATAAATCCGATAATCATAAGTGGATCTCAGATTAAACACGATGGATATAATATAAATTCTTCAAATAACTTCATATTTTCAATAAAATTTAACTTTCTGATAAATAAATTAATAAAAAGATTCAACCTAGATATACTTCATTTACAAGGAGGTCCAGGGGGAGTTTTTTTATTAAGAAAAATTAAAATCCCTGTAATTTATACTGCCCATCACAGCTATTGGAGTAAATATAAATTAACTGGCAGTAAATTATCAAAATTATTATTCTATCTTGAAAGGGTAGGTTATAATCTATCTGACAAAATAATCGCTCCATCAAACTCATTAAAAAATATCTTAATTGATTATTACTCTATAAATAAGAATAATATCATTGTTATTCCTGAAGGATTTAATCCGAAGATATTCTACAAAATAAAAGTCAATAAAATAAAAAATAGTGTTTTATTTGTAGGAAGGTTACATCGAATTAAAGCAATTGATAAATTAATTTATGCTATAGATGAGTTAAAAAATAAGTATCCTTCAATTAAACTTTTCATAATAGGTGATGGAGATCAAAAAACTTCGCTATTAAATTTAGTTAAAAAATTAAATTTAAAAGAAAATATTTCATTTTTGGGGAATATGGGACAAACAGAGATAAACAAATGGTATAATCAATGTGAAATGATAGTTCTTCCGTCATATTTTGAAGGATTTGGACTCGTTGTTCTTGAAGCTGCTGGAACGGGTTTGCTCTCAATAACTACTAAAAACTGCGGTGTTAGTGATATAGTTTTTAATGAGAAAATTGGTCTTGTAGTAGATAATAACAGCCCAATAATAATAGCTAACTCAATAAATAAAATATTTACCTCTACGCCTATAAAAATAAATTCTTCACATTTAAGTGAAAAATATTCATGGAAAGAGATCGCTTCAAGGACAAAAGAGGTTTATTTAAAGTGAAAATTATTTTATGTTCTAGGGATTTTGAGTATGGTATTGGAACTTACATATTTAACACTTTAAAATATTATCAAAATAATAGTGATATAGAGAAAGTTTTAGTTATAGGACCAATAAACGATGAGATTAGAGAAGTAACTAAATCTCTAAACAAAATAATTTTATATTCCATTGCAGATAAAAATAATAAATTAGCTAATAAACAACCCTTCTTTTCTAGAAATGTAAGAAAGAATATTATATCTATTCTTAAAGAAGAAAAATACGATTTATTACACTTACATTCGCCAATTATTTGTGATGGAATCGATATTCCAATTCTATGGACAATACATGGATTGAGACAAACATTTTTAGTACAACAAAAGGACTCCAAAAAATATTCTAAATCATTCAAATTCATCCAGAAAATTTATTCAAGATATGATAAGAACACTTTAAAACATTCTAAGAAGCTAATATTTGTTAGTAAAAACGTTATGACTAAATCCATTCAGATTCTTCCGGATATTAATAAAAAATCAATTTATCTCCCATCTCCTATTGATTCTAAATTATTTAAAAAAATAAAATCAAATAATTTTCTAAAAGATATTAATCCTGAGAATAAAAGTATTTTACTATATGTTGGAAGACTTGAGGTATCAAAGGGAGTAGATTTATTGATTGATGCATTCAATAAAATTGAAAATGATAAATTACTATTGTTATTAATTGGGAATGGTCCGTTATCAAACTTAATTCAATCCAATACGCGAATAAAAATAATTGAAAGAGTAAATAATAATCAGTTGCCTGAAATTTATTCAAATTCAGAGATATTTATTTTACCCTCATTGTCGGAAAATTCCCCTATGACGATTTTAGAAGCAATTTCCTGTGGTCTTCCAGTTATAGCAAATGATACGGGAGATATTAATATAATGATTCCTTCTGGAAACTTTATTATCGGAGATATAACTTCAAGTAAACTTTATGAAGCAATTCAACTCATCCTAAAAATGCCAAAACAAAAGATTTCAAAGATTATTGAGGAAAATAGAATTTTTATCAATAAAAATTATGATCCTGAGCGTCATTTCAATAAATTAGTGGAGATATATAATGAAATACTTCAAAATTAGCAGGATAATCCTACTATCTATAATAATCCTTGCTTATTTAGTCGGGGCTATATTTTTGGAGTTTCCTCTTATTTCTCCATCTTTTGATTCTTATAGCCATTTAGGTGGATTGAGATTATTAACTAATGAAATGAATGTTGGAAATGAGAAATTAAATAGTAATATGTTTCCATTATTATATGGAGAAGATATACATTTTGGTCCATATTTCTTTCTTGTGATTATTACCTCTTCTATTTTAAATATTTCTCAATATCATAGTTTGATTATTTTTGGTGCGATTACTATTTTGTTATTATTTATTGGAATATTCAAATTGTTCTATTTATTATCTGATAAGAATTCTAAGATTGCTATATTAACATCAACACTTTTCTTTTTAATTCAACCGTTAGAGTACAAATATTTTTCAGGTAGAGAAATATTTGATAGATATTTAGTAACTGCTCATTATCCTGCTCTTTTTGCTCTAGCATTATTAGTATGGCTAATCTACTATAATCTATCAAATATTAAAAACATTGACCATAGTAGTGTCATTATCTCCTCTTTATTACTATATACCATTATTTTATCTCATTTGTTCACAGCAATCGTTTATGCTATCTTCTTTATATTTTTCTCAATTGAAATAGTCTTGAATAATAAAAGTAAAAAGGGTTTGGTTTACTTATGTGGAGGATATCTTATTGCAATTTTATTATCTTTACTTTGGCCATATTACCACTGGGTATCTTTCTTATTCCATCAAAATATAATCACAGGACAAGATATTTTAACGAATGTTATAACCTTTCCAATAATTCTTGAGTTGTTCAATATTTCTCTTTTTGGTTTGTTGTCCTTTTTTTATTTTAAAGGGAATAAATCCATTTTATTCTGGATTCTTTCTTTAATGATTATTTCAATATCTTTCTTGACTGGTTTTACTGTTCCAGTGTATTATAGATTTATAAGTTTTCTAAAAATATTTTTGATATTTGGGTTATGTACCTTAATTGATAAGAGGTTTTCTAAGAAGGCAGCGGTTATTATTATCTCAGCTATTATCATAATTTTTCTTATAGTTATTACTAGTACTTTTTATTTACTTTATAGTAATACTGTCCTATCCGAGGATTATTCTCGGGCAACATCATATTTTAAACATGATGAAAATGTAAATGTACTTGCAGATAGTTATACTGAAAATTATCTTCAAAAATTTGAAGGAGTTAATGTTTATTTTTTAGGAAATGGACATACTTCCGATTTAAATTCCAATAAAATAAATTTAAATAGGATTGACTCGTTTTCCAATCTCTCAATAATGTCTCGCAACGAATTAGACTCTTTTTTTAATACAAATAAAATAGATTATATTTTCTTGCCTTATGATTCTAAACAATTAAATAATATTAGAGATAACTATAATAAAACGGAGATGGAAGTAGTATTTTCTGGTAGAGATTATGTTTTGATTAAGAACAATTATTCTAAGATTTCCTAGTAATATAAGAAAGTTATTTGTTATCCCTCATTAAATTTAAATAAAAGTTGATCGTGCGTAAGGATATGAAACAACAAATTAATTTCAAAGAATTTTATGAGGAATATGGCAAAGAGTGGGTATCAGCAGAAAGAAAAGAATATGAAATTTTATCCTCTAAATGGAAAGCTGATAACGTTTTAACATTACTAAATAAACATCCAGAGATTAAGACGGATTTAATTCTTGATTATGGATGTGGTCCTGCTTATTTTTTGAATAATCTCGCATCAATTAAAGAAATTAAAATGGTTTATTGCTGTGATTTATCCGAGTCTATGATAAAAAGCGCGAGGGTGAATTTTCCAAAAGGAAAATTTAGTGTTGAAAAAGATTTATCTAGCTTCAGTAAAAAAGTGGATATTGTGTTATTTATGGATGTATTAGAACACGTTCCAAATCCTGAGGAAATATTAAATCAATCAAAGTTAATTTCAGATTATCAATTCATTAAGATTCCACTTGAAAATGCTCTTGTTCCCAATCTTCTTAGAACTCTAAACTCAAACAAAATCAATGCAGAAGGGCATATCCAATCTTGGAAACAAAAAACTTTCATTAGACTTTTAGAAAAGAATAATTTTGAGGTAGTAGATTATTGGAGAGGGAATCCAAAAAGAGAACTTCACTATTATAATAAAGATCGTCAGAAAATATCTATTTTCAGAAAAATCATAAGAGCGATCGATAAATTTATATTCAACTTTAAGGGATTTTACGCTTACATATATGGTTCGAATTTGTTTGTGATTACGAGGGTTAACGGGAAACACCACCAAAACTAATTTATAGTTGACGAACTATTTCTTACCATATTTACACTATTTTACTTTTTTTGCGTTCCATACCCTTTCTTGTGTTTTTATTGGTCTCTTAACCAAATACCACCATAATAAAAGTAGTATCAATATTCCACCGATAAACGCAAATACCAAGTTATTACTTTTTTCTAATATTATATTATGAACAAAGATTGTAATATATACCATTAATCCAGAAACTACACCAACAACCATATTATTCTTATAATCTCTTAGAATTTTTCTTTTATCACTAATTTTCTTATCTATAACTTCCAACTTCTTATTCAATTCATTAAGCGTTATCTTCTTTTTTCTCATAATCTATCTAACAAGTCGCCATTTAAATATCCGAGGATTACGCGTAATCCTCCCTCGTTCTCAACGCCATTCCAATTCAACACTATAACACTAACTCTTGGAAGACCCATATTCCTTCAATTAAATCGTTGTATAAAAATATATCGCCGTCATCTCATCTCACTTCTTCTTCCCTTTCTTCTCCTTTTTTTCTAAATCGTCTTTGACTTTTTGAATTTGTGATTTTAATATTGGAAGATCATTTTGAATGACTTTCAAAACAATATCTAAGTCTAATTTAAAGTAAGAATGAGTTATAACATCCCTCATTCCTGCAATGTCCTTCCATGGAACTTCAGGATACTTTTCTCTAAAAGAATTAGGGATATTTTTTGTGGCTTCTCCAATAATTTCTATTGCTCTAGAAATAGCATATTGTTTTAATTCACTTTTTGATAACTCATCTTCTGTTAGACCTTTTGAGAATGATTCAATTTTCTCTATACTATTTAAAATATCATTAATTGTAAAGTAAACATCTTAACTACACACTTTGTAAAAATTTGCTCACACTCCAAAGTTGCAAGGATAATTGCTCGAAATCAGCCTTCGGACACGATTTCTCGTTAATAATTTTCCCTAAGCGAATAATCTAACGGAGTTGATTATGAGCCATCAATCTCACGAGTTTACGAGTGCTAATGTTTACTTAGAAAGTGGACTTAACATTAATAAATAAAGATATGTCTCTATTCATAAGATGCTTACCTCTGAATTTAGGATTTGCTCTCTCAATCTCGGGTGGATATATTTATAGCTGATTAAATCAACATTTCTTTTCAAAACCTCTTTAAGTTCAATTTTTAATCCGGATAAATCAAGCAAGCTGAATTTTCTATCTATTGGCGGCTCAATTAATATATCAACATCACTGTTCTTTTTCTGCTCCCCTCGAGCGTAGCTTCCAAATATTCCAGCTCTGACTATACCATGTTTTGTTAACACTTTCCTTATTTTTTTCTTCATATCTTCAATATCGTTTTTCATAACTAAATCAAGAAGATTTAGTATTTAAGTTTTCCGTCATTCCTTCACTCGTCCCCGCTCATCGTTCCCTCCCCGTCGCCATTCTAAAACTCCCCATATTTCTTCAGTTATATTGTTATATAAAAATCCTTCGCTGTCATCTCATCTCATTTCCTCTACATCTACAATAAATAACCAAACTCCGACGATGGCTCTAAAATTATGGCGGAGAAACTAACTACTTACTTATAATCCCTCAATTCGTCCCCTATATTATTTTAACACAACATTTATAAATTTTGAATATATATTTGATTATGGAAAAGAATTATGAGTATGATTCTGATTTAGACATTCTCCATGTTTACTCAAAAGAAATCAGAGAAGGGATAAAAGGATGTTTATCTATCGGAGATTTTAACATAGACATAAATATAGATAACAAAGTAGTTGGAATTGAGATTGAAGAAGCAAGCAAAAACTTTGGTTTGTCTCCAAACATTCTATCAAGTCCGGATGAAGTCAAATTGATAGTAAGAAAAAGTGGAAATAGTTTATTTATGGGCGTAGGTATAATTAAAGGAAATATTAAATCATCTACCCATATTACAACTTCAGTTTTACCTCAGAAACTTCTCACTCCGATGACAAATTAGATTTTAATTGCATATCTTTTAAGTATAGCTTTTTCAAGATTTCTTTTTAATGGAATAGCATTATATATCTTCATAGGGGATTCATCAAGAAAGTAACATATTTTTACAAAAGAATTTACACTTATCTTGTAAATCAGGGTGTAGCCAAAACTAAGAGAATACTTTCTCTTGAACCCATGGGTTATAAATTCAGTCTTATCAAATAACTTACTTAATTCAGAAATTTCAAATCCATGTCTAGGAATTCCCACAATTCCATTGAACCAATAATGTTTGTGAATTTTAAAGTCTTCAAACTTCTTATTCTTTAGAGTATTTTTTATCTTCTCCAAATCCTCTTTTGTCAAAAGTATATTTTCATTGTAATTTTCCATCTTTTATTTTCTACCATAACTAATCAACCCTTCATTTTTATAAATATATTTATTTTCTCCACGCAAACCATTTTACTCGTAATCCCGTCAGTAAAAATCCTTCGCTCCATTAAACTTAACCTCTCCCTAATTCCCTCTCCGTCGACGACGCTATTAAGAAACTAACTCTCATTTCTTCTTCAACTCCCTCACCAAAAAGCTTAAATATACTTATGTATACATTTGTATATGGAAACAACAATAAGAATAAATCCTGAAACAAAAACAAAACTTGATGAATTCAGGCAATACAAAAATGAAAGTTACGATGAGTTAGTCAGAAAAATAATAGTTGTTGCTAAAACTTGCGAGAAAGAGCCAAAGTTAAGTCAAAAAACAATTCTAGAAATAAAAGAAGCAAGAGCAAGAATTAAGAAAGGAGAATTCTATACGGAATCAGAAGCAAAGAAAATTCTTGGATTATAATAAAAGTTATAAATCTATATCTGTTGCTATTTTTATGTATAATATTATTTTTGAAAAGAGGACCCTTCACGATTTAAATAAATTGGAGACAAAGATCAAAGAAAGAATTTGGAATAAACTTCAAAATTGCAAGGAAGACCCCTTTAGATTTTTTGAAAAGTTGGTTGAAATTGAAGGATTTAAACTAAGGGTAGGTGATTATAGGGTTATTGCAGACATATTCAGAGATAAAGAGGTAATAATCATACTAAAAATAGGGCATAGAAAGAATATTTATGAAAAATAATAGTTTTTCGTCGCCACCCCCTTCCAATTTAGAATTATTATTGATACTTTAGGGTAAATTTCCATTCCAATAATCGAAACTCAACCTATAAAAACATATCGCCATCATCTCGTTCCTCAAAAAACTCCTCCTATCCCTAACCAACTTCCGACGACGCTATTCAGAAACTAACTAACTCATTTCTTCTTCCCTTTCTTTTCTAAATCGTCTTTAACTTTTAGAATCTGTTTTTTTAATGTTGGAAGATCATTTTGAATGACTTTCAAAACAATATCTAAGTCTAATTTAAAGTAAGAATGAGTTATAACATCCCTCATTCCTGCAATGTCCTTCCATGGAACTTCAGGATACTTTTCTCTAAAAGAATTAGGGATATTTTTTGTGGCTTCTCCAATAATTTCTATTGCTCTAGAAATAGCATATTGTTTTAATTCACTTTTTGATAACTCATCTTCTGTTAGACCTTTTGAGAATGATTCAATTTTCTCTATACTATTTAAAATATCATTAATTGTAAAGTAAACATCTTAACTACACACTTTGTAAAAATTTGCTCACACTCCAAAGTTGCAAGGATAATTGCTCGAAATCAGCCTTCGGACACGATTTCTCGTTAATAATTTTCCCTAAGCGAATAATCTAACGGAGTTGATTATGAGCCATCAATCTCACGAGTTTACGAGTGCTAATGTTTACTTAGAAAGTGGACTTAACATTAATAAATAATTTAAGATCTCGTGTCATATTATATTTACCTCGCTTTCCAAAATCTTCTCTTTCAAATATGGGTGGATATATTTATAGCTGACTAAATCAACTTTTTTCCCAAGAATATCTTCTAATTCATGCTTGACATGAACAAAATCTAAAAGACTCATATCTTTTGTCGGCTGAATAAGAATATCAACATCACTGTTCTTTTTCTGCTTCCCTCGAGCGTAACTTCCAAATATTCCAGCTCTGACTATGCCGTATTTCTTCAATATCTTCCTTATTTTTTTCTTCATATCTTCAATATCGTTTTTCATAACTAAATCAAGAAGATTTAGTATTTAAGTTTTCCGTCATTCCTTCACTCGTCCCCCTCGTCGTTCCCTCCCCGTCGCCATTCTAAAAACTCCTCATATTCCTTCAGTTGTATTGTTATATAAAAATCCTTCGCTGTTATCTCATCTCATTTCTTCTTCCCTTTCCTCTCTAAATCGTCTTTGACTTTCTTAATTTGATTTTTGAGAATTGGAATGTCTTTTTGAATTACATTCCAAACTCTTTCAAGATTAACTCCAAAATAATGATGCACTAATTTATCCCTAAATCCTGCTATAGATATCCATTTAATGCTGGAGTAATTCTTGCGAAAGTCTTGTGATAAATTTTTAACAGCCTCGCCGATTATTTCAAGCTCCCTGATTATTGCGCTTTGCCTAAGACGGTCTTTGCTAAAAGATTCTTTTGTAAGTTTCTCAGAAAAGTTTTCCACATTCGATATGCTTTCTAATATATGCTCCAAATAAATTGAATTGTCTTTCATATTATTTTAATTTCTTCATTCAATACTCTTTTTTTTAACAGATGATGCAGAGCTTCATATTCAACTAAATCTACATTTAATCCCAATATCTTTTTTAATCTCATTTCTAGTGCAATCAAATCAAGCAGACTAAAATCTTTATCATCAATCTTAACTAAAATATCAATATCGCTGTTTTTTTTCTGCTCTCCTCGAGCGTAGCTTCCAAATATTCCAGCCCTAACTACATTATTCTTCTTCAAAACAGGAACAATTCTTTTTTTCATATTTTCTATATTGTTTTTCATAACTAAACCAAGAAGAATTAGTATTTAAGTTTTCCGTCATAGTCTCCGTCGCTTCCCCATCGTTTCCCCATCCGACGCATTATCAACGACTATAACTTCGTAATTTGAATAAGTTATCCTCTTCAAAGATTCAAGACATTCCATAGTATCCTCAACTCCATTCCAATTCAAAATTATAACACTGACTTTCGGAAGACCCATATTCCTTCAGTTAAATCGTTATATAAAAATATATCGCCATCTTGTCCATCATCCCCACCAAAAAACATAAAAACTCCAACTCCTTATGTAAATTATGGAAACAATAACTATTCCAAAAAACGAATACGAAAGACTAAAAAGAATAGAGATGAAAGTTGCAAAACTCGATATTCATTTTGTAGAACAAATATCAAGAAGCCTCGAAGACGTAAAAGCTGGCAGAGTCAGACGTGTCGCTTAATCTTCTATAACTTTTCTTAGATATTCCTTGAATTGATTTATCTTCCCAAGAACACTATCAATTGTTTCCTGCTGTGTTTTCTTATCACTCACGGCAACAAAAAGAACAGCTTTCAAATCATCAAAAACTAAAAAATAAACTCTTTTTCCATTAATTCTTTTTTCTCTAAAGAATCTGAATCTAATTGGATCTCCAACATAGGGATTTTCTTTAAGTTTAGGATACAGTTTATCAATTCTTTCCTGTTCAATTTTCTCAAGTTTGTCCACTTCTTCATCAAATCCTCCAGTAGTATAAACTCTATAATCCATTCTTCCTTAAAGAATAAGTTGTTTATTTATTTTTCGTCCTCGCCCCACCAAAAACTCAACCTCTCCCTAATCAACCTCCGACGACGACGCTATTCAGAAACTAACTAACCTTTCTTCTTCTTTAATCTAATCTCCCCTTTAATAACTTCAGCTTTCAGTTCCTCTCCTTCAAGTCCAGATTCTTTAATTAACTCTGGTGGAATAATAACAACATATTTATAATAAATTTTCTTACCTCTTTTATTAGATAATTGTTTTTGAATTCTCATAAACATTAATATATTAACACTTTTTTATATCTGTTGGTTAATACTACTGTAAAGTTAAGATGTCGGTACCGATAAGTTTATAATCCATTTTTTATTAAAATAATGATGAAAAGTAAATTTATTAAACAAAATATATCGAGGATAAAAAAGAAATTTTTAGGTATAGGTTGGAGAAGTAAAGTGATTTTTAAAAGAGCTACTGCATATATATCAATCAATAAATTAGTTGTAGACGGATGTGATTTAGAAAAAGGAAAAGAATTGCATTCATATTTGGCGGAAGATGAGAATGAAAGAAAGATAATAGTTACTTATGTCGATGGAAAAAAAGGAAATTCTAGTTGAAGTTTTTGGGTACGCTAAAACTTACACACATGTTATATAAATTGATGAATTCTTTATTTCTTATGAGCGAAAGTCAATCAAGATATAGTATTGTTGAAAGATTAACAAGCAACAAAATTGAGATAATGAGCTTAAAATCAAATCTTAAACAAGAAGTTAAGTTAAGTCAGCAAAAAGTCGAGAAATCTCAAAAAGGTCTGGAGAATTGGAAAAAAGATATACTTGAAGATAATAAGAGGGAGCAGAGAAAAAGAGAGTTAGAAGTTGAGAAGGCTATTCAAGAAGCAGGAAATTTCAAAGAGATGTTAAGCGAAAGAGAAAAAGTTTATGATGAACAAATTAAAGCAATTGAGGATGCGTTGAAATCTATTGAAGAAATAAGCAAAACATCTCCAACCATCCAATAATCATGTGCTCGAAAAATAAATCTTGGCCATGTGCCAGAGCTTTATCTCCAAGAAAATTTGCAATGCCATGTGCTGCTTCCTTGCAGATGGATTCTGCAGTAAAGGTAAAATAAATGAAAGGCGCCTGCTCAATGCGGGCGTTATTATTTTTATGAAAGAACAAGTTCAGTTTAAAGTTATAAAAAATAATGAAAGAGATGGAATAACTAAAAGTAAACATTTTGACGCTAAAGTTGTTCATGCAAGATATGAGGCAAGAGCTATTTTTAACAATAAAACAATAAATTTCAGAGAGCATGATGATAAGTTTAGAGTAACTTACGCAACAATAGATTTTCATGAGAAAATAAATTTTCCTAAAAGTAGAGTAGAATATAGTGACGATTTTATTGCGCAAAATAATGATTTAATAATTTTAAGATTTAAATACAAAAATAAACAAAGAATTATAACCTCTATAGAAATAGTTGGACACAAGAAAGAAGATAAAAAATACGGGTCTAAAAAAGTTCTCAATGAAACATTCGGCACATTAAAATATTGCAAGATTAATTCCCAGAAACTGAAAGATGAAATAAGAAAAGAGGAAGAAGAATAACTCAATTTATTGATACTTTCACAAAACTAAATTTCATCCCTAAAAAATTTCCCGCTAAAAAATAACTCCCCATAACTCTCTCTCCTATCCCTTATTCTCACCCAATTTTATCCCATCCGGCTACATCCCAAATTAAGTTTTCTTGAGAGATTTTGTTTGTTATCATATGCCCACCCAAACTGCGTCCCACCCTAATACCAAACAAAATCTCTAGTTTAATTAAATTGATTTTTTGTAATATAGGATGTAGCCATACCTTCCAAAAAGCATTTAAACTAACTTTATTACTCAAAAATAATAACAAATGTAAAAATGAACTATAAAAAACCCCTCTCAATTTTTGTATTAATCCTTATCTTAGCCCTGGCTTTCTTTTACATCTACAAAAACTTCTCAGACTTCAAATCATTAACTCTTGTGTCCCCTCATCTAATATTTTATATAGTTATCTTCTTCTTAATAAATTACATTTTCATAGGAATTATAACAAGAGAATTAATTGCTTCATTAAATGTCAAACTCTCCCATAAAGAATCATTTATGATTTCTGTATTCACGGGCTTTTATAATTTGATAACACCTCTCCGAGGAGGCATGGCTGCAAGAGCTGTTTACTTAAAGAAAAAACACAATTTCTCTTACAGCAATTTCTTTGCAACACTCTCGGCAAGTTATGTCTTAACTTTTTTAATAGCCGGTTTTCTTGGTTTGCTTTCAACTTATTTAATTTATTCAAAAGAAGGAATTCTAAGCATACCTCTTTTGATTTTATTTCTCGGAGCTTTCACATCTATGCTTTTAATAATAACAGTTTCTCCTAAATTTAGATTAACAAAAAATTCTTTAGTAAACAAATTCATAAATGTAATAAACGGATGGCATCTTATAAAAAGCAATATAAAATTAATTTTAACAATCTCAATATTAACAGTCATACAGATTTTAATTTCTTCTTACATGCTGCAGCTTCAATTTCAGGTTTTCGGAATAGAAATATCTTTTATGAAATGTTTGTTCCTTTCTTCAATCGGCTCACTTTCAATTCTAATAGCAATCACCCCTGCTAATTTAGGAATCGCCGAAGCTGTTACTGTTTTTAGCGCATTAACAATCGGGATTTCAGCAACAGAATCTTTAAGTGCAGCAATTTTTGGGAGACTAATTCAAACTGTTATTTTATTCATCCTCGGCCCAATTTTTTCATACATTCTAATTAAACCTTTAAATTCATCATCAGAAAATGGAAATAAAATTACCGTTTATTCGTGATTCGTTTTGGCAGTTATTAACAGTCTATGTATTGTTAATCTTGGCAATTGCCTTCAGTTATATTTCAAAGTTTTCATATTACTTCAACGCTTTTGCGCTAATAATTGCGATATTCGGAATTTCATTATTAACAAAAAACAAAAACATTAATTCAGAGTTTTTTAATGAAAAAATCCACATTGCCTTGTTTATCTTGGCAATAATTTTAATAATTTTTCTGAGAGTTATTCCTTATCAAAACGGTATTTCAATTCCTTTAGGTTACGACGCTGGTTTATACAATTATATTATAGAACACGGGCTTGAAAACATGGATTATTGGGTTCGCGCTGGAGTCGAACCGGGTTTCCTTTATTTTATGACTTTCTTAAACTCATTCATATCGTCGAATTATTTACTGACTTACGTTTTCATAGGATTCATAGTGTTATTGGGAATTTCAATTTATATTTTTACAAAAGAATATTTCCAAAACAAAGACATTGCATTGCTCGCAATATTATTTTATTCAGTCTCTTTAGTTCAATTCAAGGTTTTCACATTCTTATATTACAAAAACATAATCGCTCTTTCACTCTTGCTTTTAGCGTTTACATTCCTTAATCAAAAAAAATATTGGCTATTCACAATCTTCGGAATTTTAATCGGAATAATTCATCGTCCAACATTTTACATTTTTGGTTTATCATATTTAGCCTTCGCTTTAACTTCTCCTTATTCAAATAAAAAATACAGCACAAAAATATTATTTAAGCACATCTTGCACGGCTCCTTAATTTTATTAGGAACTTTGGTATTTTATATCGGAAAATTCAAACCATCAATAATTAATCTTATTTCTCCAGTCGTATCATCTTTTATTGAAACTGGCACAGCTCCAGGAACATTCATAACTTTCTTGGATTATCAATTCTCAATCCTATTTTATCTCCCATTGGCTATATTAGGTTTATTCGCTTTAATCCAGTCCCAAAAAGAAAAGTTAGACTATTTTTTCTTCTACACAATTTTCTTATTAGCTATAGTTTACTTCCAATTTTTCTTTTTTAACAGATACATAATTTTCTTAGACATCGCATTAATAATTTTATCTGCTCTGGGCTCTTACAAAATTATTCAGGAGAAAAACCTGTACGGAGTAATCCTCGTCGCAATTTTATTAGTCTCAGGTTTAATCTTGGCATTTAATGTTTCCTTAAACACAAAATCATTAATCAGCCAGGGAGTCTTTGACTCAATCTCCAAAATTAACGTCGACGAAAACGCTTACATTATTTCAATTTCAAGCAAGTACTCTCCATATTTGCAAGGTTACGCCGGAGAAAACTTAAACAAAAATTACAGAATAATCGCCCCCGGTTTGTTAGACTACGATTTATTCGCAACAAGAGAACGTTGGAATGTATTTTGGCAAGACCTAGACGCGTCAGAATTAAAATCATACTACAATGAAGAAATTTATTTATTTACTCCAAACCAAATAGATAACCCCTGTTACACTTCACAAAGTTTAAATTTATACAAATGGATTTGTTAAAATGACTAACAATAAAAAGTTTAACTACGCTGAACATTACAAAAAGAAATTAGATTATATAGAAAACCAAAAAAAGCTTAAACAACAAGGAAAGACATTTATAGGAGAAAAAGGAAAAGAAGAAATTTACAAAAAAGAAAAACAACAGCCCTCATTAAATACTGAAAAAAAATTGAAACAACCCACAATAATAGTTATCATAAAAGTATTAGTAGTATTAATTCCCTTGATAATTATTTCATATTTATTGTATACAAACTTTTTAGCAAGTCAAGAGTTCACTTATTATTATAACATTGGCTCAAAAGAAGATGCTTCTAAAAGTTATCTGGTGCCTTTAAACAGAGTTTCAGAGCCAATTAACACCGACGGAATAACCTATAGAAACTTAACTTCTCAATTAGTTTATTTTAATGTACCAATTGCTAAAGGAAGTGAAAGTATAATTGTCGAGACAAAATTCCAGGACAACTTTCCAGAAAAACAGAAGTTTATGATTGGAGCAAAAGACCAGGAAGACTGGCATTACTCTTATAATTTAATTTACAACCCAACAATTGAAAAACTTATTGAAAAATACCCCTACAAATCAGATGGAGAATATGTTTTAATTAAATTAAACGATGATGAACCCAATTATGATTTGAATGACTTCATAAATCCTCAAAACGATGTTCCTCCCACTAAACTTTCAACAAACGAAGATATAACAATTCCAGAATATAAAATTCCAAATTATCAGCAATTAGATATGGAAATTAATACTGCTTTAAGAGGCACACAGATTTTTTACGTTTACATAAAAGACAATTTTGCACTTAATGTCGAGAAAAGAGATTTGAATTGGTACAGCAAAGAAGAAACAGGCGATGATATTCTTGGAATTAATTTGTATGATTTTAATAATAATTTAATTTCTTCAGCGTCTATTGCAGACGACGGCGAGGATGGAAAAAATCCCGATAAAGATGAAAAAAATAAACAATCTGGAAATTTGTATATATCTGAATTAGATGAGGGCATTTATAAATTAGAATTAAAAAGTAATGATGATATTCTTATAACTAAGATTATAATTAATCAGGGAAAGTTAGTTTTGTCAAACAAGGCTTTTTTGGCTCAGAGCTCTGTTTACTTTAACAATTTTGAGAAACCATCAACAATTTATTTTGAGACCCCGACAAATACAAAATTAACAGCGCAGACATATCATAGCGCAGCTTTTCAAACAATTAAGATAGACAACCAATCCTTAAAAGTAAAAGGAGTAATAACACCATCAAACATAACTTTGGATTCTTCAGATAAACTGCATGTCTTAATTTCTAACAAAAATGATATTATAATAAAAGGTCCAAAATATTTTTCATTTACAGAAGATTCTTATTTTGATCCATTCCCTTCAGGAAAAGTCCCTTACAAAGACGATATTGAATATTTGGAAAATAATGCGGATTTCGTCTTAGTCAAATACAACCCAACAGCTAATATCAATTCAGAAAACAAATGGAAAACAGCATCGACAAGCTTTAATCTTAAGGACAACTCAGTTTACATAAAAGATAATAAATTAAGTATGTTGTTTAACACACCTCACTTAAAAGAAGATAATATCGACTCAAAAACTCAGCAAATCCCAATCGACTACATAAAAGTAACAGTATATAAATCAGGCATTATAGAAAAATATAACATAGCTTGGCTGGAGTTTTTGAATTAAATGGAAAATAAAAAACCCCGATTTATATTGAAAGGAAACACAGCATCTTTAGTGAACCACTTATTTCAAACATTGCTTGTTACCTATTTAATTTTATTACTGCTCGAACAAATTTGGGCAGGTTTCGTAAGCACATATTTGGATTTAAATTATTTATTAGTTATAGTAATCATCACTGGAATCTTGGATGTTTTCTCTGAACATTCAATAATAGAAAAAAAGAAACCAAAATGGTATGATTACCTTTTTATTGTTGTCTTAGGAATTTTAGGTTTCGCAATAATAAAATTCAAAACAACGGAATTAGATTTATGGCTTTCTTACACAATTTCAATCATCGCAGGAATTTTAATTATTCTTCTCTCATATTTAGTTCTCAACGACGATGAAGAAGAAAAAGAACCTAAATACAAATCTAAACATTCAAATAAATTTTACACAATCATAACTATTTCATCAATTATCATCGCGTTAATAATCTTAACATATGTTTTACCTTTCTTCACTTCATTAACTTATCTAGCCTCTCTCAGAATAGTTTTTGGAAGCGTCTTTGTTTTATTTCTTCCAGGATTCGTCTGGACATGGGCATTCTTTCCAGAACAACATGGGGAAAAATCGTCGTCTATTGACTGGCTTGAAAGAACCGCCCTAAGCTTTGCTCTTTCAATAGCAATTGTTCCTTTAGCAGTTTTCTATCTAAACTTAATCGGAATAAAAATCAACGTATTAAATAGTTCATTAATTATTTTAGGCGTAATAATAATTGGAGCAGTTGTTTTTGGAGTTAGGAAGTATTATATTAAGAAATAAATAATCACAAAAACTCATAAATAAATCACCACCAAAAACTTTAAATCCTTGATAATAGTCTACATACAATGGAAACAAAAATAATCAAAATAAACGAAGCGGAATTTACTAAACTTGTAAATGATGTTGAATTAATAAAAAACATTCTTATGTCTGAGGGTGAGTTAACTGATTGGGCGAAGAATGAGCTAAAAAATGCAAGAGAAGAAAGCGAAGACGAATACACCCCTCTTGAAGAACTATGATTTACAAAGTTGAATTCTCAAAGCAAGCAACAAAATTTATAAGAAAACTTCAGGAAGATATAAAAAATAGAATAAAGAAAAAATTCATTGAAGTTTCCCAAGACCCTTTTAGATATCTTGAACATTATGAGGGAGATGACGCATACAAATTAAGAATAGGGGATTACAGGGCTTTAATTGATGTAGATTTTAATAGAAAGATTTTATGGGTAAGGGTTTTTGATAAAAGAGAGAGAATTTACTAATAAAATATAGCCCATTAATAGTTCTCACAAACAATCTTTATACTTCATCATCCCCTTGTATTTCCACAAAAAACTAGCTTTTGACATTTTCAATTCGGCTCCAAATTCCCCATTTGTTTTTGCTTTTTTAATAGAACTGCACAATTCTTGTAATCCCAATTCAGAAATATAATCAGAACTCAAATAAATCTCCGCATCAACTTCTTCATTATCATCAGAAGAAACTTCTTTAACAATATTCCCAGTTATAAAATAAGTTTCTTCCCATTTTCTTTCTCCTTGAGAATCATCATACAATTTCAATTTAACATTTGCCTTTTTAGGCATATCTTTTATCATACTCGACGACATAAGATAAGAAGGAAGATTTTCTTTTGTAACATTAACTGGAACAAAAACTCCTCCACCAGATTTCCCCCCAAAAATTGCCATTGATGAAATCACTTTTTCAAAATTAACAGCAATAATAAAAATAGAAATCAAAGCTAGAACAATTACAATTTTCATTAATTTATTTTTAGATTTACTTTTCATAAAATTATTTATTATTTAGTCTTTAAATATTTTTTATTCTAGAAAATAAACTATATAATCTTATATATTTACAAAATTTGCTTGCTCCTGTAAGGACACCTACGGTTTCCTCGAATCAACTTTCCCTTAAAATAGTCTCAAGGGTGATGTCGCGAGATATTTATTTATATTAACTCAGATTTACCAACTATCATTATTATCAATTGAATCTAGTTCACTTTATGTTCCCATTAATATCACGACGAGCGATTTTACGAGTGGCGCCTCAAAAATTTGTTTGAGTAAGGTCGCGAGCAGAGCGATTTTACGAGTGGCGCCTCAAAACTTTGTTTGAGTAAAGGTCGCGAGCAACTTGCGAGTGCTAAAATTAATTTATAATGTTTTTTACACAACACTAAAACTTACATTCTTTATATCAGCATTTCCAGCTTCATCTACAGCACGAATCAATAAATCATGGCTGCCTTTTTTAAATGATTTTTCCTTCTCTTTAAGATATCCATACTCAGCACAATTTCGACAAAGATTTCTCCATGTTGGTTTAAACTCTAATTCATCCAAATATTCTAATTTAACTTCCTCGCTAATAGTTATATTAAAAGGAACTTTTCGCCCATATTCTGTTTCGTTTGGAATTAAAATTGTTAAGACTGGAGAAGTTGTATCAACCTTAACAGAAACATTTTTGGAGATCGTCGTCGATATAGAATCTGAAATCTCAAAATGATATTCAATTGTTTGATTATCATATAAACTTAAGTCAACAGAAGTGCTGCATTCCTGATTTCTTCCAGATAGGCATCCGCTTAAATTTATTTCAGGATTAAAAACCAATTTTACATTTTTAATATCTGATTCAATATACTTCACAGAAAAAAAGCTTCCGTTTACAACACTATTCTTTTTTGGAAATGTATTTGAAATCTTCGGCTTTTTGCTGTCAACAAAAATCAACACATTAACTTCACGCTCATCTCCAAATTTATCAACAGCCATAAAAGTCAGGTTATTCTCGCCTTCTCTGACTCTTTTTGTCTTCTTTTTATTAAAACCATATTCATCACAGTTACTGCAAAGTTTTTCCCATCGGGGTTTATTGTCATTCCGATTAATATAAGAAATTTCTTCAACTTCTTTTGTTGTAGTAATATTAAAATTTATTTTTCTGTTATCATATATTCCATCTTCAGGCATGTGAACTATCATATCATAATCCGTATCATTATATGAAACATCAAAATCCCAGGAAAATTGAGCGCTTCTTCCAGAATTATCTATTGTATTCACAGTTGCATTATGTTTTCCTTCGCTTAAATTGCTTGAAGGAGTAAAACTTATTATTGCATCTATTGAATCAACTTGAACAACATCAAAATCCAAAAGAACAACACCATCTAAAAGAATATATGTGGAGGAAGTATTAACCCCTGAATTACTTTGATAAACCTCGTCGATATAAGCGCCTATTAATGGTTTTGAATTAAAAACAACGCTGTTGTCTTCAGGAAATTCATTTATTACTCTTGGGTTTGTAAAATCAAAATAATAAGTTTCAATATGTTCTGTTTCTAATTTACATGTAATATCGCTCCAATATCTTAAACCATGCACCCCTCCAGTTACATTTCCCATATTTGGAGTTCCACTTAATCCAAAAGGCCATGTATAATTAAAAAAATTCCCATTCCATCTGTACCTTATTTTATTAACAGCGTCGGGATTTGATAAAACAAATGTTGGCTCGCTTACATACCAGCCATTAAACCCATCTGGTGAATCCGGGAAAATTTCCAAATCAGTTAAAGAATTTACATAAAAATTTTCAATACCATATTGATGAGTTTGATTTGCAATGTCTTTAACAAAAACAGTCCAATTGTGGTTTCCAGGATTTAATGAAGACGTATCAACAACAGAAGAATAATTTCCTATTCCATTAAGTGTGAAAACTCCAGAAAAATTCTGCCACACCCCATTGTCGTCTACGCTGAATGTTACTCCAACAGGATCGCTGTGGCTTATGTTCGCGTAAAGAGTTATGTTTTCTCCTTTGATAATACAGGAAGAGCTCACAGATTTTTCTCCGAACTCAACTGTCGTGTTTATTTCTTCTGTTAAATTGTTTGTTGAATTAAAGGTGCACTTTCCTTTTTGAAAGTCAACACTATCTACATTTGTATCTTGTCCATCAATTATTCTTGACAAACATTCATTGTTGACATTATTTGCATTTCCATCAGGAGCATTATCACTTATATTTCCATCATCAAAATCATCATAAGCTACTCTATCAATTTCTGTTCCAAAATTATCATATAAAACTAATTGCCCCTCATTATTTTGGCTTCCTATTGGATTTAATATAACAAAGAATCCTCCTGCACTTATATTTCCAGCCAAAATTTTTTCTTCATCAGATGTATCATTTAATACAATCTTCCAGTTTGATAAGTCAACATCACTTCCTCCACCATTGTATAATTCAAACCATTCATCTGAAGATGTAGTACTTCCACTTGAATCCCAATCTGTTTGAGGGTCAACCGTAAATTCATTAATAAAAATATCACCGACGATAAACGGCAGCATAAAAATTAAAATCACAACTACAACCAAAGCACCTTTTTTTGACACCATAAATTTCACAGCATCCAATTCTATATAAATCTTGGTTACCACTTGCTTACAGGAATTAAAATAGCATCTATAAAATATATTTTGGAGTGATTAAGATGTTTTTAATTTTAATTGATCTTAACTTATTACTTTGGTAGGTTTTTTATAATTTAAGATTACAAGGTCATTTATCTAATTAACATATATCTTAATCTTTTTGGATTAACTTTTTCCCGAAAATTTTGCCTTGACAAGGTCAGGCAAAATTCAATCCAATCTTCGTCGAAGACGAACAATTTATTCTCTCACTCTAAAACAATAATCTATAAATATTCAAATATTATCTATTTACATGAAAAAAATATTCCTTATTTCCGTTTTTGCATTTGTTTTAATCTCTTTGTCCTTAATTTCAGTCAGCGCTTATTATGGAGGCTATGGAGGTTATTATGGCAATAATTATAGATACAATGGCGGCAACTATGCTTCGGAAACTTATTCAACCGCAACATCTTACAACAGGCCTTTCGGACACTCTTATTATTACCAGCCATTTGGTTTCACATCTTACAATAGTTATGGTTATACAAGGCCGTCAGGATATCAATCTTCTTTGAGTTATCGCTCAACTTCGGGAAAAGATTATTATTATGGCGGTCCAAGATATGATTTGGAATTAAGATATGACAGCCCTTATTCTACGGGCTATTCATACAACAGCAAAAAATACGACAGCAACGGTTTTTTAATTGAAACAAGTTCTGAGCGTTATTTGTCAAGCACTACTTACAGAAGAAGTTATTGGGATTAATATATTTACTCACCATAAATTTCATTTCTAAATACTCCTATATTTGTTAAGTAAACCTTAAATCTTAACATCTTTACAATTAATTTGCTCGCTCACGAATTCGCGAGAATGATTGCTCAGAAATTCCGCTATCGCTTGAATTTCTTCGTTAATAATTTCCTTAAGCGA
>CAYXNP010000005.1:0-69314 GCA_964466575.1 Candidatus Woesearchaeota archaeon | reverse complement strand
TAAATTTCATAGACTGATTAATATCAGCCTTGAGAACTAATTTTCGGATACCACATTTTGTTTTTCAATAATTAAGTTTATTAACTATGGGTTTCTGTAAAATTATGAGACCAAGAGTTTGTTTTGAATATGTTCCAAGAGAAAATAACTTTTATGAAAGTTATAAAATTAGAAAGGAAATGAGTTCTATTCCTGTTTCTGAGAAAGTTAATTATGCAAAAAGTGACGGGGAGTTCATAGAAGAGCTTGTAGATGGAGGAGACAGAATGGTTGAAGGTTTATGGAATGAGGCTATTAGGGCAGATTGTTCTACTAGGAAATTTAAGGCTTCTCCAACAGAAAACTAATGCTGTGATGGGTCATCTCGTTGCTGTTCTTTGATTTTTGAGATAGAATTTTGAATCCGGCTTTTTCAATTTCTTTTTGAAGTTCTTTTTCTGTGTAGAAATAATAAAATCTTTCTCCTTTGTCGCGCCATTTTACGATGTCTTCTTTGTTTTTGTTTTTGAAACGGCTGGATTCTTTATTCCAATTTGAAAGCCAAACTTTTCCTCCGGATTTTAAAATTCTGAAAGCTTCTTTTAATGTTTGCTGCCTATGTTCTTTTGTTTGAATGCAATGCATAACTGAAATTAATAAAACGACGTCAAAGAAATTGTCTTCAAATGGAAGTTTCCATGATTCAGCGACGAAGAATATTATGTTTTTGAATTTTAACTTGGAAGCATGTTTTTTTGCGTATTTTATCATTTCGTCTGAGAAATCGACGGCGTAAATTTCTGCTTTAGTTTTATAAAAATGCCGTCCAGCGCCACAGCCTAAATCTAAAACTTTAGAGCCTTTTTTTTGTTTTCCTAAAAATTCTTCAACAAAAGGAGATGGTTTACCGACTTTGAATTCATACCATTCCGGCGCAATTGCGTCCCAGACTTTTTTTTGGTTTTGATTCATTCACCTTCAAATTCTACTATCTTAAAAAGCTTTTTGCCTTGGAGTTTTTCCCTGCCTTTTAATTCCGGCAATTCAACGATGAAAGCGCATTCTACAATTTGGCCGCCGAGTTTTTCAATTAATTGACATGAAGCTGACATTGTTCCGCCTGTTGCTAATAAATCGTCGATGAGCAGGACTTTTTGGTTTGGCAGTATTGCATCTTTATGGATTTCGACAGTGTCAATTCCATATTCTAAAAGATAATCTTGTTTTTCAGTTTCTCCAGGGAGTTTTCCTTTTTTTCTTATTGGGACAAAACCCAGATTTAATTTTTCAGCGAGAATTGCTCCAATGATAAAACCTCTTGCTTCAATTCCTGCGACAATATCTATTTCTTTAGTTTTGTATCTTTCATGGAAAATTTCAATTACTTGTTTAAGCCCCTCTGGGTCTTTTAATAAAGTTGTAATGTCTCTAAATTGAATTCCTTGTTTTGGGAAGTTTGGAATTGTTCTTATTTTGTTTTTTATCTCAGCGAATCTAACATCAGTGCCCACCCCTCCCAGAATCTTCGACCCCAACTTTTTGGGAGTAGTTTTATCTTCCTGAGCAAAAGACTCAATTGTATTTATTAAAACTTGTTTGACTTTTTCGACATTGGCGTTGAAAACTTTTAGGATTTCTTCCCATGTTACTGGAGCTTCGTCGATTTTCCAGCAGTCGTAGTCAGTTGACATTGCGATTGTTGCGTATTCGAGTTCTGCTTCATTTGCTAAAATGCATTCGGGAGCGATTGACATATTTATTACATCTGCTCCGAGATGTTGGAACATATAACTTTCAGCGATTGTAGAAAATCGATTTCCCTCAATTGTTATGACTGTTCCATTTTCGTGATGCGGGAAATTAAATTTCTTGCATGAGTTTATTAATCTGTTACGAAGATTTTCTGAAAATGGTTTTGACATTGGTCTGTGGATTGGACCAAATTCGAATTTGTCAAAGAAAGTTACCTGCCGGTGTTTTGTGAAATCGATGAACTGATCTAAAATTACAAAATCTCCTCTTTTAATTTCTTCACGGAGAGAGCCGCAGGCAGTTGTTGATAAGATTTTTTTACAGCCTTGGTCTTTTAACGCGAATATGTTTGCGCGGTTGTTGACTTGTGATGGTGGGATTTCGTGTTTGCGTCCATGCCGGGAAATTATTATTACTTCGACGTTTTTTATTTTTCCAATTATTAATGGCGACGATGGTTTGCCGAAGGGTGTTTCAATTTCTATCTCGTGAAAATCCTGAAGAAGTTCTGGATTGTCCAAGCCCGAGCCGCCGATTATTCCGATTTTCATTTTTATAGAAATAATAAACTCTTTAAATAGATTATTTTAATAGATTATATAATGCAAACATAAATAATCAGAGGGTTTATTATTTTATTTGAATGGATTATATCCTTTTTTTAAGAAGTTTTGAACTCCTATAGAAAGTTTAGAAGGAAGTTCCTCTAAAGGAAAATATGCCCATTGGTGAAATTTATTTGGTTCTCTTAGTCTTGGATGATATTTTTCGATTGGTTCTGGTATCGCTCTATAAACTTGTGTTATTTCATGTCTACCTGATTTAATCATATCACTTGTGACAGAGTAAGGTTCTTCGTCGATTATTCTTACACGAATTCCTGATTCTTCAAATGTTTCTCTTAATCCGGTTGTGTGAGGTGATTCTCCATATTCTATTGCTCCACCAGGAAAATCCCAACATCTTCCCTGACTTTTTGATTTTCTTTTTTCTCCCAGTAATATTCTGTCTTCATGCATAACTATAAGAGCTACATCAATTCTTGGTCTAGGATTTTTTGTACTTATTCTTTTTTTGGTTACTTTTTTTCTTACCATTCTTTTAAAGGCGAACTGTTCTTTATAAATATTCCTAATTGATATTACTTTATAATGACATAAAAATTTAAGATAAGAATATGTAGAAGATTATTTAAACTTTAACAACTGTTAAATTTAATGAAAAAGATATTTACAATATTAACCTTTTTTATATTATCAATCGCATTTGTTATGGCTATTCCGGAATTTAAGTCTGCAAGCGCGAATGGAAAAGCTGTTGTTAATGTTCCGGCTCATGCAGTTGAAATCGCGCCGGGATTGTATGATTTAGGAAATTCTTTTGATGCACAAAGCGGAAAAGTTGTTCAAGGTTATGCAATTTACAAGTATAAAGGTGTATACGCGAGAGGAGGAGTTCCTGGGAGACCTGGAAGTGGTGGAGGAAGCGGAACTTCAAGCTGTTATACTTTTTTAGCGAAGGATGCAAAATGGAAAGGAACTCCAGAAAGTTATATTGTTGATACAGATAATCTTGACGGATTAGGTGATTCTTTTGTTAGAAGTAATTTAGCTTATGATCTTCAAAAATGGGAAGACGCATCCAGTTATAATATTCTTGGAAATGAAGTTGCCGGGGTTGTCGACGGAGCAGACACTTCTTCAACTGATGGAAAAAATGAAGTTTACTTCGCTGATGTTGGAAGCGACGGAGCAATTGCTGTAACAATTGTTTGGGGGATTTTTTACGGACCTCCGCAAGGAAGGGAATTAGTCGAGTGGGATCAAGTTTATGATGATGTTGATTTTGAATGGACAGAGAACGCATTAATTGAAACTGCAAAAATGGATTTTGAATCAATTGCAACTCACGAGCTTGGACACAGTGTCGGATTAGGGGATTTATATGATTCTGTTTGCAGTGAGATGACAATGTATGGTTATGGAAGTGAAGGAGAAACTAAAGCAAGAACGTTGGAAGACGGCGATATTAACGGAATAAATAAATTGTATTAATCTTGATTTACACTTTTTCTATATGTTCCGTCAGGATTTATGTAAAATCCGGAATTTACTTGAGTTGTATTCATTCTATTGAAAACTAATTCAGCGAGATTTTTTTTGCTAGATGGATTTGCAATTTCACTTCCTTTGTATATGAATGACTGCCATACTTCAATGCCTTTCCAATGTTTTTCATTTTCAGGGTTATCTGACATCCCTATGATAATTCTTTTTTGATATATCTCTGGAAATTCTTCAAGTAATTTTTTACATGCCCGATCACCATCCATTAATGGCATATCTGTATCTGAAACAATAACGAGATTTTCAATTTGTTTTAACTTTTCTGATTTAGCTAATTCATATAATTCTTTTCCATCTCTTGCGAGTGTGCAGGCAAATCTTTTTCTTTCAAGAAGTATTGAAAAAGTTTCTCGAAGCCAATCATCGTCTTCTGCTAAAAGGATGTGATAGTCGTGCGGGTTTATCATGATTTTATTTGGGGGTGAACTTTTTAAAGTGTTTGCTCGACTGATTCTTCAAGACTTGAAGTTTCTAAAGTTTCGCCGTGTGAAACATACTGAATTATTTCATATACACCGCTTTTAGTTCTAGAGAAGTGATAGGTATTACCATTTAGTGTTGCATCAAAATAATTTTCTATATTATTTGTTAAAATAGATTCTTGATTAATTCCACTAGAGAAATCAATCTCAAACTTTCTTTCTGATGGAAGAACCATTTTAAGTAAACCCGGACCAATCATTGGAATTCTGTTACGACTCACAAAAAGGTTTTTTTCAGTTACAACTCCTTCACATGGAATTTGCGGAATTTGGTTTACTCTTAATATAAAAGAGTCGACATCTCTAGCATTTGGATAATCAAGTTCTAATTGAGAATAAATGGTATTCCAATCTATGTTTTTTACTTCTAATGAAGCCCAAAATAAAGGGAAACCATATTTTTCATCTAATGATTTTCTAAATAAAAATTTATCTGCGAGACTTTTTTGTTTGAGAATCTCATGTATATTTTTGGCTTGTTCTGTTGTGAAAGGTCCCGATTCAAATTCTGGTTCATTGGTTTCCATGATTTTTCATAGTAAAATACTTTAAAAGTATTATTGTTCTACAATTTACATGCAAATAAAAAATCAACAAGTTCTTCAGAAAGAATTGAGAGAAGGAATTGTAAAGAAGCCAGTTCGTTCGAAGGCCGGCGTGACTGTTTTGACTGTTGTTTTGAAACCGCGAAAGTGCGATCATGGAGTATGTTTATATTGTCCTGGGGGCGACGATGTTCCGCAAAGTTATACTAATAAAAGTCCTGCGATAATGCGGGCGTTGGCTTTGAACTACGATGTTGAAAAACAGGTTAATGCGCGAATGAAAGTTTTAAAAGAAATGAATCATCCTCTTGACAAGATTGAAGTTATAATTCTTGGAGGCACGTTTATGCAGTATGATATTGAATATCAGGAGTATGTTATTAAAACAACTTATGATTTATTGAATGGCGATTACGCATACGCATCGCGAGGCACTGAAAATATAAAGAAATCAAAAAATTTAGAGGAAGCAAAAAAACTGAATGAGAAATCAAAACATAGAGTCGTTGCGCTTTGTATTGAAAATCGGCCGGATAATTGTTCTGAAGGAGAGATTAAGCGAATGTTGAGTTATGGATGTACGCGAGTTGAATTGGGAGTTCAGATTTTAGATGATGAAATTTATAAAAAGATAAATAGGGGGCATACAGTTAAAGATGTTGTTGACGCGACGCAGAGATTGAAAGACGCAGGTTTTAAAGTTGGTTATCATATTATGCCTGGTTTGCCTTTTTCTAATCCAAAAAAAGATTTGAGGTTGTTTAAAAAAGTTTTTAGCGACGAGGATTTTAAGCCAGATCAAATTAAAATTTATCCTTGTCAAGTTATTAAAGGTTCTGCGTTAGAGAAAAATTGGAAGAAGATTGGCTACAAACCTTATGATAAAAATCAGACGCGGGATGTTCTTGAGGAGATGATTAAATTGATTCCAGAGTATTGCCGGGTTATGAGAGTTATGCGTGAGATTCCACCGGAGAAGTTAGTTGCTGGAAGTGATGATATTGGTTTGAGGAGTCAGGTTGAGAAAAAACTTCGAGAGGATAATTCTGATGTTAAAGAAATTCGGATGAGGGAGGTTGGGTTTAATTTACCTCGCGTGGCTCGGTTAGAAATAGATAGAGTTAACTACAAAGCCAGTGGGGGAAGTGAAATATTCTTGCAAGTTATAGATAAGGATAGGATACTTTTTGGATTGTTGAGATTAAGATTAACAAATGATAAAGCGATTGTTAGAGAACTTCATGTTTATGGACAGGCTCTTGATTTAGGTGAATCTTTTAAGGGTGCCCACCCCACCCTTTTGCGTCCCCGACATGGGAGTGAGCCAACTTCTACAATTGCTCAGCATCGTGGGTTGGGAAAACGTTTGATGTTGGAAGCTGAGAAGATTAGCCGAGAAAATGGTTTTAAAAAAATCGCAGTGATTTCCGGCGTTGGTGTGCGGGAATATTATAAAAAGTTAGGATATAAGAAAGAAGGGGAATATATGGTTAAGAAGTTAGAGAAAAGTTTATAATATTCATTTTATTGTTAAATTATGGAAGGATTAGAATATTTTTGTTCTGTTAATGGAGTTGTTTACGCTCAAAATCATGAAGAAGGATTAGAACTTCCTGTTTTAGTTTTTGATGAGATTTCTAATATAAGAAAAAGATATTTGTATAGGGTTGTTTACGATGGAGAGTTTAAGGATGATTCTGGACAAGTTAGAAGAAAAAAACTTTGGCAGTTAGTTAAATAATAATGTTGGATTTTTGTTGATGATTTTCAAAAAATTTTGTCAGGGATAATGTGGTTAAGAAATTGTGGGGAAGGCTCCGAGTCGGCTAGACGCACGACTCTACGAACAGAGAGATTATGTGAATGCATAAACTTCTTTTTATTTAATGTGTTTAGATTAAAGTGTAATAGTGATAAGTATTAAATCTGAGTTAACATAATTGACATAAAAAACATTCTCAATAAATCCTGCCTTCCTGCCAATCTTTTAGAATTAATCTTGCGACTTTATCGCCGTCAACTTCATCACCTTTTTTTATTATGTGTTTTTTTCTTCCAAGTTCTTCGATTAATATTTCTGAGTTGCCATTTGCTTTAATTTGGTAGAATTTTTCTATTTTTGAAGGTGCAGCTTTCATTAAATATGCAACTTGCATTTCTGGATCTTTGACTTTGTCGTAAGTTCTGACACTGATTTTTGTATGTTTTCCTAAAGCTTCTGATTTTATTGAAGAATATTCGGAAATAGGGATTACTCCAGGCGAGTCTAAAAGGTAGACATTTTCTGAGAGTTTTAATTTTTGTATTCCTTTTGTGAAGCCGGATTGCGAGGCTGTTCTTGCAGAATGTTTGCCGACTAAAATATTTATTACTGAGCTTTTTCCAGTGTTTGGGTAGCCGATTATTCCAACATAAATTCGTTGAGCGCTGATTTTTTTGCTTTCTCTTTTTATTCTATCTCTTAATTCTCTGCTTCCTTTTCTTGTTTTGGATGAGATGATTTCGAATGGATGAATTTTTTCAGTTTCTAATTCTTTTTTCAAATCTTTTACTTCAACTAAATCTGATTTATTTAAAACATAAATTAAGATTTTTTTTTGTTTTTTTATATAGTCTTCTATTTTTATGTCTCGAGTGTCTTTAATGAATCTTGCGTCGAGGATTTCCAGGATTATGTCTGATTCATCTATTACTTTTATTACTATGCTTGGGAAAGTTTTTCTTTGTTTTATTGGGTCTGATTTTCCTCTGCCTTTTTTGCCTGGTTTGTTTCTCATATTATATATGGGAAAGACTAATTTATAAATTGTATATTTTGAAAGGACTTGGGATAATTATGATAAGGCCCTATTGAAAATCTTTTTTATTGAAATTTTTTGAGTTAGTAATCGCCCACTAAAGCCTGTCTCCAACAGGCAACTCACCCTTCGCGTTCATTGAGTTTTCCAACAAGTTAGCTAACTCAAAAAATTCATACTTTTTCAACAGAGCCATTATTTATATAGGTTTAAAAATTATGGTTTGCTTAATTTAATATGAAAAAAGTGGTGATAGGATATTTGTATAGTGGACGGAGATTGGGATTGGATGAAATTTATTTTCGGAGAGTTGCGAAAAAGAAAAATGTAATTCCGGTTTTGATAAGCACTTCAAATTGGAGCAGCGAAGAAGAATTAAAAGAAAAAATAAATTCCTGCGACGTTATTTATAATTCAAGCGGGGACGATTTTGTGATTGAAACTGAGAAAACAGTTGAAGAGTTAGGGAAAAAAATGGTTGAGACTTCAAAGTCGTTTTATTATACTGAGGACAAGTGGATGTTTTTTCTTAAGTGTAAAGAGCATGGTGTTCCAACTCCTAAGACGATTTTGCTGTCAGAAGATATTGCTGTTGCAAAAAAGGAGCTGCATAATTTTGGAGAATGGCCTGTGATACTTAAACGAGTTTCAGGGACTTGCGGCGAATATGTTGAAAAAGCAAAAAATTTGAAAGAGGCAGAAAAATTGATTAAAAAATTCTGGAAGAAGGGAAGTGAAAAACTTCCGATAATTGCGCAAGAATACATTCTTTCACCGAGTTATAGGGTTTTGATTATTGATAATAAAATTGTTCAAACAGCGATGAAGAAAAATAAAATGTGGAAGGCAACAGGTGTTTATGCGACCAAATTTAAGAAGTTTCCTATTGATAATGAACTTAGAAAGATTATTAAAAAAATGATGAAATTTGTTGATATAAGAATTTGCGGGATTGATTTTTTAAAAAAAAACGGGAAGTGGGTTGCTCTTGAAGTTAATGCTGCGCCGGGTTTTGATTTTTTTGGCAGCGAAAGAGAAATACTTGCAGAAAAACTTGTTAATTTTTTGAAAAAGGCTGCGAAGAAAAATTAGGTTTTGTAAATTTTTTCAATCCTTTTGATTTCATTTAGATTAATTTTGGCTGTAATTAATCCCTCTTTTTTTACTATTTGTGAAAGAATTCTCGTCGGTGAGGCGATAGCTGTATAAGATATTTGTTGTTTTGATTTCACGACTGGATTGCAGATTGCAAGATAACAGACATTTTCATAAGCTCTTGTTCTAACTAATGATTCTAATATTTTTAACTCATGTTTTTGATGGTCTTTTTTGTGCGCGCCTGTGTCATACCACCATTGTGCAGGACAAAAGATTATTTGGGCGTTATTTTTTTTCATTTTTTGGAATAAATTAGGAAACGCCAAGTCCCAGCATATTGCAATTCCAATTTTTGCAAAGTCGGTTTTGAAAACCCTGATTTCTTCTCCAGCTTTTGTTTTATCCCCATAAAGATGAATTTTTTTATAATGTCCTTTGATTTTCCCTTTGCGGTCTATTAATAATGCAGTATTGTATAATTTTTTTCTGATTTTTAAGTCTTCAGTTATAATGCACCATATTTTGTTTTTTTTGCATTCCTCTTTTATCTCGTTTATTAATTTGTGGTTTTTGCTGAAAAAGATTGTTTTGTGGACGCAGGATTCAGGGAAGCAGACAATATCGGCGTTTTTCTTTTTTGCCAAGCGGATGAATTTCTTAATTTTTTCGACATTGCTTTCTTTAGAAGTATCGTAATACTTTATTTGAGCAAGTGCGATAATTGGTTTTTTCTGTCTTTTCATTAATTCATAAATCTAAGGAAGTTTAAATTCTTTGCTCTTTGATAAATGGAGTAGTTATCTTTAAAAACTAAATTTATCTTCCTTCAATATGTTCGCGAGCCCACTCGTATCAAGTGATTTGGGAGACTCGTGAACATCGCTTGATTCGCGAGCCCACTCAAACAAAGTTTTGAGGCAATACTCGTGAACATCGCTCAGCCCCTATAGTTTAGAGGCCAAGAATGCTGCCCTTTCACGGCGGTGACCCGGGTTCGAATCCCGGTGGGGGCGTTTATAATCAAAATGGAAAAAACAATGAATTGCCAGGAGTGCAAGAAAGAATTTACTTATAATTATAATCCAAAATATAAAAGAAAGTTTTGTCCGAAGTGTTCTGAAGAAAGGAAAAAAGATTGGGAAAACAGGCATTTGCTTAAGTTTGAAGACGGAGTTGATTAAAATTTTCCGTTTTTGTCCATTATTTTCTTAATAGGCTCTGTTGAAAATATTTTTTCTTTGGAATTTTTTGTATCAGTAATCGCCCACTAAATTTCGTCTCCATTTTATTCCGACGAAAACCCACCCTCTTTCGTGTTTTGCATTGCCAAAATTTTATCTAACTCAAAAAATTCATACTTTTTCAACAGAACCTTCTTAATATAAAATTTTATAAACTAAAAAACTTTCTATTCTTGTGAAAAAAATAACAATTGGATATATATTCGGAAGCCAAAGCCCAACTGAAGAAGAAGAATTATTCTTGAAGGTTGCGAAAGACAAAGACCTTGAATTGGTTATGATTAATGTTTCTGAAAATATGTCTGTTATCGAACTTGAAGAAAAAATAAAACAATGCGATATTGTTTTTAATAACACAGCTGGAGCGCTGGCGCAAGAAATTGTAAAAATGGCTGAATTTCTTGGAATAAAAACTTCAAGCGATTCCAAGGTTTATTTTTATACCGAAGACAAATGGATGTTTTATTTGAAATGTAAAAAAGCAGATATACCCACTCCAGAAACAATGCTCCTTTCAAATAATTTTAATTCTGTAAAAAAACAACTTACTGATTTTAATCATCAACCCATTATTTTAAAACGAGTTGTTGGAGAGCAAGGAGAATTTGTAAAAAAAGCAGAAACTAAGGAAGAAGCAATTCAAATAATAAAAAGTTTTTATGAGCGTGGATTGGAACGGCTTCCTATAATTGCACAACAATACATCAAGTCACATGCTTATCGTGTAACTGTTATTGGAGGCAAGATTGTTCAGACTGCATTAAAAATTGGTTATGGCTGGAAAGCAACAGGAATGTATGCAGAAAAATCTGAGAAATTTGAATTGGACGACGAGATTATTAAACTAACGAATAAACTTGTTAAAGTTTGCAAGATTGATATTTGCGGGATTGATTTTTTGAAAAATAATGGGAATTGGTATGCTTTAGAAATAAATTCTGAGCCTTCATTAGATTTTTTCAAAGAAGAAAAAGAAATGTTGGTTGGCGAGGTTTTAGATTTGCTTAAATCGAAAGTGGAACCTATTTCCCAGGATAAATCTTCCTAAAATTATCTATTTCTTTCAAATCCAAGTCAGCAAAGATAAGACCTTCTTCATTATGGATTTCTTCAATTATTCTGTGAGGCGATGCTATTGCTGAATAACAAATTAAATCTTTTTGCTCTAATCTGCATGGGCTGCAAAAAGCAACATAACTCAGATTTTCAAAAGCTCTTGTTAAAATTAAAGATTTTATTATAGCTAATTCTCTATTACTATGGTCTTCTTTATGTGCTCTTTCTTCGTATGCCCATTGGGCTGGACAAAAAATAATCTGTGCTCCTGATTTTTTCATGCTTCTAAAAAAACTTGGGAAGGCCAAGTCCCAACAAATTGCAATTCCTATTTTTCCAAAATCAGTATCAAAAACTCTTATTTTATATCCGGGCGTCACATTTCTTTCAGCATAAGGTCTCATTTTTTTATAACTGCCTTTAATCTTGCCCTCTCTATTAATCAAAACAGACATATTATATTGTTTGTCTTTATACATAAAATCGTCGGTTATAATACACCAAATTTGCTGTTTTTTACATTCTTTTTTAATTTTAATCAATAGTTTATGATTTAAATCCAGGTGGTTATCTTTTAAAACACAAGTTTCTGGAAAACACACAATATCAGCTTTTTTTTTCTTAGCTTTTTTAATATATTCAATTATTTTATCCAGGTTATTTTTTTCATTAATATCAAAATACTTGATTTGCGCCAAAGCAATTCGGGGGTTATCATTTCTCATTATATAGGGAAAATTCGCTATTTTAAATACTTTTTCAGGTGTAAAACATTGAAAATAAGCCTAATTTAACCTTTTATTTGCTATAACTTCTGCTCAAATCTTCAGTCCAGAATAAAGGAAGGGGAACTTTTACAAAACCTCTATAAGAATCAGAGTAAATGTATGTTGTGTCTTTGTCTGGGTGTTTTTTGAATATTTCAATAACTTCTTTGTAAATTTCTTTTATTTTTTTTCTTTCAAAATCTAATTGCAAAAGTGAAGAAGGTTTCAATAATAAATAGTCAGCTTGTCTTAATGTGTTGATTTCTATGTTTGATGAGTTTTGGGTTATGAAAATTATTGAAATATTTTTGTGGCGCGAGATTAAAAGCAGTTCTGAAAGAAGTTTATTCACTGAACTCATTGCGCTTCGCGAGGAAAATTCAATTCCTGCTTCATCAACTAGGAGAAAAGAATTGTTTGGGACTTCGTTTATGTTTTCAATAGGGGTTATCCATACTGGCAATCTGTCTTTTCTAAACCCTAACGCAAAAACTTTTTTATTTTTTGAAGCGATGTTTTCTAAGATTTTCATTCCTAATGCAGATTTTCCAGAACCTCTTGCTCCAAGAATAATTCCTATTTTTCCGTAGTCGTTCAGTTTATTTTCAAAATAGCTTAATTCTCCTTCTAACTTTTTTATTTCATTAAATGAAGAATAACGCGGAACTGATTTTAGTTTTTTCTTTAGGTTGCTTTGATTCTTTTTTCTTTCTATAAAATTTGTAAAAGGTTTTGTGATAAATGAAAGAAATTTGTTTTTCATGAATTAATAAAATTAAGGACAGTTATATACTTTTTTATTTAGCACTCGCTTCTAGCTCGCGAATTGATAATGTGGTATACTATCAACAGATTTGTTCAACAAAAAATGGTATATCTTTCTAGGGCGTCTTTATTTATTTTTCAAACTTGCTTATTCTTTCTAAGTCAGAGAAGGGGAAGGGTCTTGCATTATTTACTAATGTCAAGTATCTTGCGAATTTGTAGCTTTCAGTATTCCAGTATTCACAGAAGTTTGCCATGCCTTTATTTCTTTTTCCAGAGAAAACAACGACAAGCCAATTTATTATTGTTAAGATAATAACTAATACTTTCCAAATTGTTAATATAATTCCAGATAAGATTAATACTATAATTCTAAACCATGCTTCTTTTCTTTCTGACATTCCCCTCTTTTTTGCCATATTTATTATTGGGAAGGAGAGTTTATAAATTTTTTTGAAGAAATTTGTAAAATTCATAAGTGGATTTTGTTAGGAATAATATAGTGAATTTGATTCAACTTTGATACTGGTGATAATTGGTAAATCTGGGTTAATATAGTTTTTAGGTTGCAGAAAGTTTTAAGAAGTGATTTATAAAATAGTTATCATCAACAAACTTTAAAAGTCAATTAATTTATTCTTTGTGATGTCAAATGTACTTATGTCTGGAAATGAAGCAATTGTTGAGGGTGCAGTTCGGGCTGGTTTGAAGTTTTATCCATCGTATCCGATTACGCCTGCGTCTGATATAATGCTTGCTGTTCTTAAGAAAGATGTTAAGTTTATGCAGGTAGAGGATGAGATTGCTGCAATAAATATGTGTATTGGCGCGTCGCTGGCTGGAGCCAAATCTATGACTGGAACAAGCGGGCCCGGTTTTTCTTTGATGCAAGAAGGCATTGGTTATGCCTATGTGGTTGGAGCGCCTTTGTTAATAATAGATAGTCAGCGAGTTGGACCTTCGACAGGAATGCCGACTGTTGGTAGTCAAGGCGATATTTTGCAAGCAAAGCACGGAAGCCACGGTGATTATCAAAGTTTAGTTTTTTATCCGAATTCTGTTGCAGAACTTTACAAAACTACTATTCATGCAATTAATGCTTCTGAAGAAGCGAGAATGCCTGTGATTTTATTGAGTGATGGGATATTGAGCAGAATGGCAGAGACAATTAATTTTGAAAAGTTGAAGAACGAGAAAATTGAATTGAAAAAAAGAATCGTAGAACCATTAGGAAATTTGAAACGTCATTTTACAGGATTGTCCAGTAAAAATGGAATTCCTGATACGAAGAATTCAGAGGGTTATAGAGAATGGTATTGGAATAGGAAGAAGCAAATTTTAGCTGTTATTAAAAAATATAATTTTTATGAGTTTTATGGAAACAAAAGTGCAGATACGTTGTTGATTGCTTATGGAATCACGTCGAGAGTTGTTTCTGAATTAAAGGACGAATTTGCGATTTTTAGGCCGATTAGATTGTTTCCTATTTTGGACGAATTGAAAGAAGCTGCAAAGAATTATGAGAAAATAGTTGTTATTGAAATGAATGATGGACAGTATCGAGGAGAAGTTGAAGGCTTTTTGAAAAGAGATGTTGAATGCATTTCTTTATTAGGCGGTAAAATTTCTATTGAGGAGGTAAAGGATGAGCTCAAAAAAATTTGTTAGAAGTGAAATGCTGCCTTTGAAATGGTGCGATGGTTGCGGGATTAATAGTTTTTTTTATATGACTGCTGATGTTTTTGAAGAGCTTGAGAAAGAGGGAAAGAATTTTGTAGTTGTTTCTGGAATTGGGTGCACTGGAAGAGTTGCGGCGCATTTTGATTTAGATTCTGTTCATGGTTTGCATGGGCGGGCGATTCCGTTGGCTGTTGGTGTAAAACAGGGAAATCCAAAATTAGATGTGGCAGTTATTTCTGGCGACGGAGATTTATTAGAAATCGGGCTGGGGCATTTTGTTCATTCTGCGAGAAGAAACGATAATATTACAGTAATTTGCAATTCGAACGAAGTTTTTGGAATGACAGGCGGACAGGTTTCACCGACGACAAGATTGGGCGCCAAAACAATTACAACACCACAAGGAAATTTAAAAGAACCACTGAATGTGCAAGATATTCTTTTTTCAAATAAAAATTATTTTTATGCAAGGACGAGCCATATTTTTCCGCAGCATTTTAAAGATGTTTTGAAACAAGCAATTAATCATGAAGGTTTTTCATTTGTTGAAGTTATTTCTCCGTGCGTTATTAATTTTTCAAGAAGATTAGGAAAAGGTGTTAGTGATGTTATAACTGATTTGAGGTCAGAGTATAAAATTATTGAAACCGGTGAGAAATTGGGAGAAGGAGAATTAGGGGTGTACAAAAATGATTAAGAAAATTGTTATTAAAGGAAAAGCAGGAGACGGGGTTCAATTTGTGGGTTTGATGTTGTCAAGGACTTTAACAGAAAGAGGATTTAATGTTGCGTTGTCTCATGATTATAGTCCGTTAGTGAGGAAAGGGGTTAGTTCTGCTTTTATTTTTTATTCTGATGAAGAAATAAATAATCCTCTGTTTAGGGATGCTGAATTGAAGTATGATATTACTAACGAGTCTTTTAGAGATGAATTGGAAGCGAAGGGAAAATTAAATATGGTTTTGCTTAGCAGGATTTTGAAAGATATAAATGTTAAAGTTACCGAAGATGAAATTAGGAATTTTTTAGGTGAGAAGTTTACTAAAGAAAATTTAAAAGCGATACAATATTTTTATGAAAATTGAGAAATTGGAAGCGTGTCTAAAAATAATGTTTTTTGAATGCTTTCTTCCGACGTGATTTCGATTCCCGCCACCTTCCCCCGCCCACCCTCCCGGAAGCGTGAACGAATTAACGAAATCACGTCGATAAACTAAATGGTTGTAATGAATTATTAGACACGCTCAGAAATTGAAATTCGCTGGCGAATTCTATTTGACTATTTATTATCTAAATAAATTAGCACTCGCAAGCTCGTGAATAATTTTGGGTTAACTAAAAAACGACGATAAATTGTGACACTTTACTTATCGGGCTTAGATATTAATAATTATCAATATTTCGCGAATTTATGCGCGAGCTAATTTTTGTAAATTTTTCCTTAACAAACTTTAAAAATGAATTTTGTTATAATAAAATATGGTTAAGATAAATGAAAATGAATGTATTGGATGCGCGCTTTGCGAGGCGATTTGCAATAGTGTGTTTGAAATGGGAAAAGACGGCAAAGCCAAGATAAAAAAAGGCGGCGATAAAAATGCTGAATGTATAAAAGAAGCAATAGATAGCTGTCCTGTTAGTTGCATAAGTAAATGATATTTATTTAATAATAAAGTTTAAAAACGTTTGATTCTATTTTATATAATGATAAAAAGGGGTTTGTTGTTTGTAATCTTTGCTGTGGTGTTTGTTTTGCCGATTGTGGCGTCTACAACAACAGACATTATTGTAAAAACTGCACCAAATCATGATATTATGTTTTCTTTTTATGGAGCTAATGGGGGTAATTTTATTAATAGAACTAGGGAAGTTTCCCCTGCTAATGAAACTACTTCAATTATTTATAAGAATAATGGAGAGAATGTTGATATAATTATTTTTATTTCTAAATTTGGAAAAAAGGTTCTTACTGAGAGATTTGATAATCAGGAAACAGGCGGACAATTAGTTTATGAATTGTATCCTGATGATTATATTCCTTTATCTGAACAAATTCCAAAAGAATCAGAAGTAGTAATTGAAGAACAGAATTTAACTGAAGAACAGAATTTAACTGAAGAAATAATAATCTCTGAAGAAAATGAAGGTACACCATTAACTGGATTATCAACAGGTGAGGGAAATAAAACCTTAATTCCTTCTGTAGTTTACTATGTTGTTGGTTTAGTACTTATTACAGGAATTGTAATTTTTTTAGTTTCCAAAATGGTAATGAAAAGGAAACTTGGTTCTGAACCCAAGGAGATTAGGGTTACAAAATTATCTGATATGAATAAAGGATCTGCTACGTTGAGTAAAGAAATTGAGGAAGCAGAAAGAAAAATTAGAGAGGCGCAGGCAAGTATTAATAAGTTTAAGAACGAGGATAAAATAAAGACAATCGAGGCGAAGCTAAGAAAAGATATGGAAGAATTAGATGCATTGAAGAGGGGCGATTATTAATTCTTTGGTTTGTTTTTCTAATTTCTTTTAAGACAAATTAAATGAAAATTACCACTCGCTTAAACTCGTGATATAAATTGGAATCATGAAGTGAACTGGATTCACCTGATAATAATGATAATTGGTAAATTGTGGGCGAGCATTTTTATTGTAAATATATTAATTTAAGGTTTACTGTGCTCAATCAATAACTTTAAAAACTAATTTTAAATTTACATTTAATGGCAAGAGTAAGAATTAAGTTAAATAGTATTGATATTGAAATGCTTAATGATATTTGTAATTCTATAGTTGATGTTGCTAAAAAGTCAGGAATTATTCCTCATGGACCTGTTCCGCTTCCGACAAAAAAGTTGAAGATTACAACTCGGAAATCGCCTTGTGGCGACGGAACTGCGACGTTTGATAGATTTGAGATGAGAATTCATAAGAGACTTATTGATTTGCCGGCGAATGAAAAAGTTCTTCATCATATTATGCGTTTAAGAATTCCGAAGTCAGTTAATATAAAGATTGAGATGAAAGACTAATCGAAGATTAGTCATGCGATACATTAAAATCTATCGGAGGATTAGATGGAAGAAATATTCTTCTAAATGAATTCTCTTCTTTTTCCATATGTTTTCTGAATTTTTCTATAATCATTTTACCGTCTGTGTCCAATGTTGTCCATATTTTATTCTTATCTTTTGTTTTTAAGGATTTATTTAACACTTCCCAATGCCCTCTTAATTGCCTATGCTCTTCTATGAGCATTTTTTCATTAAGTATCTCAATTCCAATTCCTGATTTGCTGAGTTTTGTAAAAAACTTTTCTTCTTTTTCTTCGTGGGGATCCCATATAGATTTTATGTTCGATAATGTTCGGGAGAGCTTTTCAATTTTGTTTTCTTCATCGAGCAAAGTAAATGCTTCCAAATAATCAAGTTGTCCTCTAAGAAGGAGATGTTCATGAATAAGTGTGTTGAGTGTCTCCATATATAATTAATACTCATTGATTATAAATATCTTTGTGAGATAGGGATCAATATGTTTTTCAGTACAGATTTCTTTAAAAAGATTATTTGTTGAAATATGAAGAAAATGAGAAAAGGAAAATTTATTGTTTTTGAAGGAATTGATGGCTGTGGAAAATCAACTCAGGCAAGAATTTTAGCAGATAGATTGGTGGTTTTGTTAACACAAGAACCATATGATTCTCAAATATCTGAACGAGTTAGAAAAGTTTTAAGAGAAGAATCAAGTCCTTATTCTAGGGCAGAAGAATTAGCTGGACTTTTCATTGAAGATAGGAGAATTCACGTTGAGGAATACATATTGCCTCGAATAAAGGATGGTGAGAACGTTGTTTCAGATAGATATGATTTATCTACAATTGCTTATCAGGCTACTCAAGGGATTGATATTAATGATTTGATTGAAAGACATCGGGGGTTGCTTGTTCCGGATGTAACTTTTTTGGTTGATACTCCAGTAGAAGTTTGTATGGAAAGAACAGATAGGCAAGAAAAGAAATTTGAAGATGATGCGCAATTTCAAAATAAATTAAGATTTAATTATCTTTTAGCTTTTGCAAAGTTGGCAAAGAATAAAGGAAGAAACATAACTTATGTTGATGGAAATAGGGCTATTGAAGATGTTGCAAGAGATATTCAATCTGAAATAGATTTTTTAGATGGAAAGTGGCCAGGACAACATAATTCAGATGTCTAAACCAGAACTCTTTATGTTTTTATCATGGACGTCTAATCTTCCGGAATTTAAGCAATCGAAGCAAACGTGGACACTGCCGTTTGGTTCTTTAATGATGCCTGTTCCATTACATTTCGGGCATTTTTCTTCTTTTGGTTGAGGAAGGTGAAATTCATTGTATACCATAATATATTAATGGGTTTTGGAATATATAAAATTTGTTATGATGAAGAATTATAGAAATAATTTATCCTGGGGCTCTGTTGAAAATATTTTCTTACTGAAATTTTTTGTGTCAGTAATGCTCACTAAATTTCGTCTCCATTTTATTCCGACGAAAACTCGTAACTTCGCCCACCTTCCCACACTTACACCCTTATCACGAAATTACTCGCCCACCTTTATTCCGTATTTTGAATTGCCAAGATTTTACCTAACTCAAAAAATTCATACTTTTTCAACAAAGCCTTATCCTAGTAAACATTTAATAAACTATTTTATTATGTGAGTATATGGCGCAATCTAATTTTTGGAAATACTTGAAAAATCATAAGAAAATTTTGTATATAGCTTTGCTGCTTGCGACAATAAATCAATTTTTCTCTTTGCTGGATCCTCAGATTATTCGTTTGCTTATTGATAACTATGCTTTGAAAACTGGTGAATTATCTAAAGAAGCTTTTGTTAAAGGTGTTGGTTTACTTCTTTTAGCTTTTATAGGAGTAGCGTTTGTTTCTAGAGTAGCGAAGAATTTTCAGGATTATTATGTTAATGTTATAACACAGAAAGTTGGGACAGAAATGTACTCCGACGCTGTATCTCATACTTTTTCCCTGCCTTATGGTGTTTTTGAAGACCAAAGAAGCGGAGAAATACTTCAAAAGCTGCAAAAAGCGAGACTTGATACGCAGACAATTATTCTGAGTTCAATAAATACTGTTTTTTTAACATTGGTTGGATTGCTTTTCGTTTTGATTTATGCGTTTTATGTTCATTGGAGTATTGGAGCAGCGTTCATTACTGCAGTTCCATTTATGAGTATTTTTATTTATTCAATCAGCAAGAAAATAAAAAAATCTCAGAGAGAAATTGTTAAGGAATCTGCTGAACTTGCTGGTTTGACAACAGAAACAATTCGAAATGTTGAACTTGTTAAGAGTCTTGGCTTGGAAAATCAGGAAATTAAACGCTTGAATAATATGAATGAAAAAATTCTTGGTTTGGAATTGAAGAAGGTTAAGTATATTAGACTGTTAAGTTTTACTCAAGGAACAATTGTTAATGCAGTGAGGGCAGGGCTTTTATTTTTAATGTTGTTTTTATTGTATAATCAACAAATTAGTTTAGGAGAATTCTTGTCGCTGTTTTTTTATTCGTTCTTTTTATTTGCTCCATTGGGTGAATTGGGGATTGTGGTGAGCCAATATCAGGAAGCTAAGGCGAGTAATGAAAAACTTGAAGAAATTTTAAGCATAAAGCCAGAGAAAAAACCAGATAATCCAAAGACGATAGATAAAGTTAATTCAATTTCGTTTGATGACGTGAGTTTTTCTTATGCTTCGAATGGCAACCCATCTGTAAATAAAATTAATTTGAATATTAAGAATGGAGAAACTATTGCGTTTGTCGGTTTGAGTGGAAGTGGGAAGACGACTCTTGTTAAATTACTTCTTGGATTGTACAAACCAACAAAAGGGAAATTGTTGTTTAATGGTGTTGATGCAACTAAGATAGACTTTGAATTATTAAGAAATAAAATTGGACTTGTGAGTCAAGACACTCAATTGTTTGCAGGAACTTTGAGGGAAAATTTGCTTTTTGTTAAACCTGGTGCGAGTGATAAGGAATGTATTGAATCATTGAAATTAGCTTCGGTAGATAATCTTCTTGAAAGAGGAGGAAAAGGTCTTAACAATAAAATTGGGGAGGGTGGTTTGAAGTTGTCTGGAGGAGAAAGGCAACGACTTGCAATTGCCAGGGCATTACTTAGGAAACCCGATTTGCTTATTTTTGACGAAGCAACTTCAAGCTTGGATTCATTAACTGAGAAGGAAATTACAAAAACAATAAAAGAAATATCCAAGTCGAATCCTAATTTGATAACAATACTTGTTGCTCATAGACTTTCAACAATTAATCATTCTGATATAATTTATGTTTTAGAAAATAGCAAGATAATTGAAAAAGGAACTCATGTATCTTTGTTGAAAAAAAAAGGACTTTATTCAGCATTATGGAGGGAGCAAATTAGTGAAGCTTAATTTTCTTTTTAAAACTTTATTACGCTTTAAAGATGACATTTTTTGTTGGGAAAGCTTTAAAAAAGAAAAAATATAAAGGGATTTATTATATAATCATAAGGGGGTTATAAAACATGGAAGAAGACGAAACAATTGAAGAAGATGAAGACGATGAAGATGACGATTCTGAATCAGATGACTCTGACGATGATGAGTTTTAATTAGGTTAATTATTTATTTTATTTTTTAAAATTGTCTAGCTTGTTCGATTATCAGTGGCTTCAAAACTAACGTTTTGAATTGTTGTCTTTTGATAACTCTATTTTTAATATCACGAGCTTGCGAGTGCTAAATTACATTCGTTAAAATCCAACCAACAATTCCTGCAATTAATGCGTAAAGAATTGCTACGCCGATTGTTTTTCTTATTATTTTTCCTTCGGCGCCACGCAGATTAACTGTCGCTTCTGCTGCAAGAACATTATGAATTGCAATCATGTTTCCAACTGCGCCGCCGACGACTTGCAATGAAAGAATTATTATTACTGACATTCCGAGGTTTTTTGCTGTTTCTAATTGAAATGTTCCGAATAATAAATTTGATACAGTGTTGCTTCCTGCTAAAAATGAGCCAAACATTCCTACAAATGGGGAAGCTAAAACAAAATAGTTTTTGAATGTGTCTGCGAAGAATCCTGCTAAAATCAACGGCATGCTTTGAAGATTTGAATTTCCGTTTCCAGAAACTAAAAGCAACTGAACAAGCGCAACAGCGAAGATTAATGCGAGTGTTGGATATTTTACTCTGCTGAAGGTTTGTTTTAGTGTTGAAGAAACTTCTTTTTTGTCTGCTTTGAAAATGAAAATGCAAATTATTCCTGTTAAAATTAAATAAAATGACGGCGTGAATAATGGAAGGAATTTGTAGCTTAGGTTAACACCTAAAATTGAATTTAATGACAGAGAAATATTTGAAATGTATTTTGTTATTGTTGGAATTGTTCTTGATAAAGTTAGGAGAATCACAATTAAAAAATATGGAAGCAATGCAAGAGAAATTTGTTTTAAAGGGTATTTGTGTTTTTTATGTTTGCTGAATGATATAATTTTTTTTGGAGTTAGGAATTTGAAATGCGCGGCGAGCGAGACGATTATTAGTCCTGTTATTCCTCCGATTATTGAAGGTAGTTCTGGGCCGATGTATTTTGCAGTTAGGAAATAAGGAACAGTAAACGCCAACCATGCAAATAATGCGAATGGAATTGCTGGAGAAAGATCATTGAATTTATTTTTCTCTGATTTAAATGATACAATAAAGTAGACTAATGCTAATGGGATTATGATGCTTGCGATTAAATGAATTAAAGCGATGTTTGTTGAAAGCTGTTCTAGGAAATTCCGTTCTAAACCTAATCCGCCCAAGCCAAGCAGTACTGGCGTTCCTGCTGCGCCAAAGCTTACTGCTGTTGAATTTGCAATTAAGGCGAGAACAACAGATAAGAATGGAGTGAATCCTAAACTTACGAGAAGAGGGGCTGTTAATGCTGCAGGTGTTCCGAAGCCGGCGACGCCTTCGATCAAACTGCCAAACAACCAGGCAATTATTAATACTTGAACTCTTGCATCATCTGAAATAAAACTAAGAAGAGACTGAAAATATTTAATTTGTCCTTTGACTTTTAAGATTTCAATCAACCAGACAGCTCCGAAGATAATCAGCATTATTTCTAAAGAAAGTAAAGTTCCTTTGATGAAAGACGCTGAAATCCAAATAATGTTGAGCTCCCAAATATAAAATAGGGATATTGCAGTAATTATCCAAACTAATGGCATCGCGTAAAGTGCTGGCCACCTTCGCCAAACTATTAAAAATAAAAGCAATACAAATGGAAGGAACGATAATAAAATTAAGAGCCAGTTCATTTTCACCTCTTATCAAAATGAACAATAATCTTTAAATAGTCTTCTTTTACTATTTTCTCATCAACGAAAATATAAATATTTTTAATATGTTTGTAAAAAATAAACTCGTTAATTTATAGGGGGAGAAAGTGTCAAAAGAAATATGAAACAAAACGGCAGAGGCGCCGGGAATGAATGTATTTTTTCTAAAGTGTATTTGTTTGAATTTAGATTTTGTAATGAGTTAATTTCAAAATGCAAAAAATATGGGGGGGAATTTTAAATGCCTTCAAAAGAAAGTAAAAAGATTTTGTGGATATGTCATTGGGAAAGTCCATATGAAGAAGAGTGGAAAGGAGGCATGGGCAAATATATGTTTAAACTTGCTCAAGAATTAAGCAGAGATTATCATAAAAGGATTGATATATTAACTCCAAACTTTGGAGATTTACCTTCTCCCCAAATACTTTGTCCGAGGGTAAATCTTATACGTCTTGATCTTCCTGTTAAATCTGACATGAGAAATCCAGAAGATATGCAGAAATATGCAGATAGTGTGTTAGAATATTTTTCTGATAAACAAGATGATTATTCATTAGTTCATGCACATTATTGGTCTTCACATTTAGCTGGAGAAGCTTTGAAAGAAAAAGGATTGCCATATGTTTTACAACTTCATCAATTAGATAAACCTATGTCAGTAGCATTTAGAGAGCAAGATTTAGATTACCCTCTTAATGAATGGAGAATTGAATCAGAAAGAATTGCTGTCGAAAATTCAGATAAAACAATATTTGTTTCTCAATCTCAATTAAGAGAGTTTAATAGAGATTATTATGGGGGAGATATTCCAAGAGAAGTTAGAAATAAAATAGTGGTTATTCCGAATGGAGTAGATGTAGATTTTTTTAAACCTATAAGAATGGCAAATCTTGAAAAATTGTTGGTAAATCACGACCTACCTTCAGATTCTTTTGTTATAGGATACTGCGGAAGATTAGATTTTGACAAAGCCGTAGATAGAATTCTTTATTCTGTTCCAATTCTCCTTGACAGCTTATCCGGAGAAGTTGCAGATAAAATAAGAGTTATGATTACAGGAAAAGGAAAAGATGTAAAATATCTTATGGATGTAGTGAAAGAATTAAAGTTAGGAAGCAGAACACAATTTCATGGTTATCAAACAGGAAGGTCACTTTTAGAAAAGTTTCAAGTTGCAGATGTGGGAGTTATACCGTCTATTCATGAAACATTTGGATTAAGTTTAGTTGAATTTATGGCAACAGGAAAACCTGTAATTGTTTGGAAAGGTTCGGGCGGGCCACAAGAAATTGTAAATAGTTCGGCCGGATTTGTTGTTGGAAACTATGAAGAGATGGCAAAATCACTAAAAAAACTTGTTCTTAATAAAAAACTGAAAAAGAAAATTGGATTACAAGCCAGAAAAAAATGTATAGAAGTATATAATTGGGATAGAGTAGCTAAACAAACATTTGAAACGTATAATGAACTTTTAGAAAATTAATTTAGGATACTTTGATAAAGTTTGACATATTTATCAACCATCTTTGAGAGAGTAAAATTATCAAGAACTAATTGTCTGCAAGCATCATTTTGGATGTTTCCAATATTTCGGACAGCGTCGCCCATTTCTTCAGAGGAATGTACAAGGTAACCTGTTTTATCATCTATAACTACTTCTTTTATTCCGCCGCTGGGGTATCCAATGATTGGGGCTCCTGATGCTAAAGCTTCCAAAGAAACTAAACTTAATCCTTCTTTTAGTCGTGAAGGCATGAGAACAGCTTTTGCATGAGAGAGTAAAGGTATTTTTTGAAATAAATTAACTCTTCCAACATAAAATATTTTTCCTTTGTTTTTGGTTGAAGATTTATATGAATTATATTTATCTTCTTCATCACTTAAATCCACATCCACAAAAGGTCTTATTTGTTCATTAAAAAAACTTTGAGAGTCTTTATCACCGTCGACACTTCCTGCAATTATTAAATCTAATCCTGTTTTTTTGGCTGCTTCTATTGCGATATCAGTTCCTTTTTCATGTGTAACTCTTCCAAGAATTAATAAATAATTGTCTCTTGTTTCTGCAGGCGTAAAGTTTGCTTCATCAACACCATTCTGGATAACATAATCAATTTCTAATCCAGCTTCGTCATACAATTCTTTTTGTGCATAACTCACACAAACAAAAGTATTATTTGGATATCTTTTTTTATCTCTTGCTGGATTAAAGAATGATTCTGGAGGCATATGAATTGTTGTGATAATTGGAATGTCAATAATATTTCCAAATCTAAATGTGTTTGAAGTATGGTTATGGACTAAATCATATCCTCCTCTTTTAATTTCCTCTAATTCAACAGCATATCTTTGAATATGTAAAGGCTCTTCTGCATGTTCATGCAAAAATCTTTCTACATTGCCGACTGGATTCATAAAAGGAATAACTCTTCTTTTTTCTGGATCATCGTAAAGTTGGCTTTCGCTCCAAGTTATAACTCGAGAATCTATTCCTCTTCTTATTAATTCTTTATCAAATTGATACAAAAACATTTCGGTTCCTCCTACTGCATTCTCATTTACAGGTAAATTATACAAACCGATTGATTGCAAGACTTTCATAAATCCTCCAATTTTCAAGATTTTATTTAAGTATATAAAACCTTCTAATGATACTATTATAAAAAGACAACTTAATAATGTTTAAAAAGAGCGTGCAAATAAGAATAAAATGGCATTAGACGAATTTCCTTATGTTGAAACAGCAAAATTATTTTTAGGGGCGCATCCTGATGATGTCGAAGTAACTTGCGGCGGTTTGATTAAAAGAACTTTAGATTTAGGATTTTCTGTTTGGTATTTTTGCGTAACAAATGGAGCACCTTCGGATTTGACATATTATCCACGATATAGTTGCGATTCTCCAATGAGTTATGCTCAAATGAGGCGAGAAGAATTAATTCAAGCAGCAGGTATTTTAGGAATTGAAGAAGATAAAATATATCTGTCAAATGTAGATGATCAAAGATTGGCTTGGCATGTAGAAGAAATTGTTGATAGAGTTAGAGAATTAATAGAAAAGCAAAAACCCGAAGTAATATTTTGTCCAGCATTTGAAGGGGGGCATCCAGATCATGATTCGTTGCATTTGATATCACATCTAGCCAGAGAAAAATCATCTATTAAACCATTGGTTGTTGAATATCCAGAATATAATTATTATAGTGGAAGCAAGAACTTTTCAAGATTTATTCCAAACAAACAAGAGGAGTATATGTTTAATTTATTATTTGAAGAAAGCTCAAAAAAAAGACAAGCGTTTAATGCTTTTGCATCTCAGCAAAAATATATAATGCCATTTTTGGAATCAGGAATTATGGAAAGGGAGTTATTTAGATTAAGTGATTTTCCAAAAAAAATACAATTTCCCCATCAGAGGCCATTGTTTTATGAGGTTGTAAATGTTAAAGTCAATCCATTGGATGTGATGGACGAATTAAATAAATGTTTAATATAAAATGAAAATCCTGCAAGTATCACCAAATGTTTTAAATCTTAATAAAAATATGACCTATGGTGGAATTGAGAGATTAGTTCTTGGTTTGAAAGAACAATATGATTTAATGGGATTAGAAAATTATGTGATAGCACCAGACGGTGACAATTCAATTCCAAATGTTCTTCCTTCTTTATTCGAAAGCTATTGGGCGTCAATTAAAAGAGATTCTAAATTTCAAAGTCCAGGAAACGCAGTATTTAACAATTTAGCGCATATTTCTAAAGTTCTCGAAATTGCAAATGCGTCTGATGTTGATATTGTTCACGACCATACAGGAAAAGTTTTTTCATTTCATAAGTCACTTAATAAACCTCTTTTAACAACTCTTCATGGGCCTTCAGAATGGTTTTGGGACAAAGATTTATACAAAGAATTTTTTAAAGGATGTAATTTTAATGCAGTCAGCGAATCACAAAGACAAGATTATCATTTTTTAGATCCACAATATGTTGTTTACAATGGTTTGGAGCTTAAATCATTTCCTTTTAGTTTGTCGTCGGGAAGTTATCTTTTTTCTCTTGGACAAATAACAAGATATAAAGGGCAGCATCATGCAATTGCAGCTGCGGAAAGAACCAATAAGCCGTTAATCTTGGGAGGAAATATTAGTGAAGATCCTACAGATTCCGAAGATAGAAATTATTTTGATAATGAAATTAGGCCTCATTTGGGTAGTTCTATTAAATATGTTGGAGAATTAAATGATGAACAAAAAAAGGTTTTTTTCAGAGACGCATATGCATTTTTGATGCCTATAAGTTGTAATGAAGCATTTGGATTAGTTGTTATAGAATCGTTAGCTTGTGGAACACCTGTAATTGCTTTTTCACGCGGTGCAATTCCTGAAATTATCGAACATGGTAAAAATGGTTTCTTGGTTGAAGATGCAGAAGAGATGGTTCGTTATTTATCTAGGATTGATGAAATTGATAGAGGGTATTGTAGAAAATCAGTATTAAATAGATTTGATATAAGTTTAATCTCTGAAAAATATATTAAAGTTTATGAAGATGTTATAAGGAGAGCAAAATGAATTTATCATTAACAACTGAGTATGTGTGGGGTCCAAGAAATTTAGAAGATTTATTTAAACAGGATGTAAGTGCAAGGAACTTAGATGGGTATCATTTAATGGAACAAATAGATTCTACATTTAAATTAGATTCTTATGAATTAACTTGTTGGATGCCTGAAATTGCAATGGAAGGAATCAGAAAATTTTTAAAAGAAAGACCTGGAAAAATTAGTTCAATTCATGCGTTTGCTCCTTTAAGAGATGATTTTGAGGTAGGGAATCACCCGGCTGATTACTATAATTTAAGCAGTTGTAATGAAGAAAGAAGAACATTTGCAGTGAGGGGTCTTCAAGAAGTGATTTCTTTAGCAGAAGAAATTGGTGCAAAGTATGTTGTTGTACACGCTGGATTTAAGGAAAGAAATAAATCTAGGGAAGAAAATTTACATTCTTTAAAAAAATCTGTTCAAGAAATTTATCGTCATCTTTATGATACTAATTCTAGAATAAGAATTGGAATTGAAAACGGCCCTTATCCCAGTAATATGTTTATAACTCCAGAAGAAATAAGAGCAATAAATGATTTCTATCCTAATATTGGTTTATGGTTTGATATTGGCCATGCATTTGTAAATAAATTATCTGACGTATATGAAATTGCAGAACATTGTCAAAATATTATTGGATTACATCTTCATAATAATGACGGAAAAAAAGATCTTCATGCACCACTACAAACTGGAAAGATAGATTTAACAAAATTGTTTGGTTTTTTGAGAAATAGAATTAATAGAGGATTAATCCATCCAGTTTTAGAAATTTATAATTATCGCTCTCAATCAACAGATGAAGATGTGAGGAAGAGTATTGAGCTTTACAGAGAATTGATTAAACCGAAGAAATAGTTTTATTTTGTTCTTTAACTGCTCTTAATCCTTGTTTATAATCCTCGTCTCCTCTTAAGAAGTCATAATACTGCAATCCACGATCAAATGATTCTCTTAAAGAAAATAATTGTATGAGAATTCCTGGTGATAAATTTCTATAATTTTCATTCATTGCTCCAAGATAAAAGTACATAGTATCTTTGTCAATAAAAGAATATTCTATTGCAATAATTTCATCTTTATGTCTTAATCTTTGGAAGTGGAGGTGATTATCTTGAAATAGTCTATCTTTTAAATTAGCATGGAAATTTCTAAATCTTCTATGTTTATCATCATCAGCGAAACAACCCGGCAGACCACGTTTATTCCAAGAGCTTTGATGAAGTTTGACAAATTCTTCGAACCAGGCTTCTAACTGACCTTTATCTCTCAATACTTCAAATGAAAAGTCCGGATTTGATTTTTGTTTCCTAAAAAGAGATCTGTAACTACTTCTTATTGTAGATAAATATTCTTCCAAACTTCCAACTAAATGAATTTTAGAAGAAACTTCTGATGAATCTGAAATAGAGAATCTTGAATCGCCGTGAAAGTGTTGTAGGGTTTTAGAATGTTGAGGTATCTCTCTTAAAACGATTTTTTCTCTAGATAAAAAATCTTTAATATGCTCAAAAGCTTCTAATTCAAATTGAGGATTTACAATGAAATCATTGTAATCAGAGACTCCTTTATAATCAATACCTGTAGCGAATTTTAGAACTCCATTTTCTGAGGCTAAAGGCAGGATTCCTACGAGTTTTCTATCCTCATATAATAATTGGATTTTCATTTGAGCTAAATCCCCGTATGCTTTTTCCCAACTTCTAAAGAAATCGTATACTGAAAAAACATTATTTCCAGATAATTCTACTAAAGAATCCCATTCTTTTTTTAATGGCTCAGTACCTTCTAATGTTTTTAGTTCTTCTATCTCCATAAAATATGCTTCTGAATTCCACTTAAATATTTTTCTATATTTATTGGAATATGTGATGTCCTGAAATAGGTTCACCCTTTTTTATGTGTAAATTTGTTGCTAACGCAATATTAATGGCTTCGAGCCAGAGCAAGCTCAAGGCTCTCCGCTAAGAAATTGTTAATCCATAAATTTTGAGATAGGTTGTTATTATTTTTCTCGACGGAAAATCCTGCTAGTTTAAGGGAGGTTGATTGTCAAGGAACCGTAGGTGCCTTACAGGTTTGAAGTCGCAATAAATTTTCGAACGAAGTGAGAAATAATTATATTTCTAAAAACAACAAACTTTAAATAACTCTGTTATTAATTCTAATTATGGAAAAAGATATTGGGAAAATAAAAAAGAACGACGAAACTGACATCATAATTCGTGTTGATGATTTCGGCGGCAGAAAAGGTTTGACAATCCGAGAGTTTGTTAAAAGCGAAAGATATACTGGCTTTACGAAATCTGGAGTAAGAATTCTTTCTGCGGAGTTTTCAAAATTTAAGGAAATGATTAACTCAATAACTGCTGAAGATATGAAGGAAGTTGCGGGAGCTAGTGAAGCACCGAAGCCAAAACCAAAACCAAAAGAGCAAACTGATGTTGAGGATTATTGATTTCTAAATTAAATTGACTCGCAACAAGTTGCCCGATATTAATTACTCAGAGCCAGAGCAAGCTCAAGGCTCTTCGCTGAGAAAAATGTGAATGTAGATTTATTTATTATCATATTGTCGAGGTTGAATCTAGTTCAATATAGGATTCTTATTTATTTTATATGCTTGCGTGCTAAATATTAAATGAGAATTGATAGCTTCGAGTCTGACTTTGTCACTGCTCGCGACCTCACTCAAACAAAGTTTTGAGGTGCCACTCGTGAAATCGCTCGTCTACGCAAGAAAGAAAGTTAATGCAAAAATAATTTCTAAGTCGGTTGTTGTTGATTGTTAGTTGATATTATTTGTTTGTTAAACAAGATTTAAATTAATAGAAAATTAAAAGAATAAGTCTTTAGCAGTTCTCGTCGTCCTCGTCGTCATAAAGATCATCTAAATCATTATTCATATCATCAAGTTCGTCTTCTAAATCTGCTAATTCAGCTTGCAATTCAGCTTTTCTAACAGGATCAGTTTCATTATCTATCCTTGTTCTCAATTCACTAATATCATCTTCTTGGTCGTCAATATCCTCTCTGAGATCATCAATATCTTCTTCAATGTCATCGCATTTATTTTTGAAGCTGTCCTTGTAAGATCCAGAAACAGAATATTGATTGTAGAAAGGATCAGTGTAAGGTTGGTTAATTGTTGGTTGTTGTGTTTTCTCAAGTTTCATTACCAACAATTCTGTCTGCAGCTTAACAAGTTCATTGTCATAATTAGAATTTGAATTTGACTTTGTGTTTTCATCTGAATCGTCTGAAAATTGAATTGCGCCGGCGCCAATTGCGTAACTTGCTACGCCAATCAATAAAAGTGCAACGATTACTAAAATAATAATAATTGCTGATTGAACACCATTAGCCATTTTAAAGTAGCATTGTTTTAATTTATAAACATTTATGTGGCGTGTTACTACTTTTGATTAAGGTGGTTTTGGGAATTTGTCTCGCTACGTTTGATATAATATCGGCTACGAGCCTACTCCCGACCTCACTCCGCCTGTTAATTTGAATACCGAAGAACCCAAACGTGAAATCGCTCGGCTTGACACACGGCTCTTCACTAGGAGAAAGATTTTTCTTGCTTCGCAAAGATTAATGGTTACGAGCCTGGCTTTGCCAAAGCTCTTCGCTAAGAAATTGTTACTCCAGATTTTATCAATTGTTATAATTATTAATTGAATCCAATTCACTTTATGGTTCTTAATTATCCTGCGAGTCTGTGAGTGCTAATTATGTAACCAGTTGCACAATAACATTTATAATATTCTTTTTTTATATTAAATTATGAAAAAGAACACAATTATTACATTGGTGATTGTAGTTGCGGTAATTGGATTGGCTTGGTATATATTGAATAATCGTGGAGGGAATGTTGATAGTGAGTTAGCTAAATGTATTGGGGCGAATTCTGTTTTGTATTCTAAGACAGGGTGTTTTGCTTGTGTTAAACAAAAAGAATTATTTGGAGACAGTTATAAATTTTTGAATGTTAAGAATTTTGATACATGGGAACCATTGACTGAATTAGGAATTACTTCGACTCCGACATGGGTTATTAATGATGAGAAATATTCTGGTGTTCAAAGTATTGAAACATTAAAACAGCTTACAGGATGTGAATAAAAGTGATTGATACATCTTTATTAACAAGCATAACTGGTTTGGCTTTGGCAGATTCAGTTAATCCATGCGAGATGGCTGTGCTGCTAATTGTTCTCGTAACTATTTTGACTAAAAATCCTGAAAATAGAAAAAAAGTTTTGTATGCTGGACTGGCGTTTGTTTCTGCCATTTTTATTGGTTATTTAATTTATGCTTTTTTATTAATTCAGTTTTTTAGTTTTTTAACTGTAAAAATAAGTGGTTTTTCAGTTTATGTGTATAATGGTTTAGCGATTTTTTCAATGATTATGGGAGCATTAAATATTAAAGATTATTTTTACTACAAGCCCGGAAGTTTTGCAACTGAAATGCCTTTAAGTTTTCGTCCAAGAGTGAAAATGATGATAAAAGGAATTGCTTCAACTAAAGGAGCTTTTGTTATTGGAATTTTAGTTACTTTATTTTTGCTTCCATGCACTGCAGGTCCATTGTTTGTTGCCTCTGGTTTACTTTCAGAAATAGGAATAATGAAATCAATTCCATGGGTATTGTATTATAATTTTATATTTGTGCTGCCTATGTTGATAATTGTTGCATTTGTTTATTTTAGTTACAAGAAAGTTGATGAAATTTCGGGTTGGAAAGAAAGAAATATCAAGCGATTGCATTTAGTTGCAGGAATCTTGTTGTTTTTAGTTGGATTAAGTTTGTTAATGGGTTGGTTGTAATTTAGCGCTCACTTACGTTCGCGAATTATAAAGATGTTAACTAAAAAACAAGTTATCTTCCCACAATTAAATAATTGTACATTAACATTTTTCTTTAGCGAAAATTTTAACAGAGTCAGATTTGACGAGCGACTTTGCGAAGGACTAAAGTTTATTTATTATTAATAACTGAGCGGGGTCGCGAGCCGTCAATGATACGCGAGCTCAGCGAGTCAATTTCATTTCCAAAAATTTTAAAAATCCCAATTTCTTATTATCTTGATGTTAATTTCAGATAAAGGGATTCGAATGGAATTTGACCTTCCTAATTTTAAGAAGGAAGAGATAAAAGTTAAGATAAATAAAAATTCTGTCGAAATAAAGGGCGAGAAAAAACACGAGACGAAGTTGCAGAGAAAAGATTTTTTTCATGAGGAGCGACATCACCAGTCATTTCATTATATGACAACTTTGCCGAATGTGAATCCAAGAAAAGCAAAAACAACTTTCTCAAGGAGAAAATTGAAGATAAAAGCGCCGAGGGTTTAACCAGATAAAAATCCATCTAATGCACGTCTTCGAGATTTTGATGTGTTTGCAGTAATTACTTTATCATAATATGATGCTAAATCTTCTGGAGACATTGATTGGGCTTGTGTTGTTTCTGGATGAATTACTCTGTAACACATACGAAGTCTTATTTGTATATATGCAGGACTTGATATATCTAAACATGCTATTTCAGGATTCTCGAATTCAATTAGTGATGTCAAAGCTTGTTGATATAAATCAATTAATTCTTCTGTTTGTGTTTTTGGCAAGGCTATCATTTTATTTTGATTTGTTAGGTGTTTTTAAGTCTTTTTATTAACTGCTTTGGTGAAAATCTTCTTTATTTGGAATTTTTTGAGTTAGTAATCGCCCACTAAATTTCGTCTCCATTTTATTCCGACGAAAACCCACTAATTCGGGAGGAGCCTCTACCTTCGAGGTTGAAGGGGGAGGAGGGAAGGAAAATTATTTATAGTTGAGAGGGTTTGTTATTTTCTACTCCTAAGAATTATCAATAAAACTATCAAACAAATAAGGATAAGAAGTATTAAAATCCAACCATAAACAAAATTCACACTTTCTATATCTTCTTTCCCCCTTGCTGCCTCTTCAAATGTTTCAGAACCAGCCTCAACACAATTACCCAACTCAGTTTCTTTAATGATATCCATTGTCAGATCATAATCTTCTTCAATATACGCTCCTAATGCTTTATTGTATGATTTAACAATTTCTTTACGTGTTTCATTTGGACAACTTGGCGAATTCCCCATACTTTTTAAAAAGTTAAGACTCTCCACTGCCCTATCATGTACTAATCCTGCTTCTACTAATTTATTTACTTGATTTTGAAGTTGGTTATTTTCAGTTTGAAGTTGATTACTTGTCTTCTGAAGATTCCAATATATCAATAGATTAAATCCTGAAATTCCTATTGCCACAATTGAAATGATTATTGTAAATATTGAAAGCCAATCATATTTCTTCTTCAATTTTATTTCTCCTTTTTTAGATTTAACTTTGTTCCTTATTGGTTAATCTTTCCACAAAAACATATAATGAAATCAAAATTAATAGAATAAAAAATATCCCCGAAAGAATAAGAGATATTAATGGACTGAAATAATTAAAAGTTGATATTAATAGGGGCACGATTCCAATTGTAAGAAGTGTAATGACTTGCCATAAATCTGATTTGTTTAATATGTATTTCCATTTCTTTGTTTTGAATAAAGGCATATCTTTGTATTTACTCATATTGCTTCAAACACTTGCTTCTATTTATCTTTTTCTGTTTCAGTAAACTTTAAGAGGTTTGGGTTCTTGGTTTTAGATAACTTAGAAAATGGTGTTTAATGAAAAAGAATATATGAAAGAGTATCATAAAAAATGGTATCAAAAAAATAAAGGGAGAGCAAGAAAACTTGAAAAAGAATATCGCCAAAAGCCTGAAAATAGAGAAAAAAGAAGAGAGTATCTTAAAAAGTATCGTGAAAAGAATAGAGAGAAATTAAGAGAGCGTTGGAAAAAGTATCGTGATAAACCAAAGGTTAAACAAAAAAGAAAAGAATATAGTAAAGAGTATCGTAAAAAGAATAAAGATAGGATACGTCGGGTTAATAAAATATGGTATCAAAATAATCAAGACAAAATAAAAGCATATCGTGATAAACCAGAGGTTAAAGCAAAGGGTAAGGAATATCGGCAGGGAAAACATTTTAAAGAATATCAAAAAGAGTATCGCAAGAATCCAAGGGTTAAAGAGCGTTATAAAAAACTTAGGAAAATATATATTGAGAAAAATAAAGATAAAATAAAGATACGCCAGAGTGAATATCGTAGAAAAATGTTAGAAGAATTTATATCTACTTATAAAAAAGGAAAATGTTGCGCTAAGTGTGGATATAATAAACACCCCGAAATATTACAATTTCATCATAAAGATGAAAAAAAGAAATCTTTTACTATTGCACGAAAAACAATTTCTCCAAGTTCTATGCCCCTAATAAAAAAAGAAATGGATAAATGTATATTATTATGTCCTAATTGCCATCGATTAATTCATCTTAAGGAAAGAAAATAACCTCCTCCTTCCACCCCCCATAATTCCCTCTTTATTTCAACCATAGAAATCTTTATATGAAGATTTCCTGTGATCAATTGCTGACAAATAGACAATCTTTTTATCGTCGTCAATTTTGAAAATCAATCTGAATTTTCTTATTACCCTTGTTGATTTATAACCATGTAATTTTCCAGAAAGATATCCGCCGACATTATGAGGGTTATCTTTCAACCTTTTTATTTTATTATCTAAGGCATTCACAAACTCCGCGTCTTTCTTATGTTTCTTAAATTCTTTTGAGAAAGTCTCGGTAACTTCAATTTCATAACCCATTATATCTCATCTGCAAAATTAATTTTTTTTGTTCTTCCAGACAGAATATCCTCATCGCTTTGCTTAATCTGCCTTATAGTGTCTTCATTTGAGAAAACCATAATAGTCTCTAATGCAAAATTAAGTTCATTTTTAGTAACCATATTTTCTTCTATTACCTTCAACTTTCTATTCAATTCTTCAAGATTAATCATTTTTTCCATAAAATTAAATCTCTTCAAACTTTATAAGGTTTTTGGAGTTAGTTGTATAATTGTATACTACTATTAATTTTGAAATTCCAGACTTAATTAAGTAAACCTACCCATGTAAAAACATTTCCGCATTCTTGTTCATCAGGAGTGGAAATAGTAAATCGGTCATATTGAATTTGGTCATATCGGAATTCATGAATAATTTTTGAATCTACACCGATAGTATAGGATCTATAAGGACCAAAAGGCCCGATTCCATCAATAAACGGCCGTCTGGACAAATTTGCTTTAACTCTTTTAACATCTTGTTCACCAATCAATTTTGCCATTCCCATAGGAACATAAGTTACTAATTCCTTTTCTCTAATTGTTAATCTAGGCATATTTAATTGATAAATAGCTTTTCCTTGTTTCCATCCTGGAAAACTCATATAATTTCCATAATTTGAATCCATATGTGTTCCAGGTTCAGTAGCCATTAATTCACCAATATCAAAGCTTGCTAGGTCTTTTAATCTACCCTGAAGATTAAGTGTCATGTAAAATACCATATTTTAACAAGTATACTGAAATTTAACTAATTTGTGTATGTGTTAAGTCAAGTTGCTAACTTAACATTTCTTGTAGTCAAACAAACATATTAATATTTAGATTATCTAAGATATTTAATTATAAAATTTGCGACTTCGTCGGATAATATTAACTATAAAGATATGCGAACAAAGTGAGCACAATTTTGGGTTTATTGGGTTTTTCAGATTAAGATAGGGTTTACTTAACAGTATGTTGTCTAAACTGATTTAATATAATGATTATTTTGATTCTGCTAATTTTAGTTGTTCTACTTTATGCAACTTAAAGGGTAATCCAAGTGTTTCTGCCCATTTCAATAAACTCTCTTCACTTCTATCTATTAAATATACTAATGTTCTTTTTTCTTGTTTATCTTTTTTAGAGTTACGTACATATGCTTTTTTTGTGTCGCTTATATGATAAAGGACTCCGCCGTCTTGAGATTGGCTATCTGAAGCAAGCAACTTTATTGATTCTTCTAAATTATCTAAACCTTGTTTCAAATAAATTGGTCTTTGGTCCAGTTTTGCATATTCTTGGTTTCCAGTGTAACTAATTCCGAGGGGTGTCATCAAAATTTACAAATATTAACCTTTTTAAAGATTATGAATTTTAAGTTATTATGCTAAATTTAAGACAACCAATTGTAACTGTATGCGGGCATGTTGATCATGGAAAGACATCCATACTGGATAGTTTGCGTTCGACTTCAGTTCAGAAAGGCGAGGCTGGTGGGATTACACAGAAAATTAGTTTTACTTTGATGCCTAGCGATGAATTAAAAAAATCCTGCCCTTTAATTGAGAAATCCGGAATTAAATTAGATATACCTGGTTTTTTATTTATTGACACACCAGGACATGCAGCGTTCACGAATTTACGAAAACGCGGCGGGAGTTTGGCTGATTTGGCTGTTTTAGTTATTGACATTAACGAAGGAATTAAACCACAGACTGCAGAAGTTATACAGATTTTAAAACATAATAAGACACCGTTTCTTATCGCTTTAAATAAGATTGATAATATTTCCGGCTGGCAAATTCAAAAAGATAAAGGAATTAAGGAATCGATTGAGTCGCAAGCGCAGAATGTAAGGCGGCCGTTTGATGAAAGACTTTTTATTTTGGAAGGCGCGCTGCATAGTCATGGTTTTGAATCAGATTTATTTTATAACATGAACGATTTTACAAAAAAGATTGCGATTGTGCCTGTTTCAGCGAGGACAAAAGAAGGTTTGCAGGAATTGACAATGGTTTTGTGCGGGATTAGCCAGAAGTATCTTGGAGATAGGTTGAAATTGAATAAAGAGGCGAAGGGAATTATTTTAGAAGTTAAAAAAGAAAAGACAATTAATTACGCAGAGGCGATTTTGTATGACGGCATTTTAAAAAACAGCGACACGATTGCTATTGCGAATTTTCCTGGAACCGATAGTTCGTCTGTTATTATTTCAAAAATTAGGATTCTCGAGGAGGTTTTACCATTGTCTTCAAAATTTAAAGCAAAGAAAGAGGTTACTGCTTCGACTGGATTGAGATTGCAATTAGTTGAGAAAGAAAATGTTTTGCCTGGAATGCCGTTTGTTATTTTTAAGAATAATAAAAAAGATTTAGAAAAAGAATTTAAGAAAGAAATTAGTGAGGTGGTTAAAACTTCGAAGAGCGGAATTATTGCGAAGGCTGATTCGCTGGGAAGTTTGGAGGCGCTGTTGGTTATGTTAGAGCAGTCGCATGTTCCTGTTGTGAAAGTTGGAATTGGAAATATTAACAAGACAGATATTATTTCTGCAAAGGCGAATTTAGATATTAATGAAATTGACGCGATTGTTGTTGGATTTAATGTTAATATTGACGAGGATGCCAAGGAATTGGCAAAGGGAATAAAAGGAATTCATTTTTTGACTGATGAAGTTGTTTACAAACTTATTGAAAACTTGGATGAATGGAGAAAAAATAAATCTGGCGAAATTGAAAAACGAAGATTAATGGAATTGGCGGCGATTTGTAAATTGACGATTTTGCATAAATATGTTTTTCGGAATTCTAATCCTGCGATTTTTGGAGTTAAAGTTGAAGCCGGGAAATTAAAACAAAATTTGCAATTGATTGATAATAAAGGAGAAAAAGTCAGCCGTGTAAAAAATATTCAGTCGGAGAATAAATCTGTTGATTCAGCGTCGGAAGGAATGGAAATTGCGATTTCACTGCCCGGAACAAATTTTGAAAGACGACTTGGTGATATTGAAACTTTGTATACTGATTTGAGCGAATCGCAATTTAAGAAATTCAAAAAGAATAAAGATTTATTGTCGCAGAGCGAGATTAAAACTTTGCAGGAAATTGCAGAAGTTAAAAGGAAGGGGAAGGGGGAGTGGGGAATTTAAGGTTTGGAAATCTTCCATAATGTATTAAAATATTCTCTAAATCCTCTTGCGAGTTTTCTATTATGGATAAGAATAGTAGTTTCTTTTTCACCTTTTTCAATCAATGGAATGAGGACAAAATCTTTGTAAATATTTATAGGAACTGCACTCGTTTGATTGAAATATCTTTCTTCATTATATTTATCTTGTTTTAAGTGATATTCTTTAATTCCTCTTAAATTAGATGTAAATATTACTTTAGTAATTACTTTTGCTTTGACTTTTCTTTGATGATACTGAATAAAGAAATTAAGTTGTTGTTGAGTTAGAGTTTTATCGACGCCAAGAACAAGAAATTCTTTATCTTTCTCAAATTCATTTACAAGAGTTTCAAAAGCATTTTTCATTCCTTGAAATCCTTCATATATCTCTGCTCTTTCTTTTTGTGATGAAGGTGCTTGCATTGATAAAAGTGAAGGGATTAATTTTTGAAGTTCAGATTGTTGCTCATGAATAATCTTTTCCTTTTTATTAACAATCTCATTTAGGAAATTTGGCGATGCTGCATTGTAATAATGAACATTATTTTTTACGAATACTGATACTAAACCCTTATCTTTTAATCTATAAAGGATGTCATAAACTTTTGATTTTGTTACTTTTGATTCCTCAACTATATTTCCAATTGAAGAATATCCAATTTTTAATAAAGCCAAATAAACTTCACATTCACCTTTTGTTAATCCTATATCATAAAATAATTTCTTATCCATAAATATACTATGTTTTTTGGCATTAAAAACCTTATTATAGTATCCCCCTTAAAGAAACACAACACTTAAATATAGTAACTACCCTTAAGTAATTAATAAATTGTAAAATGAAAAATAAAGATATAGACCTTTTATATGAAGTAGGTTGTCTTCGTTTCATACAAAGAACGTGGAGACAATTTTTGAACCCTGATGTTCAAAATGTAGCTGAGCATACACTGAGAGTAATATTTATCTCTCTAGTATTAGCTAAAAATGAAGGAATCTCAAATACAGATAAAATAATAAAAATGGCATTAATTCATGATTTAGCAGAAAGCAGGACTGGAGATGTAAATTATCTTTCAAGGCAATTTACAAAAAGAAATAATGAAGGCGCACTTTGTGAAACATTACAAGAAACATCTTTGGAGGAATTAATTGAATTAGGGAAAGAATATGAAAAACATGAAAGTATTGAATCTAAGATAGTTAAAGATGCAGACATTCTTGATGGAGATTTTGAATTACAAGAACAGGTTGCAATGGGACATACTCTTCCAAATAATCAGAGAAAGTTAAGAGATGAAGTATTAAACAAGCTTCACACACAATCGGCTAAGAAATTATGGAAAAGTCTTCAAACATCCAACCCTCATAATTGGCATCTTGTTAATGGGAGCAATAGATTTTTAGCTGGAGATTGGAAGAAATAAGTTTAGAAAAGAAGACCTAATATTAAACTTGGAGAATATAATCATTCAATTTTATCTTCTAAGTTCCTATTTTTTCTTTCAATTATTTTTCCACGAATTCCTTCATATATTAAAGATAGTGTATTTGTTATTGGAGGTATTAATAAAAGTTCTTCTGGAACTCCCTGTTCTGTAAAAGGAAAATTTAAATTAGTGTCTGGAGCTAAATTCATAAATGAGAATGTGTACGAGATAACTTCTCCTGTAAATAATGTCATTCCCAATATTCCGCCGTAAATGGCGCCCGCGCATTCCATCATTGATGATTTTTCTTTTGGATCAATATATTCGTCGTCATTTTTTCTAAAATAGGTTGGCATTGCGTGAAGCATTGCTGTTTGCATTGCACTGAATTCTACAAATCTATTCCAAAATCCTTTTTGCTTTTTTGTCATTTTTGAATTTGACATGGGATTTATATAAATATTCTTACGCTGAAGGTTACATTCCAAATTAAATTCTTTTGGGGATTTTGTTTGTTATCATATGCCCAACTCGCGACCCCACTCCACCCGCGAACGAAAACCCACCCAAACGTGAAATCACTCGCCCAAACTGTGTCCCACCCTAATACCAAACAAAATCTCTGATTTAATTAAATTGATTTTTTGTAATGTGGGATGTAGCCTACGCTGAATGATACATTTTTAAATTCAGGATTTAATTATTAAATAGGAAAAGAGGCGACATGAAAACTTATTATCCTCCGGCGGGTTTGAGAAGATATTATTTTAGAATGCTATTGAAAATTATTTTAATATTAGTAATTATATTTTTTATTGTTGTGTTTATTATTTATTTTCCTGAGATTAAGGATTTTTTTATAAGAAACGGAGATAAAATTAAAAATATATTGTTGGGAAAAAATGGTTGATTTTGGCACTGTATTTGTGACTGTTGGAATGCTGGCTTTGCTCGAAGGAATTATTGTTCTTTTGTGGCCTAATTGGGCGAAGAAGATTGTAACTTCGCTGATGGAAACCCCGAAATTGATGCGTAAGCTGGGAATGGCAGAGATTGTTATTGCTATTGTTCTTTTGATATTGGGTGTTGTGGTAAGGTGAATTAGCGCTCGTAAACTCGCGAGAATATGTGGCTACAAGCCGGTTAGACGCACGGCTTTTCGCTTAAGATAAAATTAATGCATAAACCTTTGAATATAATTGTTCAACAAAAAAGAGGTGATATTTATTAGTTGGTTGGTTAAACAAAAGTTTTATAAATTACAGTAAAAGACTTATTTTATGACAGACGTATACTATGAAATTAAGTATGATGGAAATAAAACACAAAAGATATCTGAATTATCTCCTTTGGAAAAAGCACTTGTAGCTTTAGGTGATTTTAGAAGAACTAGAAGAACTGAAAGTTTTCTTAGAGCAACAAATGAGGTTGTTGAACCACTAAGTGAAGGCGGTTTAGATTTCAAAAAACTCACTTATTTTTATGCAGCGGTAAAACAACCTTTAGATGATTCTGTAGAAAGAGTATTAGGTGCTTGTGGATTTTCTATTAGAGAATTGGCAAAAGAAGAATATGAAAAAGAAACTGCTATGGGTGGAATATAATTAGTGTTCTCGCCAAAAGTCTTTTAAACCTATTTTCTCACAGATAATTATGGTTTTCAAAATTAATATTGCGTCAAAAGATGGGAGGACGTATAAGCTTGAGTTAGAGAGTGAGAGCTTTGATGGAAAGAAACTTCACGAGAAGATTCCTGGAAACGAAGTTTTGCCGGATTTGAAAGGTTATGAATTTGAGATTTCCGGAGCAAGCGATAGTTCTGGTTTTCCTTTAGTTGAAAATGCAGAGGGTGTTGGTTATAGCAAGCAACTTTTGAGTTATGAAAAAGGAATGCACAAACGCCCAAAGCACGAAGGCAAGCGAAAAAGAAGCGATAATAAACCAAAAGGTCTTCGATTGAGAAAAACTGTTAGAGGCAATACAATTTCAAATCATGTTGCTCAAATTAATTTAAAAATTATTAACGAAGGTGAGAAGAAACTTGAGCAGGTTTTTTCTGACCAAGCTAAAAAAAAGGAGCCGAAGGAAAATCGGAAAGTGAAAAGAGCGAATAAAAAGAATACTCCGAAAGAAGTGAAAGAAGAAAAATCAGAAGAGGTTGGTGGGGAGGAGTAAAATGAATTTGAATTTTGGTGACTCTTGGGATGCTGCTGAAAATCTTTATGGTCATTTATTCAGAGAAACTGAAAGACAAAGAGAAGAATCAGAAAACTTAAAACGAATGAAAGAAACTGAATTAGAAAGAAAAATTGATAGGTGTATTGAAAGTTTTGAACATGAAGAAGGAAGGGTTGATTATATGATTGTTACTCCGGAGACTTATAGAGAATTAGATAGATTAGGTGCAATAAATTTATTCAAGGCAAATCCTTTCTTTGGAGAAATTGTTGGATATGTTCCAGATCCAAAAATTAAAGTTATAACTCCGAATCAGATAAAACACTTTGGAGATGAAAAAGATTTTGAAAGATATAAGGAAAATATTGGATTGGTTGAAATGGGCAATCCTTTGGCTTTAGCGAGGCGAAGATTTTGCAGGGAATTTGCAAAGATGGGGGTTTATAGATTAAATTCCCTCGAGGAAAATGAAATAAAATGACAAAGGGATACGGATGCAGACGTGAGGGTTTAGCAACCATATACGAACTTCCAGATGATGGTTTGACTGAATCTGAAATGATAAGGAATCATAATACTGTGTTAAGACAATTATCAAGCGAAAGTGATTGTATGAGAGATGCTATTTCCTTGAAAGAATATAGGGCAAGGCAAAGGAGGGATGATAAACAAAATCTTACATTAGTTGATGCTTTGCTTTCTATTCCCGCAGCGATTTATTTTGGAATTAGGAATGGCATAAAAACTGTTAGAAGAACTTCCCGCAGCGATTTATTGTAGTATGTTAGAAGAACTTAAGCCAACATGTGTAGGGCCATGACATATATCACTATTTTTTATACGTAAATTTTCTTGCTTCGCAAAGATTAATGGCTTCTACTCGCGCCTTGACTTTGCTATTGATAATTCAAATTAGTCAAAACGTAAACGCTCGGCTTAGGCTCTTCACTAAGAAATTGTTAATCCATAAATTTTGAGATATATTGTTATCATTTTTCTCGACGGAAAATCCTGCAAGTTTAAGGGAGGTTGATTGTCAAGGAACCGTAGGTGCCTTACAGATTTGAAGTCGCAATAAATTTTCGAACGAAGTAAGAAGTAATTTTCGGATACCACCAACTTAAGCCGAACCAAAACCCTTTTAACCTAACCATTTCTCTAATTTTTATGACAAAACAAATACCAGAATTAAATGTGGGAGTTGTCGGGCATATTGACCACGGAAAGACGACGCTGTTGAGTAAGATTACTGGAAAGTTTACTGACACCCACTCTGAAGAATTGAAGAGGGGAATTACGATTAAGCTTGGTTATGCTGATGCAGTGATTTACAAAGAAGGAAATAATTATAATACTAAAAAAGGAACACCAGTAAGATATATTAGTTTTATAGATGCGCCGGGGCACGAGATGTTAATGGCGACGATGTTGAGCGGAGCGGCGATTATTGACGCTGCGATTTTAGTTGTGTCTGCGCAAGAAGGAATTAAACCACAGACAAAAGAACATTTTATGGCACTGCAGGCAAAAAATATTAAGAATATAATTATTGTCCAGAATAAAATCGATTTGGTTTCAAAAGAAGACGCTTTGAAAAATTATAATGAAATTAAAAAATTTGTTAAGGGCACTATTGCAGAAAGTTCGCCGATTATTCCTGTATCAGCGCAGCAGGAAATTAATATTGATAAAATTTTAGAAGAACTTGTTAAGTTAGATATTCCAGAGAAGAACAAAAAAGACAAGCCGATTTTTCTTGTAGCAAGAAGTTTTGATATAAATAAACCTGGAACAAAAATAGAAAAATTGAATGGTGGTGTTCTTGGAGGTATTTTGAAACAAGGTGTTTTGAAAGTTGGAGATGAAATTGAAATTAAGCCGGGTTTGAGTTTGAAGAAAGCAAATCAGCAAGTTTACGAAACTCTTACGACTAAAATTATTTCGTTGCATAAAGGCAATTCTAATGTTGATGAAGTTTTTCCTGGAGTTAGCATTTCAATTGAGACAGAACTTGATCCTTTTTTGACTAAGACCGATTCTTTGACAGGTTGTTTAGTTTCTAAAAAAGGCGAGCTCCCGGAGATTACACATAAATTAAAATTGAAATATAATTTATTCGAAGAAGTTTTAGGAGTTCAGGAACATAAGGGTGTTGAGGTTATTAAAACAAAAGAATTTTTGATGTTGAGTGTGAATACGACAATCACCGTCGGAATTGTTGAAAAACTTCAAAATGGAAATATGGATTTAACATTGAACATCCCGATTGTTGCATTGAAAGGTGATAATGTGGGAATTGCAAGAAACATCGGCGGGCATTGGAGATTGATTGGGTTTGGGGAGATAATTCAATAGAATTTATAAAGCGTTAATATTGTTTTAGTTTATGGAGAATCAACTGGTTGGAGAGATTGAGGGTTTTTATGGAGAGCCTTGGTCAATGGATGCAAGAAGAAAACACGCAGAATTTCTTAAGAATAAAGGTTTTAATTTATATATTAATTCTCCAAAGGACAGCCCTTTTTTGAGAGAAAGATGGGTAGAGGATTTTCCCGACGATGTTTTTGATGAATTGCAAGATTTGGGAAATGTTTTTCATTTGGAAGACATTAATTATGGTGTTGGTTTAAGTCCTCTTAATATTTATAATAATTGGAATAATAATACACTGACTAGTTTGAGCAGTAAACTTCGAGCAATTGAAGATATTGGTGTTGAAGTTATTTCTTTTCAATTTGATGATATGAATGGAAATGTGTCAGATCTTGCGAAAAGACAATCTGAAATTGTTTCATATGTAACTGAGAGAACAAATGCAAAAATTCTTTTTTGTCCAACTTATTATTCGTATGATTTTGCATTGTATAAAGAATTTGGAGGAGGATTTATTCCCGACGGATATTTTGAAGATATTGGAAGATTGATTCCTAATGGCGTTGAGATAATTTGGACAGGTCCGAAAATTGTTTCTCCGAAAATTACTATCGACCACTTAGTAGAAGTTGAAGAAACTTTTAGAAGAAAGCCTTTTTTGTGGGATAATTATCCTGTGAATGATGCAGATATGACTCCTTATTTACATCTTAGGGCGATCGAAGGAAGACCTTCAAATTTGCTAGAACATGTTTCTGGATATATGGCTAATCCAATGCCTCAAGCTTATTTGTCTTTGATTCCTCTTTCTACGATCTCAGATTTGTTAAAGAATGGAAAAAGTTATTCTCCAGATGAATCATTTTGGAATGCGGCTAATGAAATTACAAGTCAACCAGAACTAATGAGATTCCTTGTGCCTATTCTTCAAGATCGTGGCCTTAGAAATTTGACTTCTGCTCAGAAAGAGGAATTGATAAGGAAAGTTTTACCATATAAAAAAGAGTCATGGGGAAAAGAATTGATTGATACTATTAATGGTCGCTATGATATTGCTTAATTAAAATATCAACAAAACTTTAAAACCTCCTTTTCTTTTTCAATTCATGGCAATGTATTCTCATTCAAAGCTTTCTACGTTTGAACAGTGCAAACTGAAATATAAATTCAAATATATTGACAAAATTGAAGTTGAAGTTGAAGAGACGATTGAGAGTTTTCTTGGAGGTGTTGTTCACTCTGTGCTTGAATGGCTTTACAAATTGAAAATTGAGGAGGGAAAAACGGCGACAATAGATGAATTAATTGTTTATTTCAGCGATTTGTGGAGGGAAGGATTTTCTCCGAATTTTCTCATAGTTAAAAGTCATTTGACTGACAAAAGTTATTTTGAGATGGGCATTAGATTTCTTCTTGATTATTATATAAAACATCAGCCGTTTGACGACGGCACGCTTGAGACAGAGAAGAAAATTATAATGCCCTTGGATGAAACTGAAGAGCATCATATAATTGGTTTTATTGACAGATTTGTTCATAATAAAAAACTCAACCGCTTTGAGATTCATGATTACAAGACTGGAAATTCTCTTCCATCGAGAGAAAGGTTTGAACAAGACAGACAATTAGCTCTTTATTCTTACGCGATAAAAAGAACTTATGGATTTGACAAAGAAGTGAAATTGATTTGGCATTATCTTGCGTATAATCAAGAGATTCATTCATCTAGAACAAACAAACAGCTTGAAGAACTTATTCAGAGAATAAAAAAACTAATAAAAGAAATTGAAAACGAAAGATATTTTCCGTTCAGCAAATCTGCACTTTGCGATTGGTGTGAATACAAAAGCATTTGTCCGGCGTGGGGAAATTCTCCTAAGAAGATTGAGAAATATGACAAGATTGATAAATATCCGACGCTGTTGAAGTATATGAAGGAATGATTTGGAACTCGCAAGCTCGTTCTATAAATTTTGGTTAACTCAGATTTAATATTGATGATGGTATTAATTGATAAATATAGAAATCAAAAGGTATTGAGAAAAATTTATAACCCATTAGAGTTAGTGAATATTATGGAAAAGAATAATAAATGGTCAAGAAATCAGAAAATTCAGAGAGGAATGTTAATCCTGAATTTTATAGGTTTAATTGCAACTATAATCGGTTTAATAATAACTGCTATTTTTTTAATTAAAACATCAAGTCAACAAATAATAATCAAACAAAATGTTGATGAAATAGAATCTAAGTTAGGAAGTTTTTATGAGTTAAGTGCAAATAATGCAAGTATTCAACATATAACCGTTGGTAACGCTACTCTTTGGTATAATGGTAGTTGTTTTATAACTAAAGTAAATAACTCTGCGCTAAATATTTGTTTATAAAAATTTCTAGTGAATTTTCAATTATTTTATTCTCACTCTTTCCCCTCATCATTTCTCTTCACAGAAAAATATAAAAACTTGAAGATTATTTATGATTATGGAAATGATAACTATTTCAAAAGAAGAATATGAAAAGCTGAAAATGCAAGCAAACATAGATGTAGAATTATTAGAACAACTCATAGAAAGTTTTAAGGACATAAAAGAAGGGAGAATTATAAGAGTTAGATAATTAATCAAAGTCTTTTTCCAGCAGTTTTTCTATTTCCTCTCTAAAATAACTAAATAATAATCTAATTGTGTTAATAACTTGCTGTTGATTATCTTTATCACTTATACCAACAAAAATAACTGATTTCAAGTCTTCATAAACAAGATAATAAATTCGGTGACTTCCATATCTTTTCTCTCTAAACCATTTTACATTTAATGGTTTTCCTGTATATGGATTTTCAGAAATCTCATCTTCAATTTTATCAACCCGCCTTTGAAAATCAACACCAAGCTTAGATAATTCTCTATTAAACCTAGCCGAATGATAAACTTTAAAGTTAGTCATGATATTGTTAATATAGAACTATTTATAAAATATTATCTTGTGTTAAGTTCACTTTCTAAATAAAAATTAGCACTCGCAAGCTCGTTCTATAAATCTTGGTTAACTCAGATTCAACATTGATGATGGTATTAATTGATAAATCTAGATTAAAATGATTATATGATCTGCGAATGAGGTGAGCAGGTATTTACTCTTTCCCCCACCATTTCTCTTCACAGAAAAATATAAAAACTTTAGAATTATTTATGATTATGGAACAAACTATTGATATTAGGAAAATGAATGAAGATTTGATTGCCTTAAAGTTAGAGGTTGCTAAAATTAGAGAAGATTTAGATTTCGCGCGTGATACTGAAGAAGCTTGGGAAGAAATAGATGAAGGAAAAGGCATTACAATGCCTAAAGAAGAATTTTTGAAAGAAATTGATAAATGGTAAAATATACTTATGCGCCAAGATTTCAAAAGACTTTTAAAAAACTGGATAATTCTTTAAAGATTCAAATAAAGAAATTAGTAAATAAAATTATTGAAAATCCTGAAATTGGAAAACCAATGAAGTATGAAAGAAAAGGAACGAGGGAAGTTTATGCTGGGAGTTTTAGGTTATCATATTCTTATGAACAAAATGCTAACGAGCTTATTTTCTTAACAATTTATCATAAGGACGAGCAATAATGTAACTTGCAAGTGGTAATAGACGAAAGGTTTTTATAGGACGAATTTTACTTGATTTTATGGAAGAAACTAAAAGGAAGAAGTTAGATGAACTTGTAGGAAAACTTGGAATGAGCCAATCATTAGCTGCGCTTTTGGATTCTGATGAATCTTATGAAAGATTTGAAGGAGCTGTTGAAGATTGCTTGAAAGAATATTTAGATGGGAAAAAGGCGATAATTGATATTGTTGATTATAGAAAAGTTCATTCTTCTCCTTCAACTTCAGAAATTGTTGGATGTTATGGAAGTCCCCGGATTTCTCCAAAACCAAAGATTGAAAGAATTGAACATGGAAGATCAATACCAATTAAATTAATAGAATATTTTAAGAGAAATTACGGAATAGGTTGTGAACCGAAATCATCTTTTGAAATAGCTCAAGAAGAATTTGGAGAGTGGGTTGAACCTAAAGGATTATCTAAATTTGAAAGAACTAGAAATAGAAGAAATTATTCTTCAAAAATAGGCGAAGTTCATCAGGTTGTTAAATTTTTAAAACAAAAACATAAATCAGATATTTGGTATGGGACATTGTAATTAATTTTACTCTTTTCCCTCCCCATTCCCATTCTCTTCCTGCACTTTTACCAAGTCAGTAACTTTATCACCTTGCTGAAGTTTTACAATTCTAACTCCTTGCGCGGCTCTTCCCATTACTCGGATGTTCTTCAAAGAAGTTCTAATAACAATTCCTTTTGCAGTTGTGATTATTATTGAATCAGAATCGTTTACTGAAACTGTTGTTACAACTTCGCCGGTTTTTTCTGAGACTTTGACATTGATAACGCCTTTTCCTGCACGAGCTGTTTTTCTATAGTCTTGAACAGCAGTTCTTTTACCATAACCATTTTCTGTAATTGTCATAACAGCGACTGTATCTAAGATTTCCAATGAAACAACCTCGTCGCCACTACTCATTTTTATTCCTGTAACACCATAAGAAGCTCTTCCCATTTCTCTAATATCATCACTGTTGAATTTTATTGCCTGCCCTTTTTTTGTCGCCAAGAGAACTTCCTGTTTTGGTTTGACAATTTCTACTCCAATCAAAAAATCAGAATTGTCATTCGGAAGATTTAATGCTCTAACTCCGCTGGCACGAAGTTTAGAGAAATGCTGCAGGGATATTTTTTTAACTATTCCTTTTTTAGTTGTCATAAATAATGAATCTTCAAAAGATTTAACTGAGATTACATTTGTAACCGCTTCATCTTTCAAATTTAACAGGTTAACAATTGCTTTTCCTTTGCTGTATTTTTCTGCTTCTGGAATGTCGTATGTTTTCAACCAATAAACTTTACCTCTTGTTGTAAAGAACATCAAGTAATCGTGCGTTGAACAAGTTATCATTTGCTTGACAAAATCTCCCATTGCTAAATTACTTCCAATCGCGCCTTTTCCCCCGCGCTTTTGCTCCCGATAGGATTTTACATCCATTCGTTTGCAATAACCTTTTTCAGTAATTGTCACAACAACTTCTTTTTTTTGCACCAAGTCTTTCTCTGAAATTTCCGCGACTTTTTGCAATACATATGTTCTTCTAGTATCCCCATATTTTCGTTTTAATTCGTTCAAGTCTTTAGTTATTAATTTTAAGACTTCATTGACATCTGAAAGTATTTTTTCATATTCTTTAATATTCTCATGCAGTTCTTTTTGTTCCCGCACGAGTTTTTCAACTTCTAAAGATGTTAGCTGCTGTAATTTTGTATCTAATACTGCCTGGGCTTGTTTTCTTGATAAATTAAATTTTTTAACTAATCCTTCCAAGGCCTCTATTGCGTTCTTAGATTTCTTGATTAGTGTAATTACAGCGTCGATATTATTTAATGCGATGAGCAAACCTTCAACGATTTCTAATCTTTCCTGCGCTTTTTTTAACAGGTATTTTGTTCTGTTTGTTATGACTTTTTTTCTGTATCTGACGTATTCTTCCAATATTTGTTTTAGGTTTAGGACTTTTGGTTGGTTATCTACTAGAGCTAAAATGTTTGCGTTGAAGTTGTCCTGCATTCTTGTGTATTTGTATATAGCGTTTGTTATGAATTTTGAATTTCCTCCTTTTCTTAATTCAATTACGATTCGTATTTTTCCTTTGCTTGATTCGTCTCTTAAATCTGAAACGTCCCGAAGTTTTTTGTCCTGTATCATTTTTGCGATTTGGGTGATTAAATCGGTTTTGTTAACCATGTATGGAATTTCTGTTATGACAATTGCATCTTTGCTGCGTACAGATTCAGTTGTTATTTTTCCACGCATTACCATTCTTCCTTTTCCAGTTTTGTAGAGTTCAAGCATGTCTCCTGAAACATAACCGCCTGTTGGAAAATCAGGGCCTGTTACGATTTGTGCAAGTTTTTCAAAAGTGATATCTGGATTTTTAATATAGGTGATTATCGCGTCGCAGATTTCTGTTAGATTGTGCGGCGGAATATTTGTTGCCATTCCTACTGCGATTCCTGTTGCGCCGTTTAACAATAAGTTGGGTAATTTTCCTGGAAGTAAAACCGGCTCTTTTGTTGAGTTGTCAAAATTAGGGATAAATTTTACTGTTTCTTTTTCAATATCTTCTAAGAGTTCTAAAGTGATTGGCATTATTCTTGCTTCAGTATAACGATAAGCTGCCGGCGGATCACCGTCGATTGAATTATGCACAAAAACTCCTGAAGCTAAAGCAAAGTTATGCGTTACATCAATGCTAATATCATATACGTCTTCATACTCCTGTAGAAATATTATTTCAACCACCTTATGATTTCCATTAATTTCTGCTAAAAGCAAGTTATTATCATTTTCATAATATTTATGCAAACCTAAATTCCATGAAGTAAAACTTTTTATTCCAAAAATATCTTTTCTTATTTTCTCAAAGTTTTCCTCATTTAAGGGAATATTCTTTTCTTTAAGGTAATTGCAAATTTTCAAAAATTTCTTTTTGCCCGTTTGATTTGTTTTTCTTTGTTTGTTAGTTTTAGTAATAGTATCATGGAATAATCTTTTATATTCTGGCATTTGCCACATTTTTTTCATAGTTATAGAAGCTCGTTTGCTTATTTCTTCAATAACTTCAGGATGATCTTTCAAATATCTTTTGTTAACTTCACTTAAAGTAACTGACATTTCCTGCCTATAATCTTCTTTTTTCCAATTCTCTAAATTTCTTTCAGATAATCTTTTTGAATATTTTTTTCTATTTTCTTCATTTGACCAGAATTTTTCTCTTCCTTTTTGCAGCTGTTTTCTATATTCCGGATCATTTTTGTGCTTTTCAGAAGTAAGATTATAATGTGTTTGCCAATGTTCTTTCCAGTTCATTCTCCTTATATTATGGGGATTATTGTTAAGTTTATTAAAATTAACGTGATGTCTTATTCTTCCTGAAGACTTTTGATAAATTCCATTTTCAATATTCCATTCATCAGATAATATATGTGCAAAATTCCATAAATTTAATTTTGGCTGAAAAATCATAGTATAACCGATAGCATTAGGATCATCTGATTTTACAGATAGTCTGGAATAAATGGGCATTAATGAATCTCCAGACTTTAGTTCTTGGGCGTCTTTATAATCTCCATCTTTTAACATAAATTTATGATTAAGAGTGCATTTTATTTCTTCCCCATTATCAAGGATGACTTTCATAATTTCCGTGTTTTCTTTTGTTTTTCTTGGGTTTTTTATTTCAGCTATCTTTATTATCCCCTCATCCATAGTATAAGTAAAATTTCTTTTTCCTTGTTTATGTTCTTCAATAAGTTCAGCAAATGATAAATTTCTTCCATCTGCAAGTTTAATTTTAGTATCGGCCGTAAAACACCCGAAGTTTCCTTGTCCGTAAACTAATGGATATCTTAATGAGAAATCCTGCGCCATCCGCACTAATGCGTCGTAAACTGCTGTATCTCCATGCGGGTGGAACTTGCCAATAACATCTCCGACAATACGTGCTGATTTTTTTGTTTGAGTTCCGGGTTTTAATCCCATTGCATTCATTGAATAAAGAATTCTTCGCTGAACTGGTTTCAATCCGTCTTCTGCTGAAGGAATAGCTCTGCTTACAATAACTGACATAGCATAATCTAAGTATGCCTTTTTCATTTCGGTTGATATTTCAGTGTTTATGATTCCTTTTTCATCTTTAACATCTATTGGTTTTTCTTCTTCTGTCATTTTAAATTTTTATTTACCACTCATTTCATTCGTGTTATCTATGGCTACGAAATCACCTTCGGTAGATTTCTTCGCTTAAGATTTATTTTAAGTGAGAATAATTTTGATGTGGGGTGTGCTAGTATCATTTTATGCAACTTCCTCCCCTTTGCTATCCATATAAGCCATCAATTCGTCTTCGTTTAATTCTTTTTGAATAATATTCACACCTTTCCATTTACATTTTCGGCATTCCCACATTCCACTTTTCTCTTCGCCAACAACAACACCCACATCATCACTCTCGCACTTTGGACATTCCCTGATTTTAAAAGTTTTTTCAAATTTTTTAGACGATGTTTTGTTTAGATTTTTTGTTGAAGAATTATCAGATTGCTTTGACGATGTAAAAGATTTATTTTTCTGCATGGCTTTTTTGTATTCAGCTGGAGAATCATATCCTTCTTTAATCCAGGCTGGTGTTTCTAATTTTCCCATTTTAATATAATTTGGCTCCTAAAGGAGTATTTAATTCAGGTTGAACTAAGAGACATTTATTTTTTTCATCTGGAACTCCGAGAGTTAAAACTTCTGATATGAAATTTCCTATTTGCCTTGGCTGGAGATTGATAATACCTAAAACTAATTTATCTTTTAATTCTTCTTTTGTGTAATTATCAACTAATTGAGCTGATGATTTTTTAATTCCTATTTCTTTACCAAAATCAATTTTTAATTTGTAAGTTGGTTTTTTTGCTTCTGGAAAATCATCTATACTAATTATTTTTCCGACTCTTATGTTTAACTTTTTGAAATCATTTATATCTGCCATTTTATTTATTTATCTTTTTGTTTAATTTATTATCTACTAATTTATTTTTATTAGGGTAACAGCATATAACATTATCTAAGTATTCTATTCCACAAAAATAAGGGCATATAGAGACATTTTTTATTGCACATTTGTGGATATTTGTTCCTTTGGCTTCGTTCCAAGGACATTTCATTTGTTTCCAAGATGTTTTATCTTCAGATACTAAATCAATATCCATATTTGCTCCATCAAGTTTTTCTAATTTTCCCATTTTAAACATCCAACATTGCCTCCTTTGCGTTTTCTGCGATGAAATCTTTTCTTCCCTGCACGTCGTCCCCCATAAGCATTGAGAAAGTGTGGTCTGCCTCGACGGCGTCTTCAATGTAAATCTTTTTTATTTTTCTGGTTTTTGGATTCATTGTTGTTTCCCAAAGTTGTTGTGATGACATTTCTCCTAAACCTTTGAATCTGTTTACAACTGGATTTCCACCAAGCTTCTCGATTGTTTTCTTTAATTCGTCGTCGGTGTAAACATAGTAATCTTTGTTTTTTCTAATTTTGAATAAAGGGGGCAGCGCAATGTATACGTTTCCATTTTCAATTAATTGCGGCATGAATCTGAAAAAGAAAGTTAACAACAATGTCTTGATATGTTCTCCATCTACGTCGGCATCTGTCATAATTATTATTTTATTGTAACGTAACTTTTCTAAGTTAAATTGTTCTCCGACGCCGACTCCAATTGCAATAATTAAATTTGCAATTTCTTCACTTCCCAATGCTTTCGTTGGAGCTGCTTTTTCAATGTTTAGAATTTTTCCTTTTAATGGGAGTATTGCCTGGAGTTCTTTATTACGGGCCTGTTTTGCGCTATTATGGACAAAAACTCCTGATGCTAATGCAAAATTATGAGTATTAGGAATTTCAATATCATAAACATCAATTTTATTATCTAATTTTTCAATACTCTTAATCTTGTGATTGGAATTTTCAACTGCTTCCAACATTAAATCAAAATTTCCATCAAAAAATCTTTCACAAAAAGTTTCCATACTCAGAATATTTTTATCGTTATTTTTAATTCGAACTTCATCAAAAGAATTAACGGAGCCATTTTGTTCTAGAACAGATTTCATAAACTTAATCGTCTTATTATAATAAGTTTTATTTAAAGATTCATTTCTTTTTTTTCTAAATTCTGGTGTCCATTGCCCGCTAGTCTTTTGTCTTCTCCAAATTATTAAAGTTTCATCTTTCCATTGTTCTTTTGCAAGATTAGATAAATACACTTTAGCGTCGAGATTCTCCTCAAAAAACTTCTTAACTTTCTCAGACGCCTTTTTACGATTAATAGGATTTGACCAATATTTCTTTTGTTCAATATTCAATCTCTCAGTATTAATTTTTCTATATTCCTCATTAGATTCATAAAACTCTTTAAACTTTTCAACCATAAATTCCTTGTATTCATCGTTCTCCCATTGTTTCTTAGCCCTTATTGAAAGCATTGTATTCATTTCAGGTTGCTTTGCCCAATTGCTTATTTTTTCTTTGTATTCCGTAGTTTGATGAGCCAATTTTGCTTTTTCTTTAATATCTTCTCTATGAATAGTTTTGTCTAAATGCTCTGTATGAAGAATTAAATGTTCTTCTTTAGACATCCTAATAATATTGGTTGGATTATTATTTAATTTATTAAAATCAATATGGTGTTTATGTGTTCCTTGATTTTCTTCATAAATTTCATTTTCTAAGTTATATTTGTCTGCAAGCATATGTGTAAAAACCCAAGTTTTATTTTGATCCCATATCATCTCATATCCTTCAATAGTTATTCTTCCACCAATTTTAGATAATCTTTTATGAAAAGGCATTAAAGAATCTTCTTTATTTAATTCCTTAGCTTCTTTATATGCTCCATCTCTTAACATAAATTTATGATCTGGAGTACAAATAATTTCTTGGTTATTATCTAAAATAACTTTTATAACTTCAGCATCTTTTTTTGTTATTCTTGGATTTTCAATTTTTTCAATACCCACATTTCCATTATCCATAATTGTGTAACAGAAGTTTTCTTTATTTTCATTGTATTCTTTAACTAATTCTTTAAACGATAAATTTCTTCCATCTGCAAGAGCTATTTGTGTATCCCCCTCAAAACAACCTCCAGCTGATTCACCTTCTACGATATATAGTTCAGTGTCGTCGGATTTTTTAGCTGAGCAATCTGCTAATTTTCCTGGAAGCCCTCCTAAAGAAAAAGCGTTTTTTCTTCGAACTAAATCCTTTGCTTTTTTTGCAGCGAGCCTTGCTTTAGCAGCCTGCAATGATTTATCTGTTATTTTTCTTGCGACGTTTGGATTTTCCTCAAAGAATTCACTTAATGCCGAACTAACAATAGAATCAACCTGGCCTTTGATTTCTGAATTTCCTAATTTTGTTTTTGTTTGTCCTTCAAATTGCGGTTGTGGAAGTTTTAAGTTGATTATTGCTGTTAGTCCTTCTCTTACATCCTCGCCACTTAATGATTCTCCATCATTTTTCCCGTTTTTTAATAAACCTTTTTTCTTTGCATAGTCATTTATTACACGAGTTAAAGCAGTTTTGAATCCAGCGACGTGAGTTCCACCTTCGACAGTGTTTATAGTATTTACAAAACCAAATATATTTTCATTGAATGATGAGTTGTATTGGATAGCTATGTCAATTGTGACGCCGCTTTTTGGGTCTTCTCTTTTGAAGTAGACTGGTTTTGCATGTATAACTTCTTTAGATTGATTTACCCATTTTACAAATTCTATTAATCCTCCATGATATTGGAAGATTTCTTTTTTATCTTTAACTTCATCAATTAAATTTATTTTAAGCCCAGCATTCAAAAAAGCTAATTCACGAAGCCGGGTTTCCAAGACTTTATAATCAAAAACTACAGTTGAGAAGATTTCTTCATCTGGAAAGAAAACAATTTTTGTTCCTGTGTCATCTTTAGAAGAAGATTTTCCAATAATTTTTAATTTGGTTTTTGTAATTCCTTTTGAGAATTCCATTTGGTAAATATTTCCGTCCCTTTTTATTTCTACAATTAATTTTTTTGATAATGCGTTTACGCAGGAAATACCCACACCATGCAGTCCTCCGGAAATCATATAACTTTTTTTGTCGAATTTTCCGCCTGCGTGCAACCGTGTTAGTGCAACTTCAACTGCCGGTATTTTAAGAGTTGGATGCAAATCTACTGGAATTCCTCTTCCATCATCTTCAATGACAGCAGAGCCGTCTTTTTTTAATATGATTGTAATATTTTTACAGAAACCTGCCAGAGCTTCGTCGACAGAATTATCTACTGCTTCGTAAACTAAATGATGCAACCCGTCTTTGCCTGTTGAGCCGATGTACATCGCAGGACGTTTTCTGACACCTTCCAGACCTTCGAGTACTTTAATCGATTCTGCATTATACGCTGATTTATCTTCTGACATTTTGGATATTTTTCAATAACTATTTATTTTTGTAATCAGATTTTCCGTCGAGAAACGGAGTTATCTTATAAAAAATTCAATAGAGTTTAAAAACCTTGCTGTCAAAATTTAATGGGATTAGGGGTTAATGGGGTTAAATCTTGATTTTGATTTGACTTCGTCGAGGGAAATCATTTATTTTTCTTAGAACCAGATTTTTTCTTTTTAGTAATTTTCTTTTTACTCTTTTTCTTAATAACATTAATCTTTTTGATTGTACTCTCAGAACCGTCTTTTTGTTTCTTTGTAATCCAACGAACTTTTCGTCTTTTCATTAACATATTTTTTCTGCATTTTGAAGAACATAAATGTTTTACTGTGCCATCTATTAAAACATAAGTTAATCCTCGTGGGATGTCGTAATCGTGTCCGCAATAACTGCATTTAGGCATTAAGTATACGCTCCCTTTGAAACTTTTGATTTAATTCTTCGCGCTTCGATTTCTGTTTCTCTTAACATAAGAACGTCGTTTAATCTTATTGGGCCTTTGACATTTCGTCTCATTGAACGGCCTTGGTCTCGTCCTTCGAGGACTTTTACTTTTACCTGCGTTATCTCGCCACGAAATCCTGTTCTTCCAATAATTTCTTCAACATGGCCAGGTGCTGCTTCGCCAGTTACGATTTTATCGCTTCTAGATCCACCTTGCTTACTTTGTCCTTGTTGTGATTTCTTATCTTGTGGTCTTTGTGATTTTGCCATTTTAATTTCCGTAAATAGTCATTCCCTGCACTTTAGTTATTATTTTAGGAGTTACATCTGTAATTGAAGCTAATTGAACTAATCCATCTTCTTTTGCTTGGGCTAATGCACCAAATCTATCTTTTGAAGTATAATTTCTTTTTTCTAATTCTGAAATGGGATTAAATATATTACCGCCTTTTTCATAATATCCCTTGATACAAAAAGTTCTTGTTTCAGCGAATACATTTTGTGTTTGAGCTGCCATTTTATTATTTCAAAGAATTTATTTCGTTTTTAGCGTCGCCAGCTTCAATAACGGCAACACTTGAAGTTGCAACCTGCAAACCTGCTGCAATTCCTAATTTTTGTTTAGAATCAATTTCCTGACATTTTATGTTTTTTTCTTTGCACAAAATTGGAATGTGCTGGATAATTTCTTTTGGCTCGACGTCAGAAGCGTAGACAACTAACTTTGCAGTTTCTCGTTCAATCGCTTTTGTAACTTCGTTTGTGCCTTTTTCTATTTTTCCAGATTTTCGCGCTTTCTCGACTATTGAATAAATGTCTGCCATATTGATAACCCAAAAACTTAGAGAATAATATCCTCCATTTAGTCATTGGATAAAATAGTATGAAAAATTTGGTTTTTAAATGTTGCTATGAAAAAACACCGCCCGAATAATGTTTGATTAGTTAGGATTGAATAAGAATAAATTATTTATACTTATTATTTATGTAATTTATATGTTAAGAGCAAAAATTCAAATTGTTTATCCTGAATTTCCAGATACATTTTGGAGTTTTAGAGAATCATTGAAATATGTTGGGAAAAAATGGGTTATGACTCCGACGGGCGCAGCAACTGTTGCTTCAATGTTTCCTCAGGAAGATTTTGAAGTTCAGAGAATTATTGATTTGAATGTTGAAGAATTAACTGAAGAGAAAATTAGAAGCGCAGATTTATTGGGGATTTCGTCAATGAAAATTCAGGAAGGTTCACGAGATGAAATTGTTGATAGAGCGCATTTTTATGGAGTTCCTGTTCTTGACGGCGGGCCAGGTCCATCATCTTATCCTGAAAATTCAAAAGCAGATTTTGTTTTTCGAGGAGAAGCAGAGTTAATACTTCCTGCGTTTTTAGAAGATTTCAAAAGTGGAAACGCAAGACATTTTTATACAGAAGAAGATGTTATTAGTCAAGGGCGTTTTAATATTCCTTTATTGAGAAACGGCAAGCCCGATTTGTCGTCGACGCCGATTCCTCGCTGGGATTTATTAAGATTAGGTGATTATAATTCTGTAGGAATTCAATATTCCCGCGGATGCAAATATAATTGTGAATTTTGTGATGTAGTTGTTTTAAACGGACGAATTCCGAGGACAAAATCTCCTGAACAAATGATACATGAATTTCAAGCAGTAAAGGATACTGGATTTATGGGTTCGGTTATGGTTTTAGATGATAACTTAATGGGAAATGTGAAAAATCTTAGAGAGTTCTTGCCTTATTTGGAAAAGTGGCAAAAAGATAATGAATTTCCATATCCATTGTTTACTCAAGCAAGTTTGGATTTGGCGTTTGATGAAAATAAAGATATTCTTGAGAAGATGGTTAAGGCAGGATTTGAAGAAGTTTTTATTGGTTTAGAATCTGTTGATGAAGATGTTCTTAAAGGAATGGGTAAAAGGCAAAATACAAAAATGTCTCCATTAGAATCTGTTCAGAGAATGCAAAAGGCAGGACTTAATGTTTCCAGCGGTTTTATCGTCGGAAGCGATGAAGACAAGCCAGATGTTTTTGAAAAATTATATGAGTTTATTCAAACAGCAGGGATAGTAATTCCAATGCCAGGTTTGCTAATTGCGTCAAAAGGCACTCCGCTTTATGAGCGGCTTGAAAAAGAGGGGCGTTTGCGTACACAAACAAAAGGAGATAATACTCATCAATTAAGTTTAAATTTTAAACCAAAACTTGATGAAAAATTTTTGATTGAAGGATATGTGGATATGCTTGAGAAATTGTTTGACCCCAAGAATTTTTACGATAGGGATAGAGTTTTACAAAGAAATAAAGGCCCAATAAAAAGAGTCTCCCATTTAAATCTTGAAGGCATGGTTGCTTTTGGAAGGTCCTTGCGAAATCATCTTTTTGCTCCAGATGTTGTTGAGTATACCAAATATTTATTAGGGACTCTTGCAACAAATCCACGGTATTTTCCCGACGCTGTATCAAATTCAATTAAATTGGACCATTATAAGGCAATAACTCGCGCTTTGTCTGATGCACATGGTTTTACAAAACAAACAGAAACACTTTACGAGCAATTTTCAACTTATCTTGAAAATCTTTCTCAAAGATGTGATGTTAAGGAGAAAGTCAGGCAGGTGAGAAAAAGAGCAGACTCAATTTTAAAAAGCGCTGAAGAAAAATGCCATGAACTTCATAGGGATTTTAGAAAAGAAGCTACTGAACAATACGAAACATTAAAAGTAAAAATCCACGAAGAAATGGGGAAGTATGGAATTCCTATTTCAGAATTTATATCTACATAATTTACTATAAAGTAAACCATGAATCTTAACATCATTTACTTTTAATCTTTTGCTCAAATTCTGTTTCAATTAATAATTTGCTGCGCGAGGACACCAAGGTTTCCTTCGCTTAACCTTCCTTTCAAATGTCGCAGAGTTAACATAGGGTTAATAACACGACGACTTTGGAGGAGTGCAATTGTTGTGATGTTGAGTGATTATTAAAGAAGGGTTATTTTTATCATGATATTAAACATAGATCTGCGCTTGCGAGCATTCATCAAAAAGCTTAAAAATAGGATTTCTTTTCGTTGATAATGAGAACACTTGAAGTAATTGTTGGATTAGGATTGGCATTAGGCGGTCTTTCTACAGTTTATGCAGATAAATATATTGTGAATGCAAAGCCAAAGGATGAGATATCTAAATCACTTTTACCAAATGATGATTTTGAGAATGCAACGGCATTTGGTCAAGATGAAGAAATGTCCGGGTACACAAATAATGAGGCAACAATTCAGAATCAACCGGGGCGTTTAATTAATGGGGTGGTGGCAGAAACAGGTCATGCAGGTAATCCAGGGGGAAAATCTATATGGTTCAGATATGAAGTAATAGATTACAGGACGATCGTAAGTATTGATACGATAAGGAGCGATTTTGATACTATCATGGCTGTTTATACATTGAATGAAGATAAAACTTTAACAGAAGTTGTAGCAAATGATGATATTGATTTTAATATGAACGAAAGTAGGAGCAAAGTTACATTTGAAGCGGTACCTGGGACATTTTACTACATAGCAGTAGATGGGAAGAATGTTGAACTGTCTGGAGATTATCCAGAAGCAGCAATGAGTGGTACAGTCAATCTTACGACAACAATAGAAGAAATTATTTATGAAACACCAACACCAACTCCCACACCAACAATAAACTTTTTTTCTAAATATGACCTTTATCCCATAACCGCATTAAAAAAAGGCGATGGCATAATCAACAGCAACGATTTAATCAAACTAAAAGAGATGATTACAGATAAAGCAATCTGGTCAGATTGTACATCTTGTACAGAGGAGCAGAAAAGATACACAGGTAAAGATCTTTTTATGTTCCAGTCATTTTGGAAACAATCACAAAGAATGGATTAATTTTTCCAACTCACATCAACATCATCCGTCCTCTGCCCCGGCAAATTTTGTTGTTTAATTAAACTTAATTATTTTGGGATAGAAATATCTAGAGGAATAGACATTCCAATTTTTTTAAGAATTGATTTGAGGATATCGGTTCTTTTTTTGAATGCTACAATACCTATACTTTTTACTTCATTTGTTTTTGTATCCCGCGTAATTAAAACTTCTGATTCATATTGTTCGGTGTATTCTGTTTCCGGCGGAGCGCCGAATGAAACTTCTAAGTAGTCTGTTTCTTCATCATAATAAACATCAATAGCTTCTTTCATTTTATTTTATATTTCTAACGAAATGTGATGATATGATAAATCCATCGCCGTTTAATATTTAACTAAAACCATCATAAATTTATTCATTGAATATCTCTCTTTATAATATTTGTAATAATATCTAACATTTTCATCTTTTAAAGAGGGCAATATTTTGTCTGGATTTTCAATTGTTTCAATTATTCTTTCTTTTTCAGAAGATATTTCTGGATGTCTTCTAATTATATGTATCCAATTCCAATCGGTCATTCTTAGTGTTCTGCCTGTTTCATCCTTTGTTTGAAATTTAATTACCATTTCTATCTCCAACTAACGTCGACGTCGTTGGTTCTTTGTCGAGGAAGAATATCTAATTCTTGTGCTTTTTTTCCTTCGAATTTTATTCCAGATTTAAATTCAATTTCGCCAAGATAAGCAATCATTGCGCCGTTGTCGACGAGAAGGGAATTTGGGACTGTGAAAAATTTTGCTCCTCGCTCTTTACACATTGTTTTGCACATTTCTTGAAGGCGTTTGTTGCATGCGACTCCGCCGCCTAAAACTAATTCCTTTTTTCCAGTATGAGCCATTGCTCTTTCAGAAACCTCGACGAGCATTGCGAAAACTGTTTCTTGAAGTGAGAAACAAAGATCTTCGAGGGTGTAATTTGGTTTATTTGATTTGTCTCGCTTCGCTCGAAATCTTTTGAGATTGTTAACTTGATTTATGTAATCATCAGATGAATCTAGACTAACATTTTTTAATAACTCACGAGTTTGTGAGGAGGGTAAATTATTTTTATTCATTTTTTCTAATTTTTGTTTCAAATTTGTCAAAATTCCAGAGAATGCGACGTCCATTCCTTTTACGATGTAGGGTAGTTCTATGTAATTTTTTTCTGAGGATTTTTTTGCGAGCTCTTCGATTTTTGGGCCGCCGGGAAATCCTATTCCACATTCTCGCGCGAAAGTATCAATGAAATTTCCGATGCCGAGATCGAGAGTTTCTCCGAAGACTCTGTATTTGCCGGATGCGTAGGCAATGATTTGTGTGTTTGCGCCTGACGCGTAAAGTAAAACAGGGTTTTTAGCACCGGTTAATTTTCCAATTTCTAAATGTGCAACGCAATGGTTTACTGGAACCAAAGGTTTGTTTAATTTTTTAGAAAGTTCTTTTGCGAATTTTAATCCTTCAAGAAGACATGGAGATAATCCTGGACCTTGTGAAAATGCAATCGCGTCAATTTGTTTCTCGTCGATGTTTGCTTCTGTTACTGCTTCAAAATATAATTCGTGCTTGTGTATTTCATGATGCTTTGCCGCGTCTATTGGTATTATTCCTCCTTTCTCAGTCGTGTAAGTGTGTTTTTTGTTTGCTAAGATTTTTCCGTCTTTCACAATTCCAATTCCAAAAGTGTGTGCTGTTGATTCAATTCCTAAAATTGTTGCCATTTTTTTATTTTTATTGCATATGATTTAATTTCACTTGGAGTCATATAATATTTTCTTATTTTCTTAGCGTAAGGGTTTTGTTCATTTTTAACCATAGCGTAATAAAGTTCTTTTGCATATCCTTTTCTTATTGATAATTTGTTTACTTCCATTTCTTCTTTTGTTCTTGCAGAACCGTTTATCCAATATGATATACCCACAAAAAAGTATTTGATCCATCCCATTTTTGTAAATCTTTCTAAATGGCTCAATTCATGAGATAAAACTCCAATTAAATATTGGTTATCATTTAACAATTTTTTATTAATTCTAATAACATTAATAAATGGAAGTTTAGTTGCACCGCCAACATATTTTTTAGATTTGGTAGTATATAGATAAAATTTTTTGTGTTTTAGTAAAGGAAAAGACTTTTCAATTATGTCTTTAGTTGTTTTTTTGAGATTATCTCTTCCTAAAATTGTTGCCATATAAATAGAGAGAAATTGTATATTAAAAAATTAACTAATCAATAAAAATATAAAAAATAAAATAAAAATTAAGATTTATCTTCTTTTCTTTTTAGCAGCTTTCTTCTTTGCTGGTTTCTTTTTCTTTTTGCCGCCTCGAGCCATCTTTGCTTCACATACGTTTCCTTTTCCGTCAACATAGTAAAGATATCCTGATTTTCGTTTTACAATGTTTTTTGCGATTACTGTGCCCATTTTTTATTTTTATTGACCTCCTTTTAATTATTATTTATAAAATTAAAACTAAATTAGTATTTAAACCTTTCCTCGTCGATGATTTCTTTTACCAATTTTGAATATTTTTTGTTTAAAGGAATCTCAACAACTTTTACAAATGAGTTTCTTGGTTTTATCGTCGGCAGAAATGGCTTGCAAATTCTTTTTTCTAAGACATTATTGTCTTTGTCAAGCCAAATTATCAAGAATGGAAAAAAACAAAACAGCGAATGAAATGTTGTTTTAGTTGGTTTTTGAAAATCAAAAAGAAGCGGAGAAGCTTTTTCTCTTCGAGAAAACATTAGGCCCGAGAATTTTTTAAAGCCAGAGACTTTTTTCACATCTAAGCTAACCTCTTTATTTTTTATTTTAATTATCATTTCTTTGCAACACTCCATATTAATTCAAATTGTTTCCTGTACGAATCTGCAACACTTTTATTTCTAATTATTATAAGATGATTAGGATTTCCCCATATTAACATCTGTACATTGTCCTCATAAATTTGAATAGGGTTTTCATTAAAAAACTTTTTTGGAACTTTTTTGTATGAAGAACTTCCTTTTTGGAAAATGCCTTTTGCTCCTTCCTGAATTATAACTCTTTCTTTAATTTTATAATACAATAAGTCGCGTTCATATTGCGCAACGACCAATTCAAATTCTTTTTCCGGAATGTATTCGTCAACCGCAGTGCATAAAACTTCTTTATTTTTAGAATTCTTTAGATTATTGATTATATCTTTTAAAGCAATTCCCACAACATTTTTTCCCTTATAAGTTTCTACAACTAATGATTGTTTTGATGCTTCATTTAATTTAGAAAGCTCTGGAAGAATTTGTTTAAAGCTTTCAGTCTTTTCGTTTAGATATTCTAAGATTAACTTTGGATCAATCGCTTTGAATAACTTTGTTTTTCCCTCTATAACAGAACTTACAAATCCTTTTTCCATTAATCGTTTAAGTGAATCATAAGTTACTTGTCTATATAATCCGGCTTTTTCTGCGAGTTCATATGCTGAGTTCTGGCCTTTTGAAAGCAGAGCTAAATACACCCTTGTCTCATATTCTGTCAATCCAATTTGTTTTAATATTTCCTTATTCATATTAGTATGATATCATACGAATTAAGTATTTATATAGTTTTTTGTGATATTAATATTAATTACTAAGGAGTAAAAAATGATAACAAAAAATATTCTTATCAGTATGCTGATTATTCTAGTTTTAACTTTAATGATTGGAAATATTTTCATGTTCACAGTTAAAGAGAGGGCAACAGAAAAAATTATTGAGAATAAAAAACCAATAAGAATTGGCATAATCAATTATCCTGGATTTGCACCTTTCTATATAGCTGAAGAAAAGGGATTTTTTGAGAATCAAGGAGTAAATGCTGAAGTTGTTTTAATTTCAGATCCGAATCAAGCCATCTCTCTTTTAGAAAGTAATGATGTACAGATGCTTTTTAGTTCAGCAGATTTTACACCTATAGTTAAAGATGCAGGAGTGGATGTAAAAGAGATATTTGCATCAGATATTGGTTATGGTTCCGATGGATTATTAGTTAAAAATGATGTAAATTCAATTGAAGATCTAAAAGGAAAAACGATCTATCTTGGAAAAGGTTATCCTTCACACTTTTTATTTAGATTTCTAACCGAACAAGCAGGATTTGAAAATGGAGATGTAACTATTGTGGACATGGGCGCAGATCAAGTAGGAGCAGCTTTTTTTTCTAAACAGATAGATTATGGGATGAGTTGGGAACCTTGGTTATCAAAAGCTTCAGAAAGAAAAGATGGAAGACTATTCTTCTCAAGTAAAGATATTCCTGGAATTATAACTGACACATTTATAGTTAGAACGGATATTTTAGAATCAAGAAACGGTGATATAAAAGCAGTAGTTAGAGCTTGGTTTGATTCAATAGAGTTTATAGAATCTAATCCAGATGAAGCTAATAAAATTATGGCTAAAAACTTAGGTTTGCCAGTAGAAGATTTTAAACTACAAATTAAAACAGTAAGATTTTTAGATTACAATCAGAATTTAGAAAAGTTTGGGACATCTTCTAAATTAAACATACATGAATTAACAAAAAAAGCTGTAGAAATCTATAAGGAAGACGGTATAATCACTTCAGAAATTGATTCCAATGAAATTGTTGATTCTACGCTATTAAATGAATTATACTCATAAAATGTCAAAATGCAACTCAGAAAAAAAATTTCTAAAAGAAAATACTTCATTTATGGGATCGAGGGATTTTTCTTACTTCTAGTAATCTGGTCTTTATTAACATACGGAGGCATAGTTAAACCTTATTTCTTACCTTCTCCGATAGATACTGCAAATTCTACAATTATATTATTTAAAGAGTACAATCTTTTATCAGACATACTTGCCAGTTTAAATAGAATTTTAGTTGGGTTTGTATTGGCAGTTATTATAGCTGTCCCACTAGGAATTATAATTGGAACGATAAATCCGATAAAAGCTTTTTTTGAACCGATTATTTCTTTAATACGATATATACCTCCATCGGCATTTGTACCTATTGCTATATTATGGTTTGGAGTTGGGGATATGGAGAAATTCTTTATCATTTTTATCGGTACTGCACCTTATCTACTTTTTTTAGTTGCAGATATCGTTTCACGTGTAAAAAATGAATTTATAGATGTTGCTTTAACTTTAGGTGCAAACACTAAAGAATTATATACAAAGGTTATAATTCCAAATTCACTACCTGAAATTTGGGATTCAATGAGATTTATGTTTGGAATTTCATGGACTCTAATTGTCATAGCAGAAATAATTGCATCTAATTCTGGCTTAGGTCATGTTATGATTCAATCTCAAAGATTTTTACAAACTTCTAATGTAATTGGAATAATAATCTTAATTGGTCTTCTTGGACTTTTTACGGACTATCTGTTTAAATTAAGTTACAATAAACTTTTCTATTGGTCAGAGAAGGAGAGATAAAATGTTAAGAATAAAATCCTTGTCTAAAACATATATGAATGAGTCGAAAGTAATAGAGGTACTTAGAGATATAGATATAAACATAAGTGAAAAAGAATTTGTAGTTATAATTGGTAAGAGTGGTTGCGGAAAGACTACTTTATTAAAATGCATATCTGGACTTGTCAATCCTACAAAAGGAGAAATCAATTTAAATGATAACAAAATTGTAAAACCTAATAAAGATATTGGCTTTGTTTTTCAAGATTTTTCTTTATTTCCCTGGCTTACTATAAGAGAGAATTTTGAATTTGGATTAAAACTAAAAAAATTATCTAAATCAAAAATTAACGAGATAGTCAACTATTACTTAAATATAACTGAACTAAAAAATTTTGAAGATTCCTATCCAAAGGATTTATCCGGAGGGATGAAACAAAGAGTAGCCATTGGAAGAACCTTAGCGAATGATCCAAAAGTTATTCTTATGGATGAACCTTTTGGGTCTCTTGATAGTCAAACCAGAACTAAAATGCAAGAATTCTTAATTAAGCTCTGGGAGAAAGAACATAAGACTATAGTTTTTGTAACACATGATATTGACGAAGCACTATTGTTAGCAGATAAAATTTATATTATAAGTAAAAAATCTGGAAATATCTCTATATGTTTAAACATTCATTTTAACAGACCAAGAAAACTTGAAATAAAAAATACCCTTAAATTTATGAAACTAAAAAATAAAATTATTCACTTAATGGAACAATAATTTTCTCTATCACTCTTAAATTTTATTTTTTTATTCTATTTTCATCTTTATACATTCAATATATTCCATCCTAATTCGCAGGCGGCTTCAATCATCTCCCCTTCATAATCTTCTTTTCCATAATTATGAATTGGATAACCTTTCATTTTTGACAATTCTAATAAGTATACACCCCATATATAATCTTCTACTCTCGAGTTAGTTGGAAAAGTATGTTCATCTAAAACTCTTCCCTCCATAAGAAATGCGATTGTAGATTCAGCATTTGTAAATCTTGGTCCGTCATGATTCTGTTCATAAAAATTATTTATTCGATAAACTTCATTCACTCTTCCTAAATCAATTACCTTTTCTTTCAGTAATCTTTCACTTATCAATGGAGAATAGAATTGATTTTCTTGTGAATTTAAAGGTGTTAATATTCTTTCATTGTATTTCTTAAAATTATCTAATAAAAGTAAATGTAAATTTGTAAAGCTTAGATCAGCCATACTTGTTCTATACTGATGCAATGCATTATCAAATTAAAGTTCTTTTCTGTCTAACAATCCTTTCTTTCGTACTGGATTAATCATTCTGTCAATGACTTCATGCATTGAATCATATAATGCACCGATAGTTGCTCTCCGTGAAAACTGCCAACCATCGACGATTTCTTCTTCGCTCATTTTGGCGGAAAAATCGTATACTTTATCATGAAACGAAAAATTATGAAAAAAGGTATAAGGCTCGCTATGTAAATCTATTATAACTCCCACTCTTCTCATTGAATCAAGATAAATAGAAATTGCAAAGCTTTTAACCAAAGGAAGATTAAACTTTCGAGTCATCTCCTCTAAACTTTCAGATATTAAATCGTTTATATCTTCCTTGTCCATATTTTAATTAAAATAAATAGATTATAAATACTGTAGTTCTCACTTATCAATCCTAATTTTTTTATCGTTTTTATCTATTCCAGAAACAATTTGAATTCTTGGAGCAGGAACGCCAAAATAGTGTGAGAACATTTCTTTAAGTTCAAGATTTATCTTATCATGCGTTGTCGACGTCACCTTGACTAAATATCTGTCGTTGCCGAAGTTTTCTATTTTTTGCTGCGAGCATCCGATTTTTACTTTTAGGGTAAAATTATTTTGAGTTATTACGCCCATATGAATAATTATTTAGTGGAATTTATAAATTTAATTGAGATATCTTTATATTAATTGTTTGTTAAATTTCGACACTCTGTGTTATTAATTTTTTAGTATAATTGCTTGCTCCAAAGTCGCAAGATGAATTTCTCGAAATTGAAAACCACCAGCGGGTTTCTCACACTTCCTGCAACCATGCTTCGCGAAGGACTTTGTTAGGATTTCTCGTTGACTATTAATTTAATGCAATAATTTTATTATGTGTTGTGTTTTATAGATATTATTCCTGATTAAACGCTTTAATGATAATCTATTCAATTATTTCCTGAAAGCCATTTTGGAAGTTTAGATATGTTTTCAGAATTTTTCTCTCTTGCTTTTAATATTTTGTAAAATTGATTTATGTTTTTGTCACAGACAAAATCGTGCTGTCTGAAGCCACCGCCGAAGGTTTTTGGAATGTGCATAAGTTCATGAATTATTGTTTTGTCTTGATCTTCTTCAGATAATTTGTCGAATCTTTTAGATAAAAATTCTAGAGCATAAAATGCTTTTACATCCATTGCCTTTTGCATTAATTTTCCTATGGTGTGACATCGTGCAATCGTATTTCTCGACGAGCTTCCATGACTTCTGAAACATTTTACACGTTCAATTTTTACATGAGGAAATAAAACTTTAGAAAAATCTTCCATCTTTTGCTGAATGTCCGGTGCGTATTCGTATTTCATGAAACGATTATGGAGAAATAGTTTAAAGAGTTTGTTGTGGAGATATTAGGCTCATTCCAAAGTCATTCGCTTATCTTTGGCTCAGAAATTCTGCTTTGGCTCGCGATCTCACTCCACCACCATCGCTCACAGAAACCCAAACGTGAAATCGCTCGGCTTGAATTTCTTCGCCGTAAAAATGTTAATGCATAAATTTTTTAAAAGGTTTTTTGGAGTAGCTTATGAGAACGAGATAATTTTGTTATACTGTAATCTCAACTTTCTTAATCCTCGACGTTAAACCGGTTTTTATCTTTACTTGTTTTGCATTGAAATATTTTTTTAGCATTTTGCAAAGCTCAATATTCGCTTTTCCTTCTATTGGTTTTGTTTTTATCCAAACTTCGTATTCTTTTTCTGAAATGCGGGAAATTTTTTCCTGTGATGATGAGGGATGGAGTTTTATTGTGAGGAGCATTTTAATTGTAAGAGGGGGTTGTTTAATAAATTAAAAGATATCCCCATCTTTTAAGATGGGGCGTTGCTCCCCGCAAATTA
>CAYXNP010000004.1:81487-91296 GCA_964466575.1 Candidatus Woesearchaeota archaeon | reverse complement strand
GACATACAAGTTCATTCCTTTTGTGTAAGAATAAAGATATTTTTTTCCTCCAAGAACAAAAACATCGCCTTTTCGCATTCTTTCTAAGAAACCTTCATCTATAAATCCAATTTGTTCTCCTGCTGGAGCGAGTTTAACTGTAACAAAAGATTCTTCTGGGATTGTTCCAATATTTGTCATATATAAAACCCTTGCCATTTTTCCTTTTTTACCAACCTGTTTTGTTTCTGGATCATACCAGATTTTTGGATATACAAAGTTCTTTTCTAAATCGTATTCACCTGCAAGATAAGAAATGACGTCGAGAAAATCATTGCGAGTTAATTCATGATAACAATAACTTTTTTTAATTGTAGAAAATAATTCTTCGATATCCCAAATTTTGTAAATAGCCATTCCGTAAATTTGCTGGGCTAAAACATCTAGGCAGTTTTTTGGTATGTGGATTTTGTTTATTTTTCTTTCAATCATTTCTTTTTGAATTATGGAACATTCAACTAAATCGTCACGGTCTAAAACAATAAACCTTCCTTTTGCAGTGTCGTGGAGTTTGTGGCCTGCCCTTCCTAAACGCTGCAACGCTCTTGCTGAACTTTTTGGGGAGCCGAGCATTAATACTAAATCCAAATAACCAATATCTATTCCTAATTCCAAGCTTGTTGAGCAGACAACGACTTTTAATTTTCCGTCGCGCAAACGTTTTTCAATGTCAAATCTATGGTCTTTGCTTAATGAAGAGTGATGTGCTGCGATATTGTCGTCGCCATAATCCGTAGGGAATTTTTCTTTAAGATAATTCACAACTCGCTCTGTAGCTGAACGGGTGTTTGTGAAGATTAAAGTTGTTTTATGTTCTTGAATTAATTTGTCCATGAGTTTATACATTTCGTGATGGACATTTGAATCTTCAATTAAATCTTTTACAGGACTTAGAACTTTTATATCAATTGTTTTATTTAAAGGAACTTTCGCAATTTTCACGTCGCAGGGCTCTTCTTTTGCACCAAAACCAACAAGAAATTTTGCAACTTCATCCAATGGTTCAATCGTCGCTGACAAACCAATTTTCACAGGCCAGATTTTCGAGACTTCGTTTAATCTTTCAAGTGATAAAGATAAATATGTTCCCCGTTTATTTTCCAAAGAATGAATTTCATCCACGATGCAAAATTCTACTGCCCATAATTTTTCTATGAATTTTTTTGATGTTAAAACAATTGCGAGTGTTTCAGGAGTCGTAATAAAAATGTGCGGGGAGTTTTTTGCCATCTTTGCACGTTCGGCAGTTGAAGTATCACCTGTTCTTAACGCGACACGGATTTTCTGTAATTTTATTTTTTTCTTTTTTGCAAGTTCATTTATTTCTTCTAATGGTTCTATAAGATTTTTTGCAATGTCGTTAGAAAGAGCTTTTAATGGTGAAGAATAAACTGCATAAATTTTATCTTCAAGCTCGTTTTTTTCTGCCAAAGTGACAAGGTAATTTAAAATTGACAAGAAAGCTGTGAGGGTTTTTGTTCCGCCTGTTGGTGCGGAAATCAAAATATTTTGACGATTCCAGATTGGCATTACTCCATATTTTTGAGTTAATGAAAAATCTTTGAATTTTGAAAAAAACCATTCGCTAACTAAAGGGTGTAGAATTTTTTTTATTTCTGCTTCTTGATATTCATGAGCTTCTGTTATGGCTGTCATTTTAAGAATCAAGGGTTTGCTTGTAAAGAGTGATGAAAATGGTGGTTTAATAAATTTGTGATTATGTTAAGTCCACTTTCTAACTAAACATTAGCACTCGTAAACTCGTGATATTAATGGCTAAAAACTGACTTTGTCAAGTTTTTCGCTTAAAGAAATTGTTAACGAGAAATCCAAGCGATAGCGGGATTTCTAGCAATAATTCTCGTGAAGAATGAGCGAGCAAATTTTTACAAAGTGTATACTTAAGAAGTTTACTTTACAGATTAACATATTCTAACTACGAAATCTTTATAAACTAATATGAAATAAAGTTCATATGACTGAGCAGAACAGATATCATGTTTTTTTTACTAACTTGGCTAATCCATTAAAGATTGATATTGTTTTGTGTTTAAATGAAAAAGAAAAAAGTGTTGGTGAAATTTGTAGTTGTTTGAAAGTTGAACAAAGCAAGGTTTCTCATGCACTTTCGTCTTTGAAAGATTGTAATATTGTTAAAGTTAAACAAAAAGGAAAACAAAGAATTTATTATTTGAATAAAGATACGATTGTTCCAATGATGAGGTTGATTGATAAACATGCAGATAAATATTGTGAAGTAAATTGTGCTTACTGCCATAAAAAATGATATTTGGAAAACAAAAACAGGTTTATTTAGATAATGCGGCGACAACGCCCGTCGATGAAAAAGTTTTGAAAGTGATGCTGCCTTATTTTTCAGATAAGTTTGGAAATGCCTCGTCATTACATTATCCCGGAGAAGAGGCTCGAAGAGCAGTTGAAGAATCAAGAGAAGTGATTGCGAAATCAATTGGAGGAAAATATAAAGAGATTATTTTTACGTCGGGTGGAACTGAAAGCAATAATCTTACAATAAAAGGTTTGTTTTTTCATTTCAATAAAGAAGGAAAAAATCATATTATTATTTCTAAGATTGAACATGATTGTGTTTTGAATGCCTGTAAATGGTTAGAGAAGCAAGGCGCTGATGTGACATATCTTAATGTTGATAAAGAAGGTTTTGTTAATCCAGAAGATGTTAAGAAAGCAATTACTAATAAAACTTTTTTAGTTTCAATAATTCACGGAAATAATGAAGTTGGGACAATCCAAGATTTAGAAGCAATTGGAAAAATAATCAAAGAAAAGAGTAAAGAAATTTTATTTCATACTGATGCTTGCCAGAGTTTTACAAAAACCAATATTGATGTTAAAAAAATGAATTTGGATTTAGCGACGCTGAATGCTCATAAAATTTATGGGCCAAAGGGAATTGGCGCTTTGTATATTAGAGAGGATTTGAAAAAGAAAATTAATCCTTTGTTTAGTGGTGGTGGGCATGAATTTGGTGTGAGAAGTGGGACAGAAAATGTTCCTGGAATTGTTGGATTTGCAAAAGCATCGGGTTTGACTGGGAAAAGTGAAATTAAAAAAATGACTCATTTGAGGGATTATCTTATTGATAAAATCTTAAAAATTCCTGATACGAGTTTGAATGGGCCTCGAGGAGAAAAAAGACTTTGTAATAATATTAATATCTCATTCAAAAATATTGAAGGGGAAGCGATTGGGGGTTATTTGAATGCGAAGGGAATTTCTACGTCGACAGGAAGTGCTTGTTCAAGCAAATCATTAGAACCCAGTCATGTTTTGAAGGCGATGGGTCTAAGTGCGGTTGTTGCTAACACTTCAATAAGAATAACTTTAAGCAAAAATAATACTCAAGAAGAAGTTGATTATGCTCTTGAAGAAATTAAGAGAACTGTTGAGATTTTAAGAAAAATGAGTCCGTTAGTTTAAATAAAACCTAAAGGAGGGATAGATGGAAAATAAAAAAAATAAAGAACTTGTATGTTGCGACGAAGAAACGCAAACATGTGGGCCTTGCGACGAAGAGGAATGGAAAGAAAATGCAGAAAACTAAAATACAAGAAATAACGCCTAAGACAAAATTTTCAGAAGTCTTAGATAATGAAAAAGTCATAGAAACATTATTTGAGAATGGATTATTTTGTATTGGGTGTCCGATGGCGTCGCAGGAGACAATTGAGCAGGGTTGTTTAGCACATGGAATGAACAAAAAACAAATTGATGAGTTAATTAAAAAAATGAATGAAAAATGAAAATTAAAAATTGCTTGCCTGTCGGCAAGTCAGAAAAAATGATAATAGAAAAACAAAATGTTGAGTATAATGGTAATTGGATTTATGTTAACAAATTAAATCAATTTAGCGAGCTAAGAGCGAGCTCCAAATTTAAAATAAAATGAGTCACCTAATGTATTCGAAAGAAGTTATAGAGAATTTTATGAATCCGAAAAATATGGGGGAGATTAAAGACGCAGATGGAATTGGGAAAGTTGGAAATCCTGTTTGCGGCGACGTTATGTGGCTTTATATTAAAGTTGAAGAAAAGGACGGCAAGAAAATTTTGAAAGATGTAAAGTTCAAAACTTTTGGATGTGCTGCTGCGATTGCGACGTCGTCGATGATTACGCAAATGGCGATTGGTCAAACTCTTGAAGAAGCTGAAAAAATAAATAAAGATGAAATTGTTGATAAACTGAAAGGATTACCGCCAGTGAAATATCATTGCTCAATTCTTGCTGACAAGGCATTGGCAAAAGCAATTGAAGATTATAAAAAGAAAAATGAAAAAGGGGGTGAAAAAAAATGAAAACAGCAGGAATAATCTCGATAATTGTGGTAATTTTGGTGATTGGTTTAATTGGATTAATATTATTTAATAACATAAATAATTCCAATATTGAAAACCCCAATACAGATAATTCCAATGAGGTGAATGATATTTCAGGAAGTACAAATGAGGTGGATGATTTTTCTGGTGGTCAGATCAACGACGCTAATAACAACCCAAAAACATATACTATAAACATAGAAAATTATGATTACAAACCAAAAACATTAGAAATAAAAAAAGGAGACATTGTTATCTGGATGAATAAAGATTCAGTTAGACACACTGTTACATCTGATAATGGAAATGAATTGGATTCAAAACTCCTTGCAGATGGCGAAACTTATTCGCATACGTTTAATAACGCCGGAGAATTTAATTATCATTGCAAGCCGCATCCGTACATGAAAGGGGTTATAACGGTAATAAACAATTAAAAATGAGCCAGCTAACTAAAACACTTTCAGAAGAACATCAAAATATTTTGAAAGTTATAGATGCATTAGAAAAAGAAGCTAATGAATTACAAAGAGGAAAAGAGTTAGATAAAACTTTTTTGAGGAAAGCTGTTGATTTTATTAAAAATTACGCTGATAAGTTTCACCACATGAAAGAAGAAGATATTTTGTTCAAAGAATTGTGTGCGGATTCAAATAAAGAAAATATGCGTTGCAACCCTGTTCATCAAATGTTGCACGAACATGATTTGGGGAGGGAACATGTTAAGGGAATTGTCGAGGGATTAGAAGAAAGTGATAAGGAAAAAGTAATAGAACATCTTTGGGGATATTGTTCATTGCTTAAAGAGCATATATTCAAGGAAGATAATATTCTTTATCCGATGGCTGACCAAGTTTTGAGTGAAGAAATTATGAAAAAACTTCATAAAGAATCAAATAAAGTTGAAAATGATAGAAAAAAAGACAAGATAAAATATCTTGCTTTTGTTAAAGCGATTGGGAAAAGAACATGAAAAATATTACAAAAGAACACTGGGAAGATATTTTTAGTACAAAGAACTTTGACGAAGTAAGCTGGCACCAATCAAATCCTAAAACATCAGTTAAATTGATATTATCTACTCATCCAGACAAAGATGCCCATATTATTGATGTTGGAGGAGGGGATTCAAATCTTGTAGATAAACTTCTTGATTTAGGATTTAAAAATATATTTGTATTGGATGTTTCTTTAAAGGCATTAAAAAAATCTCAGCAGAGACTTGGTGTAAAATCAAGAATAGTAAAATGGATTAGTTCTGATATTAGAAAATTTGAAACAAGCAATAGATTTGAGATTTGGCATGATAGGGCTGCTTTTCATTTTTTAACAAATAATAGTGATATTAAAAGATATGTTAAATTAACTAGAGAATATATAAAACCCGGTGGGCATTTAATCATCTCTACATTTTCACTTGAAGGGCCTAAAAAATGCAGTGGATTAGATATTAAGCAATATTCTGAGGATTCTATGAAAAAGATATTTTATGAAGGATTTGAACATATTAAAAGTTTAGAAGAAATACATCATACTCCATTTCAAACCACCCAAAATTTTATTTGGAATGTGTTTAGAAAATCTGAATAAAAAATGAAAAAAGATATAAATGAAATGATTGAATATCCCGAAGAAGGAATTTTAAGTAAAGAAATTGTTAAAAATAATAAATTTGATGTAACTTTATTTTGTATGGCAAAGGGAAAATCTATTTCTGAACATACATCAACAAAACAAGGATTTATTTATGTGCTGGAAGGAAAGGGCGTTTTTAATTTAATAGGTGAAAATATTATTATGAGACCAGGTGTTTTTATTTATATGAATGCCAATGATCTTCATTCACTTAAAGCTGAAGAAAATACTGCTTTTTTGCTCACACTAACCTAAAATGGAAGAAATAGTAAAAATTTTAAAAATTGAACAAGTCACGCATGACGTGAAGAAATTTGCAGTTGAAAAGCCGAAGGGTTATGAATTTGTTCCTGGACAAGCAACAAATATTTCAATAAACAAAGACGAATGGGAACATGAGAAACGACCGTTTACTTTTGCGTCGCTGAATGAAGACAAGAATTTGGAATTCATTATAAAAATTTATCCTGAGAAAAAAGGTGTTACTTTAGAAATGGATAGCCTTGAAGCCGGAGACGAATTAATTATCGGAGAGCCATGGGGGACAATTAATTATAAAGACGAAGGAGTTTTTATCGGCGCTGGAGCAGGTGTTACGCCGTTTATTGCTATTTTAAGAGAATTAAAGAAAAAGGGAAAGTTTGGAAATAATTTCTTAATAGTTTCAAATAAAACTTCTAAAGATATTATTTTAGAAGATGAACTTAAAAAAATGTTTAAAGAGCAACCAGAAAATTTAATCCTGACTTTGACGCGCGAGAATAAGAAAGGTTATCTGAGTGGAAGGATTGATAAAAAATTTCTGCAAAAAATTATAAATCGTTGTCCAAAAAATTTTTATATTTGCGGACCTGAAAGTTTTGTAGAAGATATTAAAAAAATTGTGACAGAGCTTGGATGTCGAGCAGAGTCATTTGTTATTGAGGAATAAATTGCTCGCTTCGCTCGATTATTATGGCTACGAATCCGCCTTCGGCAGGATTCTTCGCTAAGAAAGATGTTAAGATACTAAGATTTTGATAATAATTGATGAATCGAGGTTAACAATTTATCAATGACTTAGCGATTTTAGCGAGGTGAAATTCATCAAATTTAAAAACCACATAAAACTTAAAAAAATATGACATACAACTTACCACCTTTAGGACATGAGTATGACGCGCTTGAACCTTTTATAGACGCGAGAACAATGGAAATACATTACAGCAAGCACCATAAAGCATACACTGATAAACTGAATGCGGCGTTGGATATTCATCCTAAATTACAAAATGGAAACGCGGAAAATTTGATTTCTAATCCAAATGCTTTGCCAAACGAGAATAAACAAGCAATTATTAATAATGGCGGGGGTTATGTTAATCATACTTTTTTCTGGCAAATTTTGAAAGTTGGGACTGTGTTTAAAGGTGAAGTTGCTGAAGCGATTAAAAAAAGTTTTGGTGGTTTTGAGGAATTCAAGAAAAAGTTTTCAGAAGCAGCGACGACATTATTTGGAAGCGGCTGGGCTTGGTTGGTTTTAAATGAAAAAAAAGAACTTGAGATTATTCAAACTAAGAATCAAGATTCTCCTTTGGCTTTGAATAAGAAACCGCTTTTATGTATTGATGTTTGGGAGCATGCTTATTATTTGAAGTATCAAAATAAAAGACCCGACTATGTTGAGGCTTTTTTTAATGTTATAAATTGGGACAAGGTTAATGAGAATTTTGTGAAGGCGAAAAGATGATGACTACTTCTCGTGTCCTGACTTTGTTATAGAAAATTATAGCAGATAATTTTATGTGTAAATTTTCTGCTTCGCAAAGTTATAACATGGCTCCGAGCCAGAGCAAGCTCAAGGCTCTCCGCTAAGAAATTGTTAAGCCATAAATTTCAAGATATGTGGTTATCATATTTCTTCGACGGAAAATCCTGCTGAAAGCGGATTTGGAGTTAAAATTAATCTTCGAACGAAGTGAGAAGTAATTTCCAGTTAGCCTTCGACATATGTTGAACCTGTAGGCGAGCTTGCGAGCGTAACATCTAAAAACCACTTCAAACTTAAAAAATCATGGAAAACAAAAATGTTGGATATTTAATATTAGGGATAGCAGTATTACTTATAGTTATAATTTTTTTATACGATAATGTTCTAAAAGAAGTTATTGTTGGAAGTTGCGGGATTGAACATTCGTTAAGTTGTCCTATGACGCAAAGCGTGAATCAGCAGACCTATTTGTCTTTAGCAATTGTCGGACTTCTTGTAGTTATAGCGCTTGTTCTTATTTTTTCTAAACCGCATGAAAGAGTAGTTATTCAGGAAAAGAAAGTAAGAGTTGAAGTTCCTGAAAAGAAAAAGAAAATTGACACTTCATCGTTAAATAAAGATGAAAAGAAAGTTATTGAATTGTTACAAAAAGAAAATGGAACAATGTTTCAAGCTGATTTGATGGAAAAAATTGAAATTGGAAAGGTTGGAATGACGCGGCTTCTTGATAAACTTGAGGCAAAGCAATTTATTGAACGAAAAAGAAGGGGAATGAATAATGTTGTTGTTTTAAGGAATTGAAACATTTTATAAATTCTCTTCTCGTTATTAATTCATGAATCAAAAACAAAAAGAGGTGATAAATGCAGGCTTAACTATTGGTTTTATTATTGCCCTTTTTATTTTATCATCCTATGTTGTAAGTTTATATTTAGATGAATTGAAGGCTTACTCTTTTTCCCATTATTATCTTGGAGTTTTTGTTTACATTTTTATTTTTACTTTGTCAATTGTTGTAGCTCCAATAAGTTCTCTTCCATTAGTTCCGTTCGCGTCGCAGGTTTGGGGTTGGCAATTAGCTGCAATATATTCTGTAATTGGCTGGACTATTGGAGATATTATCGCGTTTTTGCTTTCAAGAAAATACGGAAAACCTTTGATTAAAAGATTAATTTCATTAAAAGAAGTTGAAAAGATTGAAAAATATATTCCTGAAAATCACATTTTTGCGTCGATAGTATTGTTGAGAATGACTTTGCCTTCGGATGGATTAAGTTATGCTTTAGGTTTGTTTTCTAATATAAAATTCAAAACATATTTGACTGCAACAATTATTGGTTCGTTGCCTTTTGCTTTTGTTTTTGCATATCTTGGAACACTTTCGGTTAAGTGGCAAATATTGGGAATAATAATTTCATTTATATTAGTTGGAATGATACTTCATATGGGATATAAGATTAGGAATAAAAATAGGGCATCAAAAAAGATATAAACTCTTCTTACCTAAATAAATAATGGTAATGCTTGAAATTTCAAATTTCATTCATTTTGTTGGTTTGTCTTTTGGGGTTGGAGGAGCAACAATTGCAGCAATTATTTCTATGAAAGCTGAAAGAAATCCTGAGATTACTCCTGCGATTATGAAAATAATGCCGGCGATTTCTAAAGTTATTTGGACAGGTTTGATGCTTTTGATTATTTCTGGTTTTATGGTTACAGCGTATGTTACTTGGCCTATTGACAAACAAATGCTTTTGATTAAACATGTTCTTGTTGTTTGGATAGTTTTGATTGGAATTTTTCTTGGAAAAACGTCGAGAAAAATGGGTGTTCATGCGCCTAAAGGAAAAGATAAACCATCTCCTAAGTTTTTGAAACTGAAGAAACAAATGAAAGCGTTTAGTATGATAAATTTGATTCTTTGGTATTTGGTTGTTTTAATTTCTGCTTTTGTTTGAATAGAATAGAGCGTGTCTAAAAATAGTTTTTTCTAATAACTTATTCCGACGCAATTTCATTAATTCACTAA
>CAYXNP010000004.1:0-81477 GCA_964466575.1 Candidatus Woesearchaeota archaeon | reverse complement strand
CTAACGGCTCGGGTGGTAGGGGAGTGGATGGTGGGACTATGAAATTGCGTCGATGAATAACTTTATGTTGAATGAATTATTAGACACGCTCAATAGAATATTAACAATAAATAAAGATAAAATTCCAGTCAATGCAAGTTGAAGTAAGGGGCTTAATCCTATTCCAAAAATTGTGGGCATAATCTCTTTGTACGCCCATCGGCCGAAATTTAAATTAATTGTTTCTATAAAAATTGCGATAATAAATCCTGTAATAATAATTATAATGTAATCTGATTTTTTGGGTTTGTTTATCCAAGAGATAGTTTTGTTTTTTAATGAAATAAATAAGAAGATACCTATTAAGAGCAGCATATCAAAAAAAGATGCTTGAATCAAGTGTCTTGTCGACGGAATTCCAGACAAATCGATGTAAAGTTGGTAGTGTGAAAATTCCCAAATTATATTTATGATTAATGCAATTAGAATGAGGATTAAGAATTTGTTTTTGGGTTTCACGTTTAAATTAATGATTGTGGGTTTAAAATAGTTTTGAAACTAATTACATCAAAGCTTTTAAAAGTAGCTTGTTATTAATTAAAATATGTCATTTAAAAAATTTATTAAAGAATTGGAAGGGGGAAGGGTAGAAGGAGAATTAATTAAAACCACCTTATACTCCTTAGTTACTTCCTTAATATTTTTAGCAATATTGTATTATCTTAAATTGAGATATGTGGAATATTTTATTCCCAAATATGGATTTTATTTGTTTTTCTCTGTCTTAAGTTTTGCAATAATTGTTCCTTCAATTAGGCAAGTTAGAGCTTACAAAGAATTTTCCTGCATGTCTGGAATGATGATAGGCATGACAATAGGTATGGTCTCTGGATTTTTACTTGGTTTTTATATCGGAGCTACTAACGGAATGTTTTATGGAAGTGTTTTTGGAATGGGTGTTGGAATTTTCTTTGGTATTTGGATGGGAAAATGCTGCGGCATTATGGGAATAATGGAAGGAACTATGGCAGGATTTATGGGCGGATTAATGGGAGCTATGACTGCAGTAATGATGTTAAATGATAATTTAAAAGCTGCAAGTGTAATTGTTTTTTTAGTTTGCTCTGTAATTATCTTCGGATTGAATTATATGATTTATTTTGAAACTAAAGAAAGTGAAAGGCAATTAAAAGAAGATCATATAACCACAATTATCTTAAGTTTTATACTTACTGCATTAACTGTGTGGTTGATGGTTTTCGGGCCAAGAAGCATATTATTTGGAGGATAAATGAAAATAAAGAAAAATACTTTTTTAATAAGTGCAATTGTTATCTTAGTCGTAGCAAGTTTCTTTTTTCTTTCTGGAAGCAATCTAAAAAACAATAAATTTACTGGCAATGCAATCAATAATGAAGAGATACAGGTTGTTAAATTATGGGTTGAGAGTGGAAATTATGTTTTGGAACCATCTAACCTTAAAAAAGATGTGCCTGTTGTTTTAGAAGCAGATGTTACGAAAATGCCCGGCTGTTCTAAATCAATTATCATTTCAGAATTTAATGTGAGAAAAAATTTTAATTCTAAAGATAATTCAGTAAAATTTATTCCTAACAAGGCTGGAACATTTTACATAGCCTGCTCAATGAATATGTATAAAGGAACATTTACTGTTTTAGAATCTGACGGAACAAAGTCTAATTATGCTCAACCTCTTGCTGCTCCAAGCGGCGGTTCTTGCGGGGCTGGTGGAGGGGGTTGTGGCTGTGGAGGATAAATGGAAAACGAAAATAAGAATATGGAAGTAAAAATTAAGAAAAAATATTTTTATGGATTTATTATAATAATTATAATTACAGCAGGTTTTTATCTTTATAATAATTCTGTTAAGGGGGATAGTATTGATGAGGGGAATAATAGGGATGGCAATTCTGGAGAAACACAAAAGATATCATTAAGCATGAAAAATGGTAATTATTATCCCAATACAATAAATGTCAAAGCAAACCAGCCAGTTGAAATTACATTGGATAATTCTGTTCGTGGATGCTACAGGTCATTTACAATAAGAGATTTAGGAGTTGTTAAATATGCAAAAACTCCTGAAGATAAAATTATTTTTACTCCAAAAAAAACAGGAAGTTTTAGATTTGCCTGTTCAATGGGAATGGGAACTGGGACGATTATTGTGGAGTGAGAAGTTAACGCCCGCGATTAGTTATCCTAATATGCACTTCATCACCGAAATGTTTAAATATTAGAATATTCTAATATATCTATGGATAAGGAATTATATAAACTTCACGCAGAGATATGTAAAACGTTATCAAATCCAACAAGATTGGAAATATTAAACTTACTTCGAGATAAGGAATTATCAGTTTCAAACTTAATAAATAAAACAAAACTAAGTCAAGCTAATATTTCACAGCATTTATCTATAATGAAAGCAAAAGGAATTGTTGATTCTAGACGAGAAGGAAAACAAATCTACTATTATATTGTTAATAAAAAAATCGTAAAAGCATTTGATATAATGAGAGAGGTTATGAGCGAAAAACTAAAGAGGGAAAATAAAATCGTTGTAAAATCTTTAGAAAAATGAAAGTTTACTTAGATAATAATGCAAGTACGCCATTAGATTTAGATGTAATTAAATCTATGAAACCATATTATAACAAATATTATGGAAATCCTTCAAGTGGACATTGGCTTGGTAAAAAAGGGAAAAATGCCCTTGAAGTTTCGAGAAAACAAGTCGCGGATTTAATCGGAGCTAAACCATCTGAAATTATTTTTACAAGTGGTGGAAGCGAGTCTAATAATCATGCATTAAAAGGTATATGCCTTAAACATAAAAATAAAGGAAATCATATAATCACTTCAATTATAGAACATCCCGCAATAATAAATCCCTGCAAGTTTCTTGAAAAACAAGGATTTAAAGTAACATATATTGGTGTAGATAAAAATGGAATGGTTGATGTTGATGAAATAAAAAATTCGATAACTGACAAAACTATAATTATTTCTATCATGCATGCAAATAATGAAACTGGAACAATTCAACCAATTGCAGAAATAGGGAGAATAGCCAGAGAGAAAAATATTTATTTTCACACAGATGCTGCGCAAACCGTCGGTAAGATTCCTATTGATGTGAACAAGTTAAATGTTGATTTACTGTCAATAGCTGGACATAAATTTCACGCTCCAAAAGGTGTTGGTGCATTATACATTAAAGAAGGAGTTGAATTAGAAAATTTAATTCATGGTGCAAATCACGAATATGGAAAAAGAGCTGGAACAGAGAATGTAGCTGGAATTGTTGGACTTGGAAAAGCTTGTGAAATTGCTTGCGAGAATATGGAAAAAAATAATAATGAAATTCAAAAACTAAGAGATTTACTCTATGAAAAACTAAAATCAATTACTGATATAAAGTTAAATAGTCATTTTACAGAGAGATTACCAAATACATTGAATGTTAGTTTTGTTGGAATAGATAGTTCTGAATTATTGTCTAAATTAAAAAATATAGCATTATCAACTGGTTCTGCTTGTCATGATAATATAAAAGAACCGTCTGCTATTCTTACTGCTATGAATGTTCCTAAAGAGATTGCACTTGGTTCAGTAAGATTTAGTCTTGGAAAGTATAATACAGAAGAAGAAATTGACTTTACTATAAAAGAAATTGAAAAAGTTATTGGGAGAAGAAAATGAAAGAAATATTATTCATAATTTTAGTTGTAATTTTATTTAGTTTTATAGTTAGTGCTCAAGAAGAACACAATTTTACTGAAACTAAACAATTAATAGATTCTGGGATAAGTTGTGATAAATTAACAAATGAACAATTCGAAGAAATTGGTGATTATTACATGGAGCAAATGCATCCTGGAGAAGCACATGAATATATGGACGAGATGATGGGTGGAGAAGGTTCTGAATCACTAAAACAAATCCACATTAATATTGCTAGAAGAGTATATTGTAATGAGAATGTTTATGGAATGATGAGTTACAGCATGATGGGTGGAGGAATGGCGGGAAATTACTATTACCAAAATCCCAAAAATAATAATTTCTATCAAAATAGCTCTCTTGAACTTCAAATATTTTTTTATGTTCTGTTGGTTTTAGTAATTATTATTTTAGTTTTAATAATTTTGCTTTTAATAAATAAATTGAAAAAACAAGGAGGAAACCGTAAGCATGGAAGACAATAATAATTTGCTTATTGGAATAATAATCGCGGTAGTTGTTTTCTTATTTTTAGGAATGTTTGGTTTTGGCGGAATGATGAATTATGGCATGATGAATAGTCTTGGATTTAGTTATATGTGGATTTTCGGATTTTTATTTATGGCTCTAATCATTGTAGCATTACTCTTATTTATTTTATGGTTAATTAAACAATTGCAAAATGATAATAGAAGAAAATGAGATTAGGAATTATTATTAGCACAAATGAACCAGAAACAGTTTGGAATGCTTATAGATTAGCTAATTATTCGCTCAAGGAAGGAGATAATGTAAAAGTATTTTTATTAGCAAAAGGAGTTGAATCAGAAACTGGAAGTGAAAAATATGATGTTAGAGGACAGATTAATCAATTCATTTCTAAAGGTGGAGAAATATATGCTTGTGAAACATGCATGAAATCAAGACAAATTAAAGAGAAAAATACCTGTCCTCTTTCTTCTATGAAAGATTTATATCAAATAGTGAAAGAATCAGATAAAGTTTTGAGTTTTGGATAAATAGAAACCGAAACATTTAAATACATTATATGTATTGAATTATCATATGATAAACAAAAACATATTAGATTCATGCCACAGAAAAGGATTTAATGACGAAGAAATATATGGGGCTTACAAAATCTTTTTCGGAACACTTGTAAGTGAATCAAGACTTAAAATAATAAACTTTTTAAGAAATGGAAAAAAGAATGTTTCCGAAATTATGTCTGAATTGAAAATGGATCAGACTTGTGTGTCACATGATTTATCAAGATTAAAAAGATGTGGTTTTGTAAAAATGGAAACTGAAGGAAAATATAGATATTATTCCTTAAATGAAGAAACGATCAAGCCATTAATGAAATTAATTGATGAACACATGTCCAGTTATTGTATTCATATACTCAAAGAGGTTGAAAGGAGGTAAAAAATGAAAATAAAAAATTTGTTAGTTATTTTGTTTGTAAGTTTAATTAATCTAAGTTTTGTAAGTGCCCAGCAATACAATTGCCCAGGATTTGGAATGATGGGAGGATATGGTTATAGTGGAATAGGTTATGTATTTGGCTGGATATTTATGATACTTGCTTTAGTTGCATTAGTCTTGTTTATTGTGTGGCTTGTTAAACAGATTCAAAACAATGAAAGGAGAAGAAAGTAATGATAAAAGAAATTGATTGGAAAGGAAAGATAGTATTTACTTGTAGCAAGTGCGGCTGGATGTATAAAATAAAGAAGTTAGCCGAAGAATGTGAAGCTTATTGTACGAAGCACAAAGCTTGCAATTTGGAATTAACTAAACATGCAATTAAAATAAAAATGTAAGGAGGAAAATTTAAAATGAAAAAAGTTAAATTAACAGTTGAAGGAATGGATTGCGCTTCTTGTGCAACGAATATTGAGAGGAGTTTGAAAAAAGTTCCTGGATTGAAAGACGCGCGAGTAAGTTTAATGACGCGAAAAGCAATCGTTGAAGCCGATGATAGCGTCAGCGAAGAAGAAATGAAAAAAGCTGTTTCGCGAGCTGGATATAAAGTTTCTAAGATTGAGAGTTAGAAATTGCACTCGCAAGCTCGTGTTATAAATTAATGATAATAAAAAACGCAGAATGAAAAATAAACAATGCAAAGTTACTCAACCAATATTCAAATACTCTAAATTGAAGAAAATGCGCAAAGCGCGAAATTTAAAAATATAAAATGAAAAAACATACTAAAGGTAAAATGAACCATAATCATGAAAGCACACCTGAAGAAAAAGAAATTTCTACATGGAAGAAGAAATTGATTTGGGCGTGGATAATTACAATTCCATTAGTTATAGTTATGTATATTCTGCCTTTGTTTGACGTGATGATTGAAAAAGAAATTATGAAATATATAATTCTTGCCTTATCTTTTCCTGTTGTTTTTATAACAGGATTCTCGACGCTGAAATCCGGATTTAGAGGATTTTTGAGTTTTTATTTTAATATGGATTCTTTGATTGGACTTGGAACTGTAATTGCGTGGATTACTGGAGTTCTGGTATTCTTTATGGAAATAGAAAACTATGCAGGAATTGCAGGGATGATAATGGCAATTTTTATTACTGGAAAATATATTGAAGCGAAGGCGAGAGGGAAGGCAGGGCAGGAAATAAGAAAACTTTTGGAGCTTGGAGCAAAACAGGCAAGAATTGAGAAAAATGGGAAAGAAATAATGGTTGATATTTCTGAAATAAAATTAGGAGATGTTATGATAATTAAACCTGGAGAGAAAATTCCGACTGATGGTGTTGTCTTAAGAGGCGAATCTTCAGTAGATGAAAGCATGATTTCCGGAGAAAGTCTTCCCGTCGACAAATTGAAAGGCTCTTTAGTTATTGGTGCGACAATAAATCAAGACGGAGTTTTGTATGTCAAGGCAACTAAAATTGGAAAAGATACTTTTTTGTCCCACATAATAGAACTCGTCGAGGAAGCGCAAGGAAGCAAAGTTCCAATTCAAAAACTTGCTGATAAAATAACTTCTATTTTTGTACCGGCGATACTAGTTATTACTTTAGTTACTTTTGGAGTTTGGATGTATTTTTCTAATGATTTAAGTTTGGCTTTGGCGGCGGCTATTGCAGTTTTAGTAATTTCATGCCCCTGCGCTTTGGGTTTAGCGACGCCGATTGCGTTGACAGTTGGAAGCGGCATCGGCGCGAAAAATGGAATTTTAATTAGAAAAGGCGAAGCTATTCAAACAATGAAAGAAGTAAAAGTTGTTGTCTTTGACAAAACCGGAACAATAACAAAAGGCAAGCCGGAAGTTACTGATGTTTTCTTTGATAAGAGAATAAATGAAAAAAGTCTCTTAGAAATTGCCGGCAGTTTGGAAAACTTGAGCGAGCATCCTTTGGCCAAGGCAATAGTAAAATATTGTGAAGATAAAAAAATTGGTTTAAAAAAAGTTTCAAAATTCTCAATTTTAAGAGGAAGGGGCGTTGAAGGAAATATTGGAAAAGATAGAATAGTTATTGGAAACAGAAGATTAATTGAAGAACAAAAGATTTCTTTGAAAGGTTTTGAGAAAGAAATAATGAAATGCGAAGGCGAAGGAAAAACTACTATGATTGTTTCGAAAAACAAATCTTTAATTGGAGTAATCGCTGTTGCCGACGCTGTAAAGGAAGATTCAAGAAAAGCCATCGCTTTGCTTCATAAAGAAAAATATATTACAATTATGATTACAGGAGATAATGAGCCGACGGCAAAAGCAATCGCAAAACAAGTTGGAATTAAAAACGTTATTGCAAACGTTCTGCCAGAAGACAAAGCGAATAAAATAAAAGAATTGAAAAAAAGATACGGCGATAGAATTTCTTTTGTTGGCGACGGAATAAACGACGCGCCCGCACTGAAAGAGGCGAACGTTGGAATTGCCATGGGAACAGGAACTGATATTGCTATAGAATCCGGCGATATAGTTTTAACAAAAGGCTCTTTAGTCGGTGTTGTGCAGGCAATAACTTTGAGCAAAGCAACTTTCAAAAAGATAAAACAAAATTTATTTTGGGCGTTCGCTTACAATGTTGTTGCTATTCCGTTGGCGATAATGGGGTTGTTGCATCCGGTTATCGCAGAAATCGCAATGGCGGCATCGAGTATAACGGTTGTTATGAATGCAAATTTATTGAGAAAAAAGAAGATATAATAAATAAATTAAGATGGAAAACAAAAATGTCGGATGGTTAATGCTTGGAATATCTATTTTGATTGTATTACTCGTTTTTTTATTTAATAATACATTAATGCAGTCAGTAAAAAATAGTTGTTTTATACAGCATGGTGATGTTAAATCATGTGATATGTATGATTCTGTAAACTACCAGACATATCTCGCACTTGGTATTGTTGGAATTTTAGTTATTTTTAGCTTATTCCTGATTTTTTCCAAGCCAAATGAGAAAGTAATAATAAAAAAGATAAAAGAAAAAAAGGAAAAGAAGTTTGTTGATACTTCCCCTTTCAGACCAGAGGACAAGCAAGTATATAAAATTCTTCAAGAAGTGGGTGCAATATTCCAAGCAGACCTCATAGAAAAAACTGGATACAGCAAATCAAGAGTTACTCGAATTGTAGATAGACTGGAAGGATTCGGAGTTGCAGAAAGAAAGAGAAGAGGAATGACAAATGTTATTATACTTAAAGAAGGGTAATTAAACTAATATAGATATATATAATGAAAGCACCGCAAGAAAGGCGGTTCATTCATTCGCTTTCGCTAGAGCTCAATCAAATGAAAGGAGGTGAAAAAAATGGGAGATAAATTAAGTCCAAAAAGAGTTTCTTTGAGTTTGGGAATTGTTACAGGAATAATTTCCATAGTATGTGCTTTGTTAATTTTAATTGCACCAGAGTCAACTACAAAATTATTTGGAGCAATATTTCATGGTATTGATGTTAGCCAGATAACAAAACCTATAACGCTTAACGGAGCATTAATTGGAACAATAGAAGTTATTGTTATAGCATTGATTGTTGGTTGGCTTTTCGCGACGATATATAACAAGTTAAAAAATTAATCAGAAAATATTTTCTTTTTTATTTTTCTGAAGTTATAATAATCTCACAAGCGAATAGTTTATATAAATACTTTAATACTCATTTATTGTCAAGAATAATATAAAAATGGAAAGTAAAAAATTAGGTATTGTACTTGTCGTTTTGAGTTTAGTAATTGGAGGTTTGTTTTTTTACTATTCATCATCTTTGACAAGTGAAGGTCAGGCACTCGGTTGTTTTGAAAATGTTAATTGCGTTAGAATTGAAAGGACATTAACGTTTACTCATTTTGCTATTGGAGTTTTTGCGTTTTTACTTTCTTTGGGATTTTATTTAGTTTTTTTCAATAAACATGAAGGGATGATTTTGAGAAAATTAGAAGAAGAAAATTCACAAAAAATTAAGGAAGAAAAATTTTCAATTATCATGAAAGCACTTGATCCATTTGAGCAAAAAGTATTAACATCGATTAAGGAACAAGACGGAATAACTCAAAATACTTTAAGATTAAGAACAGATATGTCAAAGGCAAAATTAAGTTATGTTTTACAAGAACTTGAAAAAAGGAATTTAATTAAAAGAATGCCAAAAGGAAAAACGCTTGAGGTTTGGCTGAAAATATGAAAACAGAAGATTTTGCATACATTGTTAAAACAAATAAAAGTTTTGATGAAGCAGTTGTATCTGTATTAAAATCCGTCGAGAAAAAAGGATGGGCATTATTCCAGATTTATGATGTTAAAGAAAGACTTGCTGCGAAAGGTTTTGAACATAAACCGTTGAAGATTATAGAAATATGTTCGGCAAAACACGCGAATAATTTCTTAAATAAAAATAGACTGATTTCTTTATGTATGCCGTGTAAAATTAATGTTATTGAAGAGAATGGAAAAGTAAAGATTGTTGGAATGAAGCCTACTATAATCTCCCAATTCTTTCCAGAAATTAGTAGAGAAGAAGCGCAAGAAGCAGAAGAAGATATTAAAGAAATTATTGATGATTCTAAATAACTTTAAACTAAAAATTATTTTACAAATAATTAAACATTAATTTTACCTCCATGAACGTTAATTAACAGAAATTTAAGCGAATTGGGGTGTTTTTTACCAATCGTTCACACCCTAAGATATTAATACAATTCTAATTTCTTTTACTAATGTTAAATAAAATAGGGAAGAGTTTCTTAAGTTTAGGAAAAGTATTTTCGAAAATTAAGTATGTAATGCTGGCAATTGTATTCGGATTTTTATTTTATTTCTTAAACTTCCTTATATCTGCTTACGGAAATATCTCAAGTTTTTATAAGACAAGAGGTTTTTCTGGAATAATTCCCTTCACATATATGATATTTATTAATTTTAAAGGAAGTATTTTATTTTCAAGTTTTATTAGTATTATTATCTTAAGTTTTCTTACTGGAATTCTTTTTAGTTTGGTTATATACAAAGTTAATTTAAGAAGGAAGTCCTCATCTAAAATTGGTGCTTTGAGTTTTACAGGAATGTTTTTAGGAATATTTGCACTAGGATGCACTGCATGTGGTCTTGGTCTCGTAGCATTTTTTGGATTAGCAGCTAGTTTTGCAACTCTGCCATTTAAAGGACTTGAAATTTCTATTTTAGCAATGGTAATCCTAACAATTTCTATCTTAAGATTTTCTTATACTTTATTTGATGATACATGTTCAATTAATTTTCATAATCAGAAAATTGAAAGCAAATCAAAGATTTTCATTCATTCGTCTTCACATATTCAGACAAATGAAAGGAGGTTAAAAAATTAAGATGAGTGAAGAAACAGGGACAATAACCATGAAAAAAAACACACTTTGGAAAATCGGAACTTTTCTATTTGCGGCTTTATTTGTAATAAGTTTGTTTGGAGGTTTTGATTCTTTTAGAAAAAAGGATGGAATTGTTGGAACAGGAAATGTTGTAGCAGATACAAATCCGACAGTTAATAATCCAACTCCGAGTGCTGTCAAAGTCAGCGAAGATGATGATCCTATTTTAGGAAAGAAAGATGCACCAATTACAATTATAGAATTCAGCGACTATCAGTGCCCTTTCTGTAGAAAGTTTTGGCAGGATACGTTACCGTCAATCAAAAAAGATTATATTGATACTGGAAAAGTAAAACTTGTATATAGAGACTTTCCATTAGGTTTTCATCCAATGGCAATTCCGTCTGCACAAGCAGCAAATTGTGCTCGTGAAACAGGCGGAGATTCTGCATACTTTAAAATGCATGATAAGATTTTTGCTGAACAAAACAAGCTTGATGGTGGATCAGTAAGTTCTACTGTTCAGTTTACAACAGAAGACATTAAAAAATGGGCAAAAGATATTGGTTATGATATTGGAAGTTGTTTAGATTCTGACAAATATGCCAGTGAAATTCAGAAAGATCAACAAGACGGACAATCATATGGGGTTCAAGGAACACCAGCATTTTTTATAAATGGACAATTAGTAAGTGGAGCACAACCATATCAGGCATTCAAGCAAATAATAGATGCTGAGCTAGCTTGATAAAAATAATTTTTTCTTATATTTTCTTTTTTATTTTTCTTATAAAATTTAGAAAAAATAATTCATAAATATAGGATGTAAGGAGGTAAATTGAATATGAAAAAATCAACAAAATGGGCAGGACTAATACTTTTAATTTTGGTACTTGGAGGTATATTTCTTTTAAAATCAAGTGATAATCAAGGGCTTCAGTTTTCCACAACAAATGTTGTCAATGGAGAGACACAAAAAGTTGTCTTAAGTATGAAAGATTTGAATTACTATCCAAATGAAATTAGAGTTAAAGCTGGACAACCGGTTAGTATCTCCCTGGATGAAAGTGTAACTGGATGTTTAAGATCATTCACAATAAAAGAATTGGGTGTTTCAAAATATGTTAGAACTTCGCAAGAAACAATTGATTTTACTCCAACAAAGAAAGGAACATTTAGATTCGCTTGTGTAATGGGAATGGGATACGGAAAAATAATAGTCGAATAGATGTAGTTTTGCATTTTATAATAGTCTGATAATTTAATAGCAAATATTTCTTTTTTATTTTTCTTAATAAATACCTCGGTGAAATACATTTCACAAAAGCGCATATATAGTTTTAATTCTTATAAAAATCATGGAAAACGAAAATCAGACTCTGAAAGGAGGAAAAAAATCCAACACTGAAACCAAAGTACAGTACGTTATTATTATCGTGCTTGCGGGCTTGCTCATATTTAATGGAGTTAAGATCTACGGCGCAAATGGTAACATAACTGGAAACGCAATTGCTACGGGTATAGGCACAGTGTCTGCGTTAAGTGTATTGCCGGAAGGAACTCCTGAAATTTATGGGAGTGAGCTTGGAGTATCATTCAACGATGTTTCTGCGAGCAATCCTCAATTGGCAGATGCAACTATGGCTAAGCTAACAAAATATGAAGACATGCAATTAAATAAAGAGCAGATGGAGAGATACGTCAAAATCGGAAGCTCAATTGCATGTGAATATTGCTGCGGTGCAAAAACACTTGTCTTTAGCAATGGGGAACGTGCTTGTGGATGCGCTCATAGTTATGCTATGAGGGGGTTAGCAAAATATTTGCTGACAAAGCACCCGGATATGACTGATGAGCAGATTCTGAATGAACTTGGAAAATGGAAAGTTTTATTTTTTCCAGGAGTTCATGAGAAGAAAGCCGAAGTATTGAAAGCAAACGGAATTGATTATACAAATTATATCAACCTTGCTTCAAACATTTACAGAGGCGCAGAAAATCAGGCAACTACAAGTTCAAGTGGAAGTAGTCAGATGGTTGGTGGCTGCTAATGGGACTTTTATTTTTTATTTTTTCCCTTTAGCTTTTTAATTAAATATATAGAGAAGAAAAATGGATTGTTGTAAAAATACAAAAACTAATGTAGAGAAAAAAACGAATGATAGAATTGTGAATTCGCTTTCGCCAACACTCAATCAAATGAAAGGAGGTAAAAGCATGGTAGAGATAGATAAGAAAACAATGCTGTGGATTATTATAGGAATATTGCTGATAGCTACAATATTTCTGACATTTAAAGCCTCAGCAATTGGCACGGCCCCTGCACAAGCAACAGCGTCAGCAGTTAAAACAGCGGCATCAACTGCCTCAAGCGGAATGGTCGGAGGATGCTAATGATAAAATGGAAATAAGAAAGAATACATTAGTATGGGTTGTAATCGGAGTGCTGTTTTTAGCAGTACTTTTTTTAACATATAAAGTATCAAGTTTGTCTGGAAAAGCAGTTGATGGAAGTTCTGGAAAGCTGGACATGACTGGCTGGTCAGAAAATGAAATAATGAACTATGAAATGCATGGAACAGTTCCTGCAAGACTTCAAGGAAATGGAGCAGCTAGTTCACCCTCAAGTGGGTCAGGCATGGTTGGAGGCTGTTAGTATAAATCATTTTTTATTTTTTTTATTTTTTTAAAAACAAATGGAAAGAAACATGGAAAAAACAAATATAAAAAACAAATATAAGAAAGAAGCAGAAAGAAATATTTGTAAATCTAAAATACTTGGATTATTTTTAATTCCTATTTTAAGTATAATTGCCATTATGCCGATAGTAATGGCTCATTGTCCTCTTTGCACTGCTGCTACAATTATTGGAGTTGGAGTAACAAGGTCTTTTGGATTAGATGATGCAATCGTTGGAGTATTTGTCGGAGCAATGATTGTTTCTTCAGCACTTTGGGTTAATAATATACTCAAAAAGAAAAATATAGGCGGAAATGCGTTTTTAAGAATTAGCAGTTTAACTATAGCTACATTTGTTCTTACTGTATTCGGTTTCTATTTTGCCGGCATCTACGGTCCCGCAAACACTTACAGAATATTCGGGATGGAAAAAATAATTTTTGGCACATTCTCTGGAGCAATTGTTTCATTTGCTGCTTTCTTTTCAAGCAATGAAATAAAAAAGAAAAATGAAGGAAAAGCATTATTCAATTATCAAACAATGGTTCTTACATTTACGGCCCTTATATTAAACACATTATTTTTTTGGGCGGTGTTTCAATGAAAACTAAAAACTTTGTTACAACAATTTCAGAAATAAAAGAAAAGAATAAATTAGATTTATCAGCAGGAGAAGATTTGAGTATAGCCCTCATGAATATTGTAAGTTTAGAAGAACATTCTTTTTTTAGCTTTGTAAAAACACATGATGAAAAGTTTCTTGAAGTGCTTGAGGTTTGCCGTGAACTTAGAAAAAAACTTCTTGCAAAATTAGTAAACAAAGATGAAAGTGAAACTTGGTGTATGAGCAAACATTTACTGGCGTCGAGTATGAGGTTATATGAAGTTGGAAACAGATATCTTCATGAAAAAAGAATTGAAGAAGCAAAACAATTGTATAATGATGCAGCGGAACTTTATGCTTTGTTTTGGAAACTTAATTTTGGAGACAAATTCAATGATTCGGATTCTAAAAATTCAATTGCCTATGAAACTCAAGAAAAGAAAAGTATTTTTTCCGGAATAAAAAAACTATTGGAGTGCTGCAAAGAATGATGAATAAATATTATAATTATATTTGGATAGGAATTCTTTTACTTTCCATAATCGGCGCAATTTTTCTTATAAAGTTAGCTTATGCAAATCCATTGGATCTCCCAAACTATGCATTCACTAAACCTAAAATAAAGGATGCATATTCGTTCGCAAAGTTAGATAGCGATAAATTAACAGGTTTACCTTGTAATTGCGGATGTGGAAGCGACGCTGCAGGACATGGAGGCAGATTACACTCAAGAGGATTGATAGATTGTTTTATGAAAGGGGATGTTAATAATGGCGGTGAGTGGGATGGTCACGCGAGTGAATGCGGATTATGTTATGAAGATGCACTTTTTGCAAAGCAACTTTATGGAGAAGGCAAAACAAAAGAAGAAATTAAACAAGCATTAGAAGCAAAATATGCAACGCAAATAATAAGTGATAATACTGTTTATAGGAATTAAAATGAAAATTTATGAAGATAAACATCCAAATATGAAACATATGATAATGATGATATTAGTTTGCGTTATACCTTTGGCAATTATTATTGTACTTCAATTTTCGGGTATTTCAAGTCAATGGACGACAGTTGGAGCTATAGGGCTTATGATATTTCTTCATTTCTTTATTATGAAATATCATTTTTCAAATCATCATAAAGGAGGTGCAAAGTGAATTGCTGTCAAAAAAATTCTTCGGAAAATAATCAAGAAAAAAAGAATAAAGTATCATGGAAAACTTTAATCGTTATAATAATTATTCTTGCATTATTAATATTAAGTTCACTAAGCATAAGACCTCATTAAAATGGAAATTAATGGCAAATCACTTTTTTTTGGAATATTGTCGGGAATACTAATCTTAATATTTTATATTTCTGTTTTGACCATATTCCAAAGCTACGGATTTGCTATATCTGAATTTAAAAGATTGTGGATATGGTTGTTGCCATTATCTATAGGATTTGGAGCTCAAATTGGATTATTTATTTCTATAAAACACGATGCAACTATAAATAGAGGGGCGGCAACATCTGGAACAATTTCTGGAGGATCTATGGTTGTATGTTGCAGTCATTTTTTAATAAGTGTTATCCCTCTGATTGGAATTACAGGTTTAAGTGTATTAACATCATTTCTGATGACTTATCAAAAAGCTTTCTTTTCAATTGGAATTGCGTCAAGTATTATGGGAATAACACTAATGTTATATCATAAAAGAAAAATGAAAGCACCGCAAGAAAGGCGGTTCATTCATTCGCTTTCGCTAGAGCTCAATCAAATGAAAGGAGGTTCATATTAATGACAACTGAAAATAATACTATCAACATAAGTGGAAAAACAATTGCAGTTATGGGAATCTTATTATTACTTTTGGCTGGTGCTTTTGGAATGTTTCTTCTAAAGTCCTCACAAAATAATACTGAATCTGTAGCTACCCAATCAGATAGTGTTTCTGGAGATATACCTAAAAAATGTAGACTACCTGCTGGACAAGATGTAAATTCTTGGAAAGAACATTTAGGCCATCATTCAGATTTAAAAGAATGTCTAAATTATTTCAAATAAAATGAAAAATGAGGATAATAAAATTATTGGTTAAAAATTTATATTGTAACGGGTGTGTCGATTTAATTAAAAAAGATATTGTAAGAGAATTTGGATTTGAGACGGGGGTGATAACAATCAAGAGAATAAATCATGATGAACATGATATCATAATAGAAAACCGAAAGAAAATAAATGAAATTGATATGCTTAAAGTACTTCATAGAAGAGGTGTGGAGTTATTGAATTTTGAAGAAAAAAATATAAAGAAAGCAAATTCTTAGCTTATATGGTAAAAGCAAAATTGTCTCAAAGATTTTTGGCGTTTGTTTTATCAAAATCGGAAAATATTGAAGATAAAATTTATGGTGAGAAAAAAAGAAAGTTAATTTCTGATTTGAAAGGAACAATTCTTGAAATTGGAGCTGGAACAGGAACCAACTTAAAATATTATCCATCAGATACAAAAATAATTTTATTAGAGCCTAATCCAATCATGCAAAAATATATCAGAAAAAATGTTCATCTTTTACAAACAAAAGTTAAAATTATTAAATGTATAGCCGAAAAAATTCCTTTGAAGGACGAGAGTGTGGATGTTGTTGTTTCAACTTTAGTTTTGTGTTCGGTTAATAATGTTGATAAAGTCTTAAGTGAAATTTATCGAGTTCTAAAAAAAGAGGGGAAATTTATATTTATAGAACATGTTGGTGATATTGAAGGAAGTTTTAGAAGAAAGCTGCAGGATTTTTCAATTCATACACCTTGGAAATTTTTTTCAGATGGCTGTCATCCAAACAGAGAAATTTTGAATAATATAAAGAAATCTAATTTCAAGAAAGTCAAAATAGAAAGGGGTATGATTAAAGAAAGTGGATTAAATTATCTTATAAACCCACATATTTACGGATATGTAGTTAAATGAATAGATTTAACGTCAATTAGAATATGAGGAGAAGAAAGAGGATTTGAAAACAGAAAACTATAAATATCTTAGAATAATTCTTTTATTATGGAAACGCAAAGTAATGTTGAAAAACGGCTTGAAAAGGTTGAGAGAGCAATAATTGAAATTCAAAATAAAATAATTGATACTGACAGTATAATAAATGAAGAAGAAAGAAAAATGCTTAATGAGAGTATTAAACATGAAAAAGAGGGTAAGCTGGTTTCTTTAGAGGCAATAAAAAATGTTCGAAATAAAGCTGGATAAACAGCCAGAACAATTTCTTTCTAAGTGTGAAAAGGATTTGTTTGATAGAATTTTTGAAAAATTAAATCAGTTGAAGAATAACCCTGTCCCTCACGACTCTAAAAGAGTGATTGGATATGAGCTTCCAACATTCAGAATAAGAGTCGGAAAATATCGGGCACTGTATCGTGTGAATCATGAAAATAAGTTGATAATAGTAGTTAAAATTGACAAGAGAGAAAGGGTTTATTGAGGATTTGAAATTTAGAAATAAGTTTTATTATTCAAAAATTCTCCTTATTCCTTCAATAGTATAGCCATTTCCGTTTAATATACCTATAACGTCATCTAATAAATCAAGGTTTCTTAATGGAAGATCTACTTCATGAGTATCATGTCTATGTCTGCCACTATAACTAATTGGAAATCTTATATCAACGTCATATTTATCTTTAATGGTTTTTTGTAGTTCCTCTGCTTTCCTCCAATCCACTTCAGAGTATGCTGAATTAACTAAGAGTGTGTAACCTATTGTTTTTTCTGTCATTTTTCTAATTAATCATAATATTTATTTCTCATCCATGAACAAAATTTTGCTCTTATTTTACAACCCCTCTTTGAATAAAGTCTAGCTAATTCATAATATGCACTAGCTTGAGTTTGAGGTTCTGAAGTAATGTCTAAAGCTAATATCTGATATGTAGCAATAGCAGACCAAATTTTACCATTGCTTTCATAGAGTCTTGCTAAATTTTCTAAAGCACTTTCTCTAAGCATAAAATTTCTTGCTAGCCTTTTATTTTCTCTTACTTATTCCTTGAATGATTTTGTTTCCATCTTATTTTCTCCATATGTTAAATAAAAAATTTAAAAAATAAAATTTATTCAATCAGTTTGACAACTCCAATCAAACCCATAAGACCTAAAAGAATTAATCCAATTTCAGACTCAGAATAGATTGATTCAACTTTGACTTGAAGTCCTTGATTTGTTAAAACTTTCTCAAGTTCTGGCGTTCCAAAATCAACTCCATATAGGTTTTCTTTTGTTAATTGATACACATTTTCTGCCGAATTATTATCAGGTTCAGTATTGAATCGATGTCTAAGACTTGATAATTCCTTTCCATTTGTATATATCGACATTTGTTCAGTTGCATCGTAAACTCTGTCAGCAATTGAGCTGCTGAATTCCCTTTCAAATTCTTTCTTCATTGCTCCATATTGAGCATTATAGCTTTCTACAATACTTTGAGATGTTTCTTGAGTTATAGGAAGTTCTGCTTCTAAGTCTGTACTACATCCTCTAATAGCTCCGATTGCACCAAGTCCAATCATTGCTGGGACAGCGTACTTTCTAGCAAGTCCTTTCATTGTGTTATATGTGTTTTTCATTTTCATTTTTTATTTTGTCCTCCTTTCATCGTTATGAAAGTAAGTATATATCTTTACTATATAGTAATAACATAAAATCAGGGTATTAATATCTAATTTCTCCCGTATGGGAGAAACATTTATATAAGAACAAGCATTATGGTTTATAATGGAAAAACAACTTATTGAACTTGGCTTGTCGAAGAATGAAGCGACAATCTATTTGTTTTTGTTAAAACATCCTCATGTCACGACGGGGCCGATAATAAAGGAAACCGGCATTGCTAATTCAAGAGTTTATGAATCGTTGAATTCTTTAATATCTAAGGGTTTGGTTAGCTATGTTGTACAAAAGAATGGAAAATATTATGATGCATCGTCTCCGGAAAAATTTATAGAAAAAGAAGATGAACGTAAGAAAAAGATTGAAGCAATTGTGCCGGAATTGAAGAAGTTAGCTTTGGAAAAAAATGTTCATACGGCTACTTCAGTTTATGAAGGATATGAGGGTTTCAAGACGGCGTTCAAGAAAATTATAGATGATTGCCCGATAAAAGAAACAATTTACATTCTTGGATTTTCAGAACAGGAATCATCGTCAGAAACGTTGAGAACATTTTTGACTAATATGAATTTTAAAAGTGCAAAGAAAAAACAACATCTCAAGATTCTTATGGATAATTCAGCAAAAGAAACTTTAGGAAAAGACAGAGAAAAAGAAAAAAACACTGAAGTTCGTTATATGCCAAAAGGATATATAAGTCCTGCAGCTATAGATATTTTCCAAGATTATGTTTATATTTTTCTTTGGGATAAAAAGCCTTTTGTGTTCATGATAAAAAATGAGAAGATAGCTGAAAGCTTCAAAGTTTATTTCAACTTTTTATGGAACATAGCGAAGAAGTAAATTATATATCAAAACATCAAAAGACTTAAAAAAGTTCAATTCTTGTAAAATTCACCTAATCATAAGATTGTAAGCAAATAAAAGATTTTCCTTCATTCGTCTTTACATATTCAGACAAATGAAAGGAGGTAAAATGGAAGAAATAAAAGAAAACGAATCAGGAACGATAACTCTTAAAAAAGATACTCTTTGGAAAATCGGAACTTTCCTGTTTGCTGCTTTATTTGTAATAAGTTTGTTTGGGGGTTTTGATTCTTTTAGAAAAAAGGACGGAATTGTTGGAACAGGAAATGTTATTGCGCCGACGGAAAATAATCCTTCGCCTTCTGCTGTGAAAGTAAGTATTGACGACGATGCTGTTCTTGGAGATGAGAATGCTAAGGTTACAATGATAGAATTCAGCGACTATGAATGTCCTTTTTGCGGAAGGCATTTTGAACAAACATATCCTCAAATAAAGAAAGAATATATTGATACTGGAAAAGTCAAATTAGTTTTCAGAGATTTTCCTTTGAGTTTTCATCCGCAAGCTCAAAAAGCTGCTGAAGCTGCAGAGTGTGCTGGTGAGCAAGGAAAATATTTTGAAATGCATGACAAGCTTTATTCTAATCAAGAATCTTTAAGTGTTGACAACTATAAGAAATGGGCAAAGGAAATTGGATTGGATACTGCTAAATTTAATGATTGTCTTGACTCTGGAAAAATGGCTTCTGAAATTGCGAAAGATATGGCTGATGGTACATCTTACGGAGTTAAAGGAACACCTGGATTTTTTATTAATGGAAAACCAGTAAGCGGGGCTCAACCTTTTAGCGTATTCAAACAAGCTATTGACGCAGAACTTGCTTAATTTTATTTTTTATTTTTTATTTATATTTTAAATATTTGGTTCGCTGTGGCGAACGATATTTGCTGCAAAGCAGGATTGATGACTCAGAAATCTCGCTTTGGCTCGCGACCCCACTCGGCATCATAAAAAATAATTCACCTTCGTGAAATCGCTCGGCTTGAATTTCTTCGCGATGACGTTATTAATGTAACAATTTTCTCAAATAAATTTAAATCTTCCAAACAGATTTATGTATAATTGGTAAGTTGACTTAACAATTCATAAAGTCTTAAATGTAATTGATGATTGTTGGGTTTTTTGTTAGCAATTTATTTATTCTGCGAATGAAATGAGCAGGTATCTTATCAATAAATTTATATAACATTCTTTGCTTTTTAGGATATGAAAAAGAGGATTTATATTGGAGCTGATCACGCCGGGTTTGAGCTTAAGAAAAAATTAATTGATTTTCTTGTGAAGGAATTAAAACATGAAGTTGCTGACGTTGTTGATGTTGGACCGTACTTGTATGATGAAAATGATGATTATCCTGATTATGTAATTTCGTGCGCGAGAAAAGTCGCGAGAAATGCCGACGAAAATAGCGAATCCGTTGGAATTGTGATTGGAGGAAGCGGACAAGGCGAGGCAATCACGGCAAACAAAGTAAAAGGCATTCGTTGCTGCGTTTATTACGGCGGAGATAAGAAAATAATTATTTTGAGCAAGCAGCACAATGACGCAAATGTGTTGAGTTTAGGAGCGAGATTTATTTCTACAAGAAAAGCAAAGAACGTCGTGAAATTATGGCTTGAGACAAAATTCTTAAATGAAGAAAGACATAAAAGAAGAATAGAAAAAATTAAGAGGTTTGAAAGGAGATAACACTGCGATTAAGAGATGTTGTTTGCAGTAACTTAAATTAATAAATAAGCAAACAATTTGGGCTAATTTCTGGTTTTCACAAAGAAAATTTCCGTAAGGAAAAAGAAATTACCTCTTAATCTGCTGTTGCTTGACCGAACTCTGAAAGAGTGAGGCACGAGTGGAGCAAGAAGCGACCTCGTGAGTTTTAATTTTTCTTTCAGGGTGGGGGGAGGAGGTGGAAGCGACGACCAACAAATAAGAGAGATTGCCCGCCCGCTTTTTGTTTCTTTTTTCTAAAAAGAAAATGGGGCACTTTTCCGTTTTAAATTAAACTTACTTTTTCTTAGCGTTTTTTATTAAATCAAATCTCCAAGAAAGAATTGTCAAGAGAATAGAGAGTATTGCCATTTGAAAATGTATTCTGGCTCTGATTAACCAACCAATATATAATTCCATATTCCAATTATTAGTAATTTCATCTCTAATTCTCGTAATCTCATTTTTATCATTCCATTCTTCGTATTCTGAAGGAGTCATAGTTGCAAGATTTAAAGGGAGCCCTACATTTTCAAGACTTTTTTCAAACTGTTCATCATAAAATTCCTTTGCTTGATTAGTAGCTGAATATTCAGCAATAGACAAATAACTTAAATATAAAGAGACCAAAATTAAAATTATGGTTAAAACACTTATTTTTGATTTCATAGTTTAAACAAGATTTTAATACTTAAAAACTTATCTTTTTATGAATTATGATGGAAAATGATAGACAATCTGAATGGATGAATAGTTCTTTTGCATTTATGGGTATTGAAATGCTTTTACTCGGTGAAGTTCAAGCATTAGGAGAATTAGATGTTGAATTAATTGAAGAACTTCACAAATTAAAAATTAATTCCACCTTAGAAGAAGATTTAAAGAAAAAAAGAAGATATATACTTCTTTCTAAGCTTTGGGTTTTAGGAGCTTATGAATTAGTTAGATTTCTAAATGACTTAAATAAAAAAAGAAATTTATTGGAAGAAAATACGAAAACAAATCTTGGAGGAATTTTATCTACTTTTACAAAAGTTAGAATTCCTTTAGCTAAATTTCAAAAGGCAGGTAAGGATAAAACCTTATACGATGGAGTGGCAGATTCTTTTATTGATTCCAATAAGGGAGTTGGGTGGAAAGTTTATTCTCATACTAAAAAAGAACTCAAAAAAGAAACATTTTATCGTAATGATTTGGGAGATTTGTTGTTAAACCTATTAAAAGGGATGAGAAAGGATATTGAAAAAAGTGCCTCAAAATAATAGAAAAATTTGGGAGAGCGACAGCGAACCTTTTATCCTCTGTTATATAAAGTGCGAAGCATTTTGTTGGTTTTCTCGTTGGTCGGATAAAAGAAGTTTTTCTCTTTTTCCGAAGGAAAAAGCTATATGTTGCGAAGCAACTGCGGGCAATCTCTCACTATCTTGGGCGGGAAAGAAAGAAAAATTAAAATTTGGGCGAAGCCAAGCAACTCCATATTAGGATAATTATTTATACTTTAGAGGGATAATTATCTTCATGGACGAACTTATTGAGTTAAATAAAGAAATGAATATATTTTACTATAATTTCATCCTATTTAAACTTTTAAAATAACTTTCACCTCTTATACACTCTTCCCCGCTTGTCAAGAACTTGTATTGTTAATATTTTGTTTTCAAAATCAACGTCTATAAGAAAATGATAATCACCAATCCGTAATTTATATACCTCTGCTCCTTCAAAATGTTCTAAGTATCTAAATGGATTTTCTTTGACTTCATCTAATTTATTCAAGATTCTTTCGGCAATATCTCTTTGAAAATTATTAAGAAACTTTTTTGGTTTTTTATCCCACTCAATCGAATAACTCATTTTTCAAGAATCATACGTTTAACCTCTTCATGAGAAATCTTTTCAGAATGAGGGCGCTTTCTCGCTTCTTCCAATTCAGCTTTCGCCCAATCAGTTAATTCAATTTCTTCCATCTCCCCAGATTCTTTCTGAACAATCATCATTTCTTTAATAATCTCCACATCTCTAGATAACTTTGCAAGCTTCTCGTTAATCATTTTTGTGTCGTATTCCATATTTTAAAAGAAACAAACAAATATTTAAATGTTACTGAATGTTAATTAGCAAGATGAAAAAAGAAGGGCCTTTGAAATTTGAATATAATAAGATAACAAATTATATTTACATTGGGACGAATCAATGCTGTCAAATTGGATTCAATAAAAAATTAATAAAGGAAAAGATTAAAGCAGATGTTAGTTTAGAGGCAGAGTTGATTGATTCACCTTATGGCATTGAATATTATTTATGGATTCCTGTTAAGGATACTCATTCTCCGACGCAAAAACAGCTAGAAATAGGAGTGAATTTTATTGCTAACCTTGTAAAAGATAAAATAAAAGTTTTTGTTCATTGCCAGAGAGGACATGGACGCTCACCGACTTTAGTTGCAGCATATCTTATTTCCAAAGGAAAAAGCGTTGATGAAGCAATTGAAATTATAAAGAAAAAACGTCCCGCGATTCATCCAAATAAATTTCAGATGAATGCGCTGAAGAAATTTGAGGAGAAACAAAAGTGAAAACAAATTTATCAATAAAACAACTTAAAGATATTTCAAATGTCATTCGTCGGGATTGTGCAGTTTCTACTACGAAAGCTGGAAGCGGGCATTTGTCGACGTGTTTATCAAGTGTTGAGATAATGAGTGTTTTGTTTTTTGATGAAATGAAATATGATACGAGTAATGCATTTAATAAAAATAACGACGATTTTATTTTGAGCAAAGGTCATGCTGCGCCTGCGTTGTATTCTTGTTTGAAGCGAGCTGGCTGCATAAAAGATGATTTGAATGATTTGAGGAAATTAGATTCTAATCTTGAAGGACATCCTGTACCTCATTCGGCGTTACCCTGGATTAAAGCGGCTACTGGAAGTTTAGGGCAAGGTTTGAGCGTTGGTGTTGGAATGGCGTTGGCTGCTAAATTACAAAAGAGAAAATTCAGAGTTTATGTTTTGCTTGGCGACGGAGAAATTGCTGAAGGTTCTATTTACGAGGCATGTCAGTTGGCTGTTAATTTAAACTTAGATAATCTTGTTGCGATTGTTGATGTGAACAGACAAGGACAAACTGGAGAAACTATTTTAGGGCATGATATGAAATCTTACAAAAAAAGGTTTGAAGGATTTGGTTGGAAGACAATTTTAATTGATGGGCATAAAATTGAACAAATTGTAAATGCTTTGAAATTGGTGAGAAAATCAAATAAGCCAGTTGTTATCTTGGCAAAAACTTTCAAGGGAAAGGGAATTTCTTTTATTGAAAATAAAAATGACTGGCATGGCAAGGCAATGAATGAAAATCAGTTGGAAAAAGCTTTGAAAGAAATTCCTGAATTGGTTATGCCGAAAGTTAAAATAAAAAAACCTGCGAAAGATAATTTAAAGATAATTAAAAAATTAAAAGTTAAAATTGATTCTTACAAAATTGGAAATGAAGTTGCAACGCGCGACGCTTTTGGCAAGGCGTTAATGAATTTGTGCGTTGCTGACAAAAACGTTTTAGCTGTTGATGCAGATGTTGCGAATTCAACGCGATTGAAATTTGTCAAAGGAAAAACTCCGTCGCAGTTTGTTGAATGTTATATTGCAGAACAGGATATGATTGGAGTTACTTTAGGTTTATCGAAAAAGGGTTTCAAAGTTTTTGCTGCTTCGTTTGGTGCGTTTTTGACAAGAGCGCATGACCAGTTGAGAATGGCTGCAATTTCAAATGCTGATTTTACAATTAATGGAAGTCACGCCGGTGTTTCGATAGGAGAAGACGGCGCTTCTCAAATGGGTTTGGAAGATATTGCAATGTTTAGGGATTTACCGAATTCAATTGTTTTTTATCCTAGCGACGCTGTTTCAACACAGAAAATTGTTCATATTTGCAACTCATTAAAAGGAATAAAATATATTAGAACAACCCGCGACAAGACGCCTGTTTTATATGGGCAGAATGAAAAATTTAATATTGGAGATTTCAAAGTTTTGAAAAAGTCAAATAAAGATAGTGCTGTTTTAGTTGGAAGTGGGATTACATTGCATGAATGTTTGAAAGCTTATGATGAATTAAGGAAGAAAAAAATTAATGTTGCGGTTGTTGACTTATATTGTGTGAAACCGTTTAATGAAAAAAAGTTTGTTGAGTTTGTTGAGAAGCATGGGAAGAAAGTTATTATTTCCGAAGATCATTATCCTGAAGGGGGAATTGGCGAGATGTTAAATGAAAGTTTAGTTGGAAAAAAAATAGAGGTGAGACATCTTGCTATTAGGGAAATTCCTCATTCGGGAAAAACAAAAGAATTATTAAATAAGTATGGCATAGATTGGAAGGGAATTGTTAAAGAGGTGAAGAAATGAAACAAGAAAAAGTTAAACTATTGAAAAAGCAAATTGGTGCTTCGTATTTTCGGGTGGCGATTTTTGGAAGTGCGCGAATAAAAAGAGATGATAAGAATTATAGATTAATTTATCAACTTGCCAAGATGATTGGCGAGGAGAATTTGGATATTGTAACTGGCGGCGGGCCTGGAACAATGGAAGCTGCTAATGCAGGACATAAAGAGGGAAATAAAAGACAAGCACGTTCCTATGGTTTGTTGATTAAACTTCCGAAAGCTCAAAAAACAAACAAGCATCTTGATTTGAAAAAAGAATTCTCAATTTTTTCAGATAGGTTGGATCAATTTATGGCATTAAGCAATGTCGTCGTGGTTGCGCCAGGAGGAATTGGAACAACATTGGAATTATTTTATGCATGGCAGTTAGTTCAAGTTGAGCAAATTTGCGATATGCCAATAATTCTTTTAGGAAAACAATGGGTTCCTTTAATAAATTGGGTTAAGAATAATTTGTTAAAACAAAAATATATAGATAAAAAAGATTTAGATTCTATTTTTATAGCTAAAGATATTAATGAAGCAATGGACATCATAAATAAGACATACGAACAATTTGAAAAAGGCGGAAAAAATGTTTGTGTTAATTTGAAGAAGTATGGATTGAAGTGAGTTATTCTTCTTCTGTGTTGAATAATGATATAATAAAATCAAAAAATCGCAGAACTATTTCTAGAACAAAAATAAATAGAAGATATGCCATGATATTATCTAAGAAAGAAGGGATTTGGTTTAATGCGCTGAAAATTCTTCCGAGTTCAAAGAACCCTGGAGTTATAATCGCGATAGCTAAAAGGTTGAAAGGCAGCAGTTTTGCCAAATCTTGTGAAAGTTTTTCGCTATAATATGAAGTCACTCTTATTGTAGCAACAATCAGTGTAGAGGTAATTAAAACATGCGTGACTGATTGAAAGATTGTAAAATTTTCAGGTGTTTGAATTAAAACAATCATGAAAATAGTAAAGGCGACAAACCAAAAGAAAATTAAAAATGGCGAGATTAATAAATATTCTAAGAAATAAAATAAGCCCGATAAAAAATGTGTTCCAAAAGATGTTCCTGCGGTGTTGTACTTGTTAAGATCTAAATTAAGAAAATCTTTTTTTGATATAAATTTGTGAAGTTTCCAGATAAAAACAGAATATAGAATAACTAATAAAACCAGCATGAAAATGTTTACAAATTCGCCGAAATTTCCCCAAGCTGCAATAAATGACAAATATGTTTGAGTAATTTCATTACTTACCTGATTTATCACCTCTTCTCCTACCATAAATAAAAATAGTGAATCCTGTTTTTAATTGTTTCTATGGTTTATATAAAGATATTTAAAAAAACAGTAATTATGGATTATTATGATAATACGATATCATCTAGATTTGGGAATCTATGACAATTTGATGGCGAGACAGGGTGCTGGAGTTATATTAGACCAAGAATTTAGAGAGCTTGGTTTTTTGGAAAGGAATTTAACAGATGGAAGTGAAGAAGAAATGGAAAAACTTAGACGAGAAAGTAAAAAAAGATATTTAGGCAGATTAAAAGCTTCTCGTTAAATTTAAATAACACTGCTTCTTAATTATTTTATGATAGATATAAAAGATCTTCGAGAAAGGCCTGATGTTTATCGCAAGAATAATAAGAAGAAGGGACGAGAACTGAAGATTATTGATGAAGTTCTGAAATTAGATGAGGCGTGGCGAAAAACAAAATATGAAGCAGATAATTTAAGAAAGGAGAGAAATAAAGTTTCTGAGAGAATTAATCAAGCGAAGAAAAAGAAAGATGAGAAAACAGCTAAGGAAATGATTAAGAAAGCTAAGGAAATCCCTGAAATGTTAAAAGAGCTTGAGGGAAAAGAAGGCAATTTATTTGATGAATTGCAAATTTCTTTAAGAAAAATTCCGAATTTAATGCATGATAAAGTTCCTCAAGGCAAGGATGATTCAGAAAATAAAGTTATTAAAAAAGGGGGAAAGATTCCTAAAATAAAAGATGCAAAGAACCATGTTGAAATCACAGAGGGTTTGGGAATTGTTGATTTTGATGCAAGTGCTGAAGTTGCTGGAACTGGTTTTTATTATTTGAAGGGTGATTTGGCAATGTTGAATCGGGCGTTGATTAATTTTACAATTGATTTTATGCTGAAGAAAAATTATGTTTATATTGAGCCGCCATTGATGATTTCTAAAAAAGTTGCGGCTGCAGCTGGAGATTTAAATGCATTTAAAGATGCGTTATATAAAATTGAAGGAGAGGATTTATTTTTAATTCCTACGGCTGAGCACGCGATTCTTGGAATGCTTTCTGATAAAACAATTAGTGAAGAAAAATTGCCTTTGAAATTTTTTGGTTATTCAATGAGTTTTAGAAAAGAAATTGGAAGTCATGGTATTAATGAAAAAGGACTTTGGAGAACGCACCAGTTCAATAAAGTCGAGCAGTTTATTTTTTGCAAGCCAGAAGATTCTTGGAAGTATTATGAAGAGCTTGGGAAAAATTCTGAAGAGTTGATGAAGAAATTAAATTTGCCGTATAGAACAATAGAAATGTGCACTGGTGATTTAGGAGATTGGAAAGCACGAAGTTCGGATATTGAAGTTTATCGTCCGACAATAAAAGATTATGGTGAAGTTGGAAGTTTGAGTAATTGCACAGATTATCAAGCTCGAGATTTGAATATTCGTGGCTTGGACAAGCATGGAAATCGTTATGTTTTGCATACCTTGAATAATACTGCGTTGGCGACGTCGAGAATTATGGTTGCTATTCTCGAGAACAATCAACAAAAAGACGGCAGTGTGAAAATCCCGACGGTGTTACAAAAATATATGGGTGGGAAGAAAAAGATTGAGAAAGTTAAGGACAATGTGTAGCCACATAATATATGTCATCGGCAAAACCGAAAATTAGTTCTCACTTCGTTCGAAAATTAATTATAACTCCAAATCCGCTTTCAGCAGGATTTTCCGTCGAGAAAAATGATAACAGTATATTTCTAAGATATTTTAGGTTCACTATTTCTTAGCGGAGAGCCTTGACGAAGTCTGGCTCGTAGTTATTAATATTTGCGAAGCAAGAAAATTTACACATAAAAAAGTGTGATATATGTCTGGTGTGAGACAGAAAGTTAAGGACAATAAATAATAAAAAGGGTAAATATGTCTGTTTAAAATGGGATTGAAAGATTTAGTTAAGGGTATAATTTATCGGCCGGTTCGCAATGAAAGGCGATATGAAGTTTTACGACATTATAAACATGGAGCACGACTTCGAGAGGAAGATAAACTTTTGGTTGGAAATATTTTGAGTCAAAACACTGGTTTTCTTGAAGATGAAAAAACTGGAGAGGAATATGAGACTGCACATTTATCTGTGGATGGAAGAGCTGAACTTCGTTTCGAGAATTTAAGAAGAAATAGAATCGTATGGTTTCTTTATGATTTTACTCATGGAATATAATGAAAAAGTTAAGAAAAAGATTGAAAAGAAAAAATGAAAACAGAATTATCAGACAGGGAATATGAAGTTATGAAAAGATTTCAAAAAGGCAGAGTTCATGTTGGAGGAGATGAAGAAACTTTAAATTCTTTAAAAGAAAGAGAATTAATGGAGTTGCATCATCAAACATGGCGAGGAAAAACTATTTCTTATTATGTTTTGAGTTTTCAAGGATTAAAAGTATTTGAAGGTGAGAGAAATAAAAGAAATGGCCTTTATCAACTTTTAAAGAGTATATTTTCATAAATTACTTAAGTAGATTCTCCATTTCTTATTTTTTCAATTGTATTAGTTGAACTTTTTCCAGAAAACTCTGGAAGATAAACACACCTTCCTCCGTATTTCTCTACGACTTCTCTTTCTTTTTGGACTCGTTCTTCAATATATGTTCCACCCTTAACATGAAAATCGGGTTGAATTAATTCCAAGAGATCAAGTGGTGTTTCTTCGTCGAATACATAAACATAATCAACACTGCGGTATTCGCCTAACATTTCTGCACGGTCTTCTTCTGGATTTATTGGGCGGTCTTCTCCTTTAGCTTTTCTTACTGACGCGTCGCTGTTTACCAAAGCAATCATTACATCTCCATAAGATCTTGCAAGCTTCAAATATCGCGTGTGGCCAGGATGTGAAATATCAAATGTTCCGTTTGTAGTTACAATTTTTTTTCCATTAGCTTTCTCTTCGTCAACAATTCTTTGCAACCTGCTTTTTGTTAAAACAATCATAAAAATATTTCTTTTTCTTGTTTTTAAGAATTATGTAGGTGATTTATAGAATATTTTATAAACAGTTGATTTATGTTTGATTATGAAATGTTCAAAATGCGGGAATGATTTTGAGGTAAAGCTTGGAACCAAGGCAGTTTGCAGAGGGTGTAGTATTTTGACGTCTATGACAACTATTTTTACAGTTAAATGTAATAATTGCGGTGCGGTTTTTCAGGTTCCTGTTTCAAGCAAGAGTATGATGAGTGTTAAGAAAGATAATTAGAATACAATATAAGAATCGTGAACATTATTGTGGTTAAAACTACGAAAATTCCAAGGGTATAAAATAGCAAAATTATCGCTTCGTGTTTTTTACCGTCGAGATACCACATAATTGGTCTGCCGAAAACTAGGAATCCTGTAATTGCCGCAGATGAAACAAAAAGCATAAGCATAGAGATCGGAATTAGGATTGTTTCTTTGCCATCATCATTAAAAACGAATTGTCCGCCATAAAATATAAGAGTCACAATAAGAAAGATATAAATTGCCGTCGAGAAAGAGTTTATGATCGCGTATCTTAGGGTCTTTTTCATGGAATTAAATAAATTCTCTGTTTAAGAATTTTGTTAAGGATAAATACGCCCAGACCTGCTCGCAATCCGTGAAATCTTCTTTAAATTCTCTTCGTTCATTTATTCGAAATTTCAGAATTGCTCGGAAATTGAAACTAAATCAGAATATTTGAAATCACGCAATTCTCGATGGAACTTTCAGTTCCATAAAAACGCCCAGACCGGGAATTGAACCCGGGACTCCAGCGCTCTGTTGCTTCTTCCCCATCTGCGTAGCAGGTTTTTAGGAGGTTGAATGTTAAGGAACCTAGTTCCTTACAACGACAGGCTAGTGTTATAGCCACTTAACTACCTAGGCATAAAATAAAATGATTATTATGACTTTTAAAGTTTTTGTTTGTCAACGTTTAATTTAAAAACTATTTTTACCTATTTAATTTATGGCTGATTCAACTATATGGATTTATTCTCTTGTGAGTGTTTTAGTTGTGAGTCTTATTTCATTTATTGGAGTTTTGACTTTGTCTATAAAAACACCGAAGTTGAAGAGTGTGTTAATTTATTTTGTGAGTTTTAGTGCTGGTGCTTTGTTTGGAGATGCATTTATTCATTTGCTTCCAGAAGCTGTTGAAAGGAGCGGGGAGTTTACATTGTTTATTTCATTGTCTTTATTATCAGGAATAATTTTCTTTTTTATTATTGAAAAAATTGTTCACTGGAATCATTGTCATGTTCCTGTTTCAAAGACACACGTCCATCCATTTTCTTTGATGAATCTCGTTGGCGATGGAGTTCATAATTTTATCGATGGTTTAGTGATTGGCGTAAGTTATTTAGTTAATATTCCTGTTGGAATAGCGACGACGCTTGCAGTTATTTTCCATGAGATTCCCCAAGAAATCGGCGACTTTGGTGTTTTGCTTCATGGAGGATTTACAAAGAAAAAAGCATTGTTACTTAATTTTTTAGTTTCAATAACTGCAATTGTTGGAGTTGTGCTCGCGTTATCTTTGAGCAGTGTTGAGAAAATAATTTTATTTTTAATTCCTTTTGCCGCCGGCGGATTTATTTATATTGCTGGAAGTGATTTGATTCCAGAATTGCATAATTGCGAATATGATTTTAAAAGATCGTTGTTGCAGTTGATTGCTTTCTTGATTGGAATAGGAGTAATGGCTGGGTTGTTGTATATTTGAAAAGATGGAAAAAATTTATAACTATTAAATTCTTATTTGCATTATGAAAACCACCGAAGCTGAATGGAGAAAGAAACTTACGCCCGAGGAATATCATGTTCTTCGCGAAGCTGGAACTGAAAAGCCCGGAACTTCAAAACATCTTAAAGAGAAAAGAAAAGGAGTTTTTAGGTGCATGGCTTGCGGGAACGAATTATTTAATTCATCGACGAAGTTTGAGTCTGGAACTGGATGGCCTTCGTTCTATGATTTAAAGAATAATAAGGCTGTGAAATTAAGAACTGATTTCAAAATGGTTATTCCGAGAACTGAAGTTCTTTGTGCGAAATGTGGAAGCCATCTTGGACATGTTTTTAACGAGAACGTCACAGCGTCGAACCCTACCGGAAAAAGATATTGCATAAACGGATGTGCGTTGGAGTTTAAGGAGAAAGATAAAGTTTAAAATCCATTATTTATTCTTTTTGTAATGGTTGAAGTACCTGAATTTTGGAAAGAAGAAAATAATGCTTTAATACGTGAGTATGAATTCGGTGATTTTCTCGAGGCAATGGAATTTGTGAATAAAGTTGGTTATTATGCCGAGAAAATGAAGCATCATCCTGAATTTGAAATTCGATATAATAAAGTTAAACTCATTTTACAGACGCATGATAAAGGAAATAAAGTGACAGAAAAAGATATAGAACTTGCTGAAAAGATAAATAGTTTTGACGAGGTTGATTTGGACGAGGGAAAGAAGGAGAAGGATGAAGAGGAATAAGGGAAAAGAAAGAAGGATGAGGACTCTTTTTAACCAAGATATTTACAAAATTTGCACTCACTCCAAAGTCGTTCGTGTAATTAATTCTCAGAAATTCTGCTGTCGCTTGAATTTCTTCGTGATAACGGAATTAAGGTAACAAATTTTTCAAATAAATATAATCTTCCAAGTAATATTTATATACAATTAGTAGGTTGACTTAACATAAAGTTAAAATTTAAAACTTCTCTTCAATAATTCTAGAAATCGGCTTTCCTGTTTTTTCTTTAAGTTTCTTTAATTTATTTATAGTTTCAACTGACAAAGTGATATCTATTCTTTTTCTTTGGAATGGAAGCTCGCGAGTTTTGTCGTAATTTTCTAGCATTTCAAATACATCTTTGTTCTCTTTCAATATTTTGTTTATTATTTTCTTGTTCATCGTATAGCTGTTTTAATTCTCTGTTCAATATTCCTTATATTAGTTTCATTTTTTTTAGCGATTGATATTATTTGATATGTTAAGAGTTCTTTGTCTACCTGTTTGTTAAATTCATATGAAAACGCAAAACAAATAAATGTTGCGGTTCTTTTATTTCCATCGCTGAAAGGATGATCAACCAAAACCGCCCTTATTAAGTATGAAAGTTTTTTGTATTCTCCGAGTTTTTTATCGTTCTGTTTATCTAGTGCAAAGTCTAGACTAGAGTCGCTTCTCAAATTTCCTCCAAATCCTTTGTTGATTCTCATTAAATCTTCCTTACTAATATCCATACATATAAATAGTAGTTACTTGTATATAAATGTTTGGGTAGGAAAACCTTAAAACCTCACTATTTCTGCTTTTTCTATGGAATTGAATTATGATTTAGAAGTTGAAAAGATAATCAAAGAAATAAAGAAGACGAAAGCGCGAGCTGTGTTGCTGCAGTTTCCTGATGGTTTGAAACCTTTCGCGAAAGAAGTTGTTGATGAAATTCAGTCAAAATGTAAGGGCGTGAGAATTTTAATTTGGTTTGGAACTTGTTATGGCGCGTGTGATTTACCATTGAATTTGAAAGACAAGGTTGATTTAGTTGTTCAGTTCGGACATAATCGATTTATTAAATCAGCGAGATGGGGGAGTGGGAGATGAAATGAAATACGCTATTTTCTATTTAATTAAGGGTAAAGCAGAAATCTATTATAAAAATATTATTAAGAATATAGCAAAGATTTCTGGTGAGAAATATCTAATTGATAATCCAATTCCTTCTCACATTACATTAAAGTATACATTTGATGCTGATAAAAAGCAGATAAAAGAATTAGAAAAAATTATTGGATTATTTGTTAAACGACAAAAGAAATCAAAAATAAATATTGGTGGATTTAATAATTTCAATAAATTTGTTGTATATATGGATGTAAAATTCTCAATGGAAGCAAAATATGTAAGAAATAATTTAATTAAACAAATTAAACATCTTTCATTCATAGATATTCAAGATTTTGATAATAATTGGAAGTCTCATTCAACTATTGGTTATGGGAATTCAAAAAAGACATTTAATCTAATATGGAAATATGTTCAATCTATTGATAAACCTAATTATGATTTAAACTTTGATAATATCACTATAATGAAAAAACCAAAGAAATATTGGAAACTTCACAGGGGATTTAAATTAAAATGAAATTCTTATTCATAGACGCAAAGTACAAAGGCGAAGTAAAATTAACCAGCGAAGCCTTGAAAGAATTGAAGAAGTTTAAGACAATTGCTCTTTACACGACGACGCAGTTTGTTGATAAAATTAAAAATGTTGTGAAGCAATTGGAAGATAATGGAAATAAGGTTGTGACTTCTCAACCGTCGCGAACGTCGTCGGAATTTCAAATTCTTGGTTGTGATATTTATCATGAAAATTTAAGATTGAAAGAAAAATGTGATTGTTATTTGTATATTGGCGACGGGAAATTTCATCCATTGGCTTTGGTTTATTCTTTGAAAAATGCAGGCAAAGACTTGCCTGTTATAATATACAATCCTTTGAATAAAGAAACACAAATTATGAGAATTAATGATAATATGGTTCAGAGAGTATTTAATAAAAGACAGGCAAACATAAAGCGATTTCATTTTGCGAACAACATTGGAATTCTTGTTACGACAAAAACAGGGCAGGAGCATTTTCATTATGTTAAGCAACTTGAGGAAAAATTTCCTAAGAAAAAGTTTTATGTTTTTTTAGGTGATACAATTAATTTTAATGAGATGGAAAATTTTCCATTTATTCAATGCTGGGTTAATACTGCTTGTCCGAGGATTGGAATGGAAGATGCTTTTGAGAGTGAGAAGAGTATTATTAATGTTGAGGAAATTCTAGATTAATAATACATTAGATTTATAAATAATAGTCATTAAAATTAGGGATGGGAAAATCTATTATTGGTGTAATTATTGCAATAGTCGTCGTGGCGATTGCTGGATTTTATTTATATAATAGTGGAGGTTCTAATAACACTTCGGCTAGTGATATTGGCACTGGTAATTCTATAAAAGACAATCAGATTACTGTTTTGAGTTCGGATAATTCTGGAGATGAATTAAGTGAAACGAAAACATTCGTCTTGACTGGAGAAAACTTTAAATTTAAAATGAATGGGAAAACTAATCCTGAAGTTAGAGTCAAAGAAGGAGATAAAGTGAGAATTGAATTTTCTAGTGCGCAAGGTTTCCATGATTGGGTTGTCGATGAGTTTGACGCCGCGACAGCACAAGTCAAAGACACTGACGGAATGAGTTTTGTTGAATTTATTGCAGATAAAAAGGGTTCATTTGAATATTACTGCAGCGTCGGGCAGCACAGACAAATGGGAATGAAAGGAATGTTAATTGTTGAATAATCTTATTTCTGGCTACACAAATAATTTATAAACATTAATTGTTTAATATAAAAAAAGAAGTAAAATGAATAATTATTTTAAAAAAAGACTGATAAGTCATAAAAAATTAGCTCAAGAAAGAACGATACTGGCCAATGAAAGAAATACCTTGGCATATATAAGAACAGGATTCGCGTCTTTTGCTTTGGGGCTTGCTATGATTAAACTATTTGATGAAAACATAAAGTATGTTTACGCTGGCTATGGTGCAGCAATATTAGGAATAATACTTATAATACTTGGAATTGTTTATTATCCATTAAGAAAAAGAAAAATTTTGAAGTATTAAATTTATAAAGTATATTAATTAGTTTTTAAAATGGACCCCCACAAATTTGATAAACTTTCTAAACCTCTCTTAAGAATTGGGTTGAGTTTGGTTTTTTTGTATTTTGGATTTCAGCAAATTACTTCTCCAAACGAGTGGGTTAGTTTCGTGCCAGATTGGGCGTTAAAATTTTCTTTTGGTTTAAGCGCAAATAATATTGTTATGGCCAATGCAATATTGGAATTAACATTAGGAATTTTCTTGATTATAGGGCTATACACCAAATTTTCAGCTTTAATCTTGTCGTTGCATTTGTTTGGAATTGCTTTTTCAATGGGTTTTAATCAAATAGCTGTGCGAGACTTCGGGCTTGCTGTGGCAACTTTAGTTGTTTTTCTAAATGGGATGGACAGTTGGTGTTTGGATAAAAAATTTGGGAAAAAAGATAGTTAATGTTGAAGAATTTTCAAGATAATTATATAAATCCATTTCTTCTATGGTTTTTATGAAAAAGAGTGCGAGGAAACCAACAGAATATGTTGATGATGATGTCACGCCATTAAAACGTATTTTAACTCTTAGATTTCCTCCTTTAATTCTTGGTTTAATTTTAGGTATTTCTTTATCTTTTATTACATCGAAATTTGAGGAAGTTATTGCCAAGAACATTGCTATTGCTTTTTTTATTCCGTTTATTGTTTATCTTGCTGACGCTGTTGGAACTCAGACTCAAAGTATTTATATTCGTGATTTAAGAACAGGTGAGGCGAATTTCAAAAAATACTTAATAAAAGAGAGTCTTCTTGGATTATCAATTGGATTGATTTTCAGTTTAGTTTCTGCTGTTGTTATTATGGTCTGGTTTAAATCTGTAGAACTTACTTTGACTGTTGGTTTATCAATTTTTATTGCTGTTTTAGTTGCGCCGCCAATTGCTTTATCAATCACAGAAATTATGAGTTTGAATAAAAGAGATCCGGGCCCGGGGCTGGCCCAATAGCAACTATTATTCAGGATGTTGTAACTATCTTAATTTATGGTTTTATAGCAAGTGCGATAATTCTTTGAGTATAATAATATTTATAATTACCCAACATTCTTTTCCCATATGGATAGAATGCAAACACTTCTTGCTGTAAGTTTAAATTATCTTGATGTTCCTATAAAAATTGAAAATGCTCAAGAAATAATGGATATTGTTTATTTAGCAGAACGAAATGGAATTAATATAAATCCTGCAACTATTAAGTTTTCAAGAAAAAGTGGACATGCTTATTCTCCAACAATCAGGGAGTTTAATTGGGGGCATTTTCATAGTTTATATGTTGATATTAGGGAAATTGTAAATTATTTAAAAGTTGATAAATTCCTTAGAGAAAATAAAGGCGCAAAAGGAGATGTTTTAAGTGAATGGAAATTAGATGAATCGTCAAGAAAAAAATTAGATGAACTTAAAGTTCAAATTCAAACAAGTGGGATAGAAAGATGTTTAATTGAAGCTTCTAAAACTGAGGAAGAGGCGGCTTAAACAATGTGTAGACCAGGACAAATGTCACCTTTTTTTATATGTAAATTTTCTTGCTTCGCAAATATTAATGGCTTCGAGCCTTGCTACGCTTAGGCTCTTCGCTAAGAAATTGTTAAGCCAGAAATTTCGAGATATATTGTTATCATCTTTTCTCGGCGGAAAAATCTGGCGAAGCCGATTTTGAAGTCGTAATTAATTTTCGAACGAAGTGAGAACTAATTTTTGGTTTAGCCCATGACATATGTCATAGTCTTACACAGGCGGCTTAAACACATAAGTTATTTAAACTCCTACAATTTTTTCTATTTATGGAAAAAGAAATTGTTGTGACTGAACCGCGCCAGAAATATGATTTTACGCCAGAGGAAAATGGATTGTATGATGTAATTATAATTGGAACTGGCGTCGTCGGCTGGGGTTCAGCAATGTATTGCCAGAGATTGGGAATGAAAACTCTTGTTGTTGGCGAGGTTAAAGGAGGCACGATTATGATGACGCATGTTGTTGAAAATTATCCAGGTTTTGTTTCTTTGAGCGGGCCAGAACTTGCCAAGCGAATTGAAAATCACGCGAAAGATTATGATATTGATATTCTTAATTCAAAAGTTGAAGATATTAAATATGATAAAAAAAGCAAAGACAAAAGATTTACAATTAAAACAAAGAATAAACAATTTTTTTCAAAGACAGTTATTTTTGCAACTGGAACAAAAATTAAACGTTTGGGAGTTAAAGGCGAGATGGAGTTTGAGCATAAAGGTGTTAGTTATTGTGCGTTGTGCGACGGAATATTTACAAAAGGAAAAATTGTCGGTGTTGTTGGCGGAAGCGATAGTGCTGTTGAAGAAGCTTTGTTGCTTACAAAATATGCAAAAAAAGTTTACATAATTTATCGCGGAGAAAAAGTTCATCCTGAATCACCAAACATGAAACGATTGGAGCAATCAGTTAAAGAAGGAAAAATCGAAGTGATTAATAACACTAATGTTAAAGAAATTAAAGGAGATAAACTTGTAAGTAGTGTTACACTTGACAAACCATATAATGGGAAAAAAGAATTTGGGTTGGACTTTTTGTTTATTTATGTTGGTAGGGATCCGTTGAGTGAGCTTGCGAAAAAAGTCGGAGCGAAGATTAACAAGAACGATGAAATTATTATTGACAGAAATTCAAAAACAAATGTTAATGGATTTTTTGCAGCAGGCGATGTTACTGATTCGCATTTCAAGCAGGCAATTACTGGTGTTGGCGAAGGTGTGAGGGCTTCGTTTAGTGCTTATGAATGTCTTAATAGTTGTTAGATAGCTCGTCTGTAGACGAGAGTATTCCCGAAGAAAAAGTTAATGTGAAGATTTTAAAGGTTGAAGGAGTTGTTAAGGGAAAAATTTTGATGGTTGTTTATGATTATTCACAAATTAGTGATGGAAAATTATAAAAACTTTGGTTTATTTAAATTATAAGGTAAAATGGAAGTATCTCGCAGAGATTTTGTTAAAGTCGGACTTACAGGAATTTTATACGGACTTGCTCCCAAAAGAGCTTATGCTGGAAAATCTGTTTCTAATTCATTAATTGCAACGCGACTTGATGAACCAATTGTTTTAAGAAAATCTGAAGAACTCTCTCCAGATTTAATAAATCGTGGAGAATATGATCATTTTATTTTTACTTTTTCATTAAATCCCTTCGAAGACTCTTACAATGATTTAGGTATAAGGTATCGTTCTAGTGAAGAAGATATTTCTGTATATAATTACATTAAGAAGACATGGGATATTGTAAGAGCTTCAAGAGATGGTTTTAATGTTAGTAGAGATAGATATCATGTTTTAGGTTTGCAAGGATTAAATCCAAGAGAATACATCGACGAAGTTTCCAAGAAATTGGAAGTGAGGGCAAAACACGAAAGCATATCAGAATCTAGTGTTCAAGCGTTAAAACTCAACCCAAATTTTTATTCAATTCCGGTACAAAATTTAAATGTTATTTTAGGAGGAGTTGATGTTAATGATGAATCATTGTGGGTCGGGTCGGCCTTTGAGCAAATGATAAGAAATTTGTCTTTTGATGGAAATGTTCTTGCAGAATTTAGAAGTCCTTCGGACAGCATGATAAGTTTAGCATTTGATGGAGAATACTTATGGCTTACAGATATAAATGAAGAGTTGTACAAAACCGATAGAGAAGGTAATATTCTCTGCCATAAAAAAATTCCAGAGGTTTGTGAATTTAATCAAACAAACAAAGATGCAGAAAATAAAGTTAGAAATTATCTTAAAAGTTTAAATCTTGCTCCTGAAATAATAGACTCAAGAAAATCACTTGTTAATGTAATTGGCGGTTTAACATTTGGAGATGAAAAACTTTGGGTCTCTCGATTTATAAATAGAGAAATAATGTCTTTATATCCTTGTTCTGATGAAGATGTTGGAAGAGGATTTGATAGTAAATTAGATTTAATTGGAAATGCAATTGTTGCAGATTCTTTCAGCTTCGAATCACATGGTGGCGGGGTTGCAAACGGAGGACTTTCATATAGTGAAGGAAAACTTATTGGATTAAGTGATCATAGAGTAAGTATATTTTCGCAATATGGAGAAATACTTTCGACTCAAAATATACCTATTGATATTTATTATGATATAACAAGCGATGACAGATTTTTATGGATCACTCATAAGACTATAAAAGAGGTAGATCTTAATCACGACGATTTAATTTTAAGCAGATTTTTATTACCTGAAATACCTAATAACCCGGATATTAATGGGGATGGAAAAGTAAACGCTAAGGATTTACTTGAACTTCAAAGAAAGTGGAATCCTTAAATGATGAACATAATATTTGTTTAATAAATTATTTAAAGTCAGATACTTATAATATCGAGTCATGAAAAGAAAAAGTAAAAATGAAAAAGTTGTGAAAGAAAAGAATTCAAAAGTAATTGTTTATTCGACGCCGACTTGTCCGTATTGTAATGCATTGAAAGATTTTTTGAAAGAGAATAAAATAAAATTTGAAAATATTGATGTTTCTAAAAATCAAAAGGCAGCAAGAGAAATCGTTAAAAAAAGTGGTCAGACTGGCGTTCCGGTTACAATTATTAACGGAAAAGTTATTGTAGGGTTTGATCAAGCAGCTTTGGAGAAAGCTATTGGGAAGGGGAAGTAGAAAGGTTTAATAAATAATTCTACAATAATTTTGCATGGAAACAGATCAATATAAAACTTCTGAGAAGGTAAGAGTATGGAACGGCATAGACAGAACTTTGAAAAGCACTTGGGAATTGGTTAGTATGGCAGAAAATGCAAGGACTGAGAAAAGATACTCTGAAGCTAAAGAATATTATGAACGAGCTATTGATGAAATAGATGAACTTTTACATACGGATATTGTAAGGCAAGTTGTAGGAAAGGTAAATGGTTTTGGAAGCGAGCAAACAATAAAAACTCCTTGGACATGGAAAAGAGGAAATTCTCCATTTTATATTCCAGAAAAAGCCATTAAAACATCACTCTATGGATTGTCCGTTGCAAGAGATGAATATGAAATTCTAAAACAAAAAATGCAAAAGAAACTGCGTGGTAATTTGTTCAAAAGAGCTTTTTCTAAGAATTAATAATTAAAAATAAAATTCTCAAAAATAATAAATAAAATAAAAAATTAAAGCTAACTAAAGCTGACTAGATAATTAAAATCCTTTTTTCTTTCTGTAGCAATCTTGGCAAAAAACTGGCTTGTCTTTTGCTGGTTTGAATGGAACTTCGCATTCTTTTTTACATTCAGAACAAATTGCCTTGTGCATTTCTCGAGGACCGCTGTCAAAACTTCTTCTAAAGCCGCCTCCAGATCTACCACCAGGACCTCCTCGTCCTCCGCTTTTAAAACCGCCGCCTCTGTCTCGTCCATCACGACTTCCACTTCTGTCCCTATCTCGTCCACCACGATTTCCGTCACGACTATCACGACTTCCGCTTCGGTCCCTATCAAAATTTCCCATTTATTTCTCCTATCACATATAGAAATAGATATTTCCTATACAGATGTAACTTTGAAAAAATGCCAGTATATAAACTTATTGCAAACATAATAAAAATCACCAAAATATATTTATATTAGACTACTTTTAAGTTTTCATGGAAGAAAAAATTTGCAATTGTGTCCAGATAAATCAGAAGGCGCCGTTATTTACAGAAAATGCTTTTGTTGAGGGCAAGATTAAGAAAATTTCTTTGAGTGAGTTTAGTGGAAAGTGGGTTGTGTTATTTTTTTATCCTGCGGATTTTACATTTGTTTGTCCGACAGAACTTGGCGAACTGGCTGACAATTATGAAAAATTCAAAGAGCTTGGCGCAGAAATAATTTCTGTTTCAACTGACACCGCGTTTACGCATAAAGCTTGGCATGACAATTCTGAGACAATTAAGAAAATTAATTATCCGATGCTGGCTGACCCAACTCATAGTGTTTGCAAATCTTATGGAACTTTAATTTACGAAGAGGGTTTGGCATTGAGAGCAACTTTTGTTATTGACCCAGAAGGAATTATTAAAGCATTTGAATTTCACAACAATAATATTGGCAGGAATATTGAAGAGTTGATTCGAAAGATTCAAGCTGCGAAATTTGTTCGAGAACATAGCGGCGAAGTTTGTCCGATGAATTGGAAACCTGGAAGTAAAACGCTGAAGCCAGGTGTTGATTTGATTGGGAAGATTTAAAAATAAAAGAAATAAAGAAAACAAATGGATTTAAGAAAAATTGTTGGAGAAGGATTGATGGTTTTAGGAGCTTTAGGTTTACTTGGCGGATTGGCGGCCAATTCTTTTGGAAATTACCTTAAAGCAAAACCATTAAGCGACAAAGCGAAAGCAATCTATAGTGTGAGTGAAGCTTTTTATGAACATAATTTTACATTTAGTAGAGAATATCATGAATCTCCTGACGTTATTGAAACGAAAAGAGAAATTAGATGGAGTGAATTGGGAGAGCCAATTTCAAATTTTGGATTATATGGAGGAATTTTATCAACATTTATTCTTGGAGCTGGTATCTTGACAATTCCGACGACAAAGAATGGAGATGCTAGAGAATAATAATTTATTTAAACTATAAATTTCTATTACTAAAATGTCACGTGGAAGTAAAATAAGTTTAGTAACCTTTGTTGTTGGTTTAGGAATTTTTGGAGGTGGTAATTTTTATGCATCAAAACAAAGTGAAAATAATACTGAGTTTATTAGAAATAATCCTGAATATCAAAGATTAAGTGTTTTAAATTCGTCTGTATATGAACTATCTAACATTGTCAAGTCTGCAGACTATCCTGAAGAGTTTAGAGAAATGGCAGATAATGTTTTAAAGAATTATGAATCTGAAAAAGTTAAATTAACACGAAGTGAAGAATTCTTGAAGGCTAGTTATCAATCTGAAAGAATGGTTTCAAAATCTGGAAAAGGAGAGGTTGGTATGATTGCGGGCACATTAATGATGATCTCCGGATTTTTAGGACATGCTTATTTTCATGCTAAATCTGTAAGAAATAGAATTGAAATTCCCATTCAAGTATAATAATTCTTAAATAGATAACAAAAAAGTAATTTTATGAGTTTTGGAAAATATATTGGGGGAATTTTATCAACATTTATATTTGGAGCAGGTGTGTTGACAATTCCGACGACGAGAAAAGAAGATGCTAGAGAATAATAATTTATTTAAAGCTTGATTATATTGAATAAGAATGGCAAATTTGAGAAAAATTGTTTGTGTGAGTATGATCGGACTTGGAAGTATTGGGTTTTTTGGAGTAGGAGGATATATGGCTCAGGAAAGTTTTAATCCTAATCCAGTATATTCTAATCCAGATTATAAAGAACTGACAGCTAACAGAACTTCAATAGCAAGATTAGAAAATTTATTGTCAGATCTCACGACGGAAGAATATCAAGAATATATTGTCCCATTACTTGAGAATAAAAAACAAATAGATGAAAAACTCACTGAAATTAATAGAGAAAATATTAAAATTGTTAATTTAAATTTGCAAGAAATGAAGAAATATGGCACATTAGGTTTTGCAACAGGATTAGTTATGATTGCTGGAATGTTAGGTTTAATGTATGTTTCTCCAACTGAAAAGAAAAATAGAATTGAAATTCCCATTCAAGTATAATAATTCTTAAATAGATATCAACTAAGCAATTTTATGAATATTGGTAAATATATTGGGGGAATTGGATTTTTAATTAGTTCTTTTACTACTGCATATTTTGTTCAAGATTATATGAATCTAAAAAAAGAAAATGATGAAATTCAAAATAAATCTGAAATGGTCCAAAGCAAAAAATATGAAGAAGAATTAGATTATTTATTGGTTTGCGCGCAGCCACTTTATGATTCTGAAGATATTTTATCTGAAACAGACGAGATTGAATTATATTTTTTAGAAGAAGAATTTAACAGAATTTCTAAAGAAAAAAAAGACTTTAGGGGAGATAAAAAAATTGTCGGACTTGAAACGACGATAAAGGCCAATGAAAGAGAGATGAAAGGAAAGAAGATAAATATTTTTTTATCGGCGACATGTATTGTTTGTTTTGGAGGGATGGTTTATAGTTCGACGAGGAAAAATTAAGTGGAGTGTAGGAATTTTTAAAAAGGTTGTTTTATTTGATATTTTATGAATTTAGGAAAAATAATCGGCAGTAGTATGATGGTTTTAGGAACATTGGGAGTTCTTGGAGGAAGTTATACACACATTAAATATACTGGATTGACAGAGGGAATTGTTTCAAGTCCAAAGAGAAAAGAAATGGCTGAAATAAATAATATGACAGAATCTCTTAGTCGAACATATAACTATTTTCTTGATTCTGAAATTTTATCTGAAACTCGTAAAGAAGAGATTGTTGGTCCTATTGATGGGGAAATTAGCAGATTAAATCAAAAGAAAATTGAATTAGTTAGAGATGGTGAATATAGAGAAGGAACAGATATCCTTTTTTCAAGTTATATTCTTAGAGAAAGAAGTGAACAAGTGGTTGATTATTCTTTACTTGGAATACTTTTTGGAGGAGGTATATTTTGGATTTTTGGAAGCAAAAAGCCACCAATACTTAATTCTCCAGTGGATGATTTTAGAGAAGAGTTTGAAAGAGAAACTGGATGATAATAGTGATTCATAAATCTTCTTCAAATTAAATGACAACAATTCTTAAAAAGCAAGATATATTTTACATTTAATGACTCTTGAAGATTCTGTTTCACTGAAAGCCAATATGAGCAAACAATTTAGTAATGCTCTCTGGGAAGAATTAACCAAAGACTTTTTTTTCTACATGATTCCTTTTACTGGTTTTTCGGCGCCAAAAAAAGCAATGGATATTGGAGAAAGGATATTTAAAGAAAATACGGGATTAGATATTAATTATTCTTTATTTGAAAAATCTTTATTTTATGGGGCAGGTACGGTTGTAGAATTAACGAGATGTGGTTTTATTGCAGGTATGACTTATTTGTATTTTAACTCTTGAATAATTATAACATCTCATAAATCCCCACCAAAAACCTTTTAAATTTTGAAACTATGTTCTTTTATGGAAAATCGAGATATAATTCAAAGATTAGATAGAATCGAAAATCAAATGAAAGAAATGAAAGAACTTATTATTAATATAGATGCTGATTCAATTTTAACGCCTGAAGAAGAGGAAAGATTAGAAGAAGCGCTTGAAGAACATAAACGTGGAGAAAGTATTTCTTTGGAAGATTTGAAAAAAGAACTTGGAGATTGAGATGTTTAATCTTTTTCTTGCAAAACAGCCGCAAAAATTTCTTAGAAAAACGGAAAAAGAATTAAGAGATAGGATTTGGAAGAAACTAAATGAGTTGAAAGAAAATCCTTTTCCTTCGGACGTTAAAAGAGTTGAAGGCAGAAAAGAAAAAGCTTTTAGAGTTCGAGTTGGAGGATATAGAATAGAATATGTTGTTCTGCAAAATGAAAAAGAAATTCTTGTTTCCGAAATTGAAAAGAGGGAAAAAGCTTATTGAAGTGGAGTGTAGGAATTTTTATAAAGTGCATGATTAAGTATTGTTATGGGACTTACTAAAAAAATAATCTTTGGAGGGGCGATTGCTGCAGGTTCGTTCTATGGACTATCCATTCATAATTTCACAATAAAAGATACATATAGAGAAACAATATCTGGAATGCCAGAAATACCTCATATAAGTTCTGTAAATCCTTTTGAAGGTAGTAATGATATTATAAGAGAAGATCCGGAAGTAGGAAGATTTATTCGAGCTTATGAGAATGAAATGGAGTCTTATAAAAGAGAGATAAATGCAAAAGCTGAAGTATATGATAATAATGAATTCAGGCTTGATCAATTAGCTATCGGATCATTGGTAGTTTCTGGTTGTGGGGTTTTATTAGGAGTTGGTCAAGGAATTGGGAAAGGATATAAAACATTTAGAGAGTGGAGAAAAAGAAAACAAGAGAGATTAAGTGAAATAAGATAATTATCTCTTCTTTTTCTTTTTAGTTTTATTTTTTGGTTTTTTCTTTTTACGTCTTTTGAGTATATAATAAATTACTATTAACAAAATAATTAGCAATAACAATAATAACCAAAAAGGTATTCCAAAAAAAAGGGTTTTTCTTTTTATTAATTCTTCAAGTTCATCAGTAGAAATTATACATGAATCTTCTTCTTGGCGTTCGTAAAGTTCTGTGCATTGATTAGTGTCGCGACAAGTTCTTGTTTTTATTGAACTTTCACATTTGCTCCACTCGCCGCAAACCCAATCCTGGACGCATTCTTTTTTAGGTATTGGTGCAGAGCCAGAAGATGATGGGCCACCGCCACTTGGAGGAGGTTGAGTTTCTTCTCCGCAGTCTCCAGGACAACTCATTGTAGTTTCATTGCCATTACAAATATTGTCTCCGCAACTTGTTTCACCAACAGTAATTTTTACATCTGAAGGACCCAAGTTAGTTTCTGCATAAACTAAATTAATTAAAATTAAAACGCCTAAAAATAAAATCACTCTTTTCATAAAGAAAAATAAATTCCTAATTATTTAAACTTGTCTTTTCCAGAAATAATTTTATAAATCGCAAGAACAATGATAAGGATTAAAATAACGAACACCAATATAACAATTAGCAACATATAATTTGTTTTTTCTCCTTTAGAAACAGTATTAGGAACATAATCATCTGGAACATTTGCTGCGTCAGTCACAACAACAGGAAACTCAACATTGTACTTTATACCCATTCTAACTCCAGCTCCTTCAGGAATAGATTGAACAGCCATTCTAATCAAATATTTGTCATTCATTGCAGCATCTGAAGGAATAGAAACACCCATTCTAATTTTTCCAGAACTTCCAAAATCCAAGTTATATTCGCTTCCTGAAGTAATCTCTGCAATTTCATTTCCTTCCTCTAATGTAACTGTTGCAACAATATCTTCTTTATCACAACTGTCCGACATAGAAGGACAATTGTATATATCAAAGACTATTTCTTTTTCCTGTCCTGCATAAACCTTCAAAGGATTGGAATTGTAATAAGGTGAATTGACCGCCAAAGCAAAAACGAAACTTGTATTCACTAATAAAACTGCAAAAACCAATAAACCTATTTTTAAATTTCTATTAACCATGGGTTACCTCCTGCTACTGTTGCTTCATAATCCTGAGCACTAACTTCTGGAACTAAAGATATGCAAAATCCAAGGCTACCTACATTGCTTCCTGCAGCGCCTCGTGGTATAGCAACATTTGTGTTTACATTACTATTATCTATAAGAGCACTACCTAAAGTACATACATCTCCTGATGAATCTCCTGCCAAGAAAACAGAAGCTAAAATACTTTCAGCAGGAGTTGTAACACCAACCAAATTTCTTGCTAAAACATTAAGTGTTCCGTCGGTAGGAACAACAAAATTACCTTCATTTGTAATAACAACGTCTGCTAAAGGAACATTTACATCACTTGGAGTAATAATTCCTAAATTAATATTTGTATTGTAAAGTATTGCTTTTAATTGTCCAACATTTGCAGTTGCACTATTATCAGAATCACTTCCAGGTGTTGGTGTTGCTAAATCCTCTATATAAAAAGTAATTGTCCAAGCTCCTGCAGCATCATAATATTGCATTGAAACAGTACAATCGTATGTTTTTGATTTTCCTGCTACTAAATTAATAACGCAACCTCCAACCCTATCAACTTCGCCTAATTTTGAAAAAGTTGCACTTGCGGCAGCATCATTTAAATCATCGGCTCCGTTTGGATCTCTTACAGTAAATTGAACAAGAACATCTGTAGTTGTTCCAGGAGTCAAAGAAACAGCGACGGGAACAGCAGGAACATCTGTTATTCTGGGAGGCGCATTTCTTATTCTAACCTTAACATCAGAAGGAGCAAATAATGGCTCTTCACCTGAACTCAACCAAAAATATCCCCCAATAATAATTGCCAATACAATAACTATAATCAATATCCAATAACCTCTTTTCATATGCTATTCAGGAAATAATACTTTATAAAATTATCTTAAATAAAGAGTGTGTATAGGTCCATGACATATGTCATGGGCTAAACCGAAAATTAGTTCTCACTTCGTTCTAGAATTAATTACGACTTCAAATCCGCTTTCAGCAGGATTTTCCGTCGAGAAGAATGATAATAACATATCTCAAGATTTATTGATTAACAATTTCTTAGCGGAGAACCTAAGCTTAGCAAGACCGAGTGTTTTGACTTTGACAAATTTATTATTGATAGCAAAGTCGGGACGCGAGTAGAAGCCATAACCTTTGCGAAGCAAGAAAATTTACACATAAAATAAATAGGTTATATATGTCACCTGTGCACACTTAATTATATTATATTTATTTTAAAAATAATGAGTGTTTAAATCATAAAAATAATTATTCGCATGCCTATGGATGCAAATTTTAAGTCTTAACTAAATTTATCCCACACGAAAGATATAAAAAGATTTTTGTTTTTTAAAATGCAGAAAAAAGAAGGAAAAAGTGTCATAAAATCAAAGGAGTAAAATAATGGCTAAAAAAAATAAAGTTAAGAATGAAAAAAAGCCAAAAAAAGGGAAGAAAGACGAGAAAAGTGTAGAGGATGTTTTATTAAAGATCGCGATTGAAATAGCAAAGCAAGGCGAGGGTGCGTTGTTTGTGATTGGCGAAAAAATTCCTTATGCAAATTTATTGAAACATAAAATTGGGAGAGTAAGTGTGTTTGATGTTGGCGCTGAAAAATTGTTAAAAGGACTTGCAGTTATTGATGGTGCGATAATAATTAGCCCTAAGGGTAAATTGATGGATTATGGTGTTTTAATTAAAAAGACTTCGCCATTTTTGGGATTTGGAACAAGGCATGCTGCTGCGATTACTGCTTCTAAAAATGGCAATATTTCAATTTTAGTTTCAGAAGAAGAACGAAAGGTTAAACTTTTCAAGGATGGAAAATATATTATGCAGATTGATGCTTTGCAAAAAAATGTTGTGAGACAGGTTTCAACAATTTCTGAATTATTAGAAAGTGCGGGTGTAGGAGTTATTGGAACTGTCGGCGCAGCGACGCTGGTGCCGGTATTAGGAATTACTTTAATTCCAGGAATTGTGATTTTTGGCGGCAGTTATTACGCAATAAAATCTTTGGTTGAAAACTTGGGAAAGAAATAAATTTATTCTTCTCTATAAAAATGAATCTTATTGCTTCCATCATATCTTGTACCAGAAAGAGGCTGGTCTATCATTCTCCAATTAGCTTCATCATTTATTTTAATTGAAAACCCATAATCTGTTCTTTCAACTTTAATACCATCCCCTAAATCATCAAAATTTTCATTCTGGATTTTTGCAGTTATTGTTTGGCCATCTTGTGTTTCTAATAATACCTCTAAAGGTTTATGAAAAAGTCTTTTGCCAGAAGGAGCATTCCAATCACATTCTAATAACCCTAGTTGAATAACTTCTTCCTCACTAAGAAAAATACTAATATCTTCCCCTAAATAAGTTCCTCTTGCCATTTTATTTTAATTGCTCTAAGTATTTAATGATTATTAAATTAGGTTGTATAAATTAAATATAATTTATCATGTTTCATTTTAGAGTAATAATACATTTTATTATAGAAAAGCTTAAATAGTTTAGGTTTCTAACTTATTTGCTAAATACAAGTTATAGTAATAAAAAGAGTTTAATATACAATATATTGTATATACTCTTACTATAAGGGAGCGTACATATGGAATGTCCTTATTGTGTACACACTTCTTCAAAAGTCACAGATAAACGAAAATCTCCAGAGGGAATTAGAAGGCGAAGAGAATGTTTGAATCCAAAATGCAAAAGGAGATTTACGACATACGAAAAAATTGAGATGAGTGACTTATATATTATAAAAAAAGATGGGCGAAGAGAAAAGTTTGATGTTGAAAAATTAAAAGGGGGGGTTGATAAGGCGTTTGAAAAAAGGCCTGTGTCAAAAGAAATTATTAAAAAAATGTTGATTGAAATTGAAGACCAAATCCGGAAAAAAGGCAAGGAAGTTAAAAGTTCAGTTGTCGGCGATTTAGTTATGAAGAGAATTTCAAAAATTGATAAAGTTGCATACGTAAGATTTGCGTCGGTGTATAAAGATTTTCATGATATTAAAGATTTCCGAAAAGAAATTAAGAGTTTATAAAATGGAAAAAGGATTAAAAATTGAAAAGTATTTTACTAAAGGAATGAATCCAAATGTATTTGAACATTTTGATTGGGATAAAACAGATATTGAAATAACTGACGACAGTGGTAATCCAATGTTCCTGCAAAAAAATATTGAATTTCCAGTTAAGTGGAGTCAACTAGCCAGAAAGATTGTTGCGTCAAAATATTTTTATGGTGACCAAAAAAACGGCGAGAGAGAAAATTCTGTTAAGCAATTAATTGGGAGAGTTAGCACAACTATGGCAAAATGGGGTTTGAAACAAGAATATTTTTTTACTCAAGATGAAGCAGATTCGTTCAAAGAAGAGCTTGCTTTTTTATCAATAGATCAGCGAATGGCATTTAATTCGCCAGTTTGGTTTAATGTTGGAATTAATTTATATCCAGATTCAAATCCAAATAAAGAACAAAAAGAAGCTTTTATAATTAGTTCTTATGGAGAAGCTGCAAAAATTCCAATTGGCAGGGAAAAAGAATACCCGCAAACTTCAGCTTGTTTTATTCAGGAAGTTAAAGATACTATGGAAAGCATTATGGAATTGGCGAAGAGAGAAGCGCTTTTGTTTAAGTATGGTTCTGGAACTGGGACGAATTTATCGACGCTGCGTTCATCCAGAGAAAGGCTTAGTGGTGGAGGAAAACCCTCTGGACCATTGGCATATTGGAGTTTTTACGACAAGGTTGCGGGAATTGTCAAGTCTGGAGGAAAAACCAGGAGAGCTGCTAAAATGGATATTCTTAATATTAGTCATCCTGATATTTTGGAATTTATTCAATCGAAGAGAAGAGAAGAAAAAAAACTGCATATTTTAATTGATAATGGTATTGATTGGAAAGAGGCTGTTGATACTTGTAATTTTCAGAATACAAATATCTCTGTCAGGCTTACTGATAATTTTATGAAAGCTGTTATTGAAGATGATGAGTGGCAGACAATTCCAGTTAAATGCAAGGAACTTGCTAATGAAATGCCAAAATATCGTGCAAAAGATTTGCTTAGGGAAATTTCAGAAGGCACTCATTTTTGCGGGGATCCTGGGTTGCAGTTTCATGATATAATAAATAAATGGCATACTTGCCCTAATTCATCTGTAATAAATGCGTCAAATCCGTGTGTTACTGGGGATACTAAAATTTTAACAAAAGAGGGTAAGTGGATTAGAATTGACTCAATGATAAATAAAGAAACTAATTTATTGACAAATACTGGAATAATTAAAGAATCTAAAATTGAGGGATCTTTTAAGACGGGAACAAAGCCGGTTTATAAATTAGAAACAAAAAACGGTTATGAAATTAAACTGACTGGAGACCACAAAATCCTTACAATTAACCGCGGATTTGTTCCTGCCTGCGAGCTGACCATTGATGATTATGTTTTGATTCCTTCAAATAATGTTTCTGAAATTGAAGAGGTAGAAGATAAAAAGTTTTACCAAATGTTAGGCGTGTATTTAGGAGATGGTTGTTTTACCAAATCAGGGGATCAAAAAATGGTTGTTTTGACTATGGATAAATTAAATGAAAGAGAGATAATAGAATCATTTGCAAATTATACTGCAGAGAATTATAGCCGACTAACCCATAAAAATACTCCTGCAATAACGATTCAAACACCGACGTCTGCGCGATTTACTGTAACAAATAATCTTTTGATAAATAAAATTGAAGAATATATAGATTTTTCATTTAAAGCACATCAAAAAAGGATCTCTGAAAAGATATTTAGTTTAAGTTTGAGTGAACAAAAGTATGTTCTTCAAGGTTTATTTACTGCAGATGGAACTGTAGCAAATTATGGTGAAAAATCCCAGTATGTTGCTTTAGATTCTACTAGCCTGCAATTGTTAAAAGATACACAAATTTTATTATTGGGATTTGGAATAAAAAGTAAATTATATAAAAATCGTAGAGCTGGAAAAGATAAAGCAATGTTGCCTGATGGAAAAGGGGGATTAAAAGAATATTGTGTTAAAGAAGTTCACTCGTTGAGAATCTCAAAATCAAGCAGGATAAATTTTGAGAAACATATTGGATTCATGTCTGAATCGCAAAAAAATGAAAAATTAAAAATTATGAATTCTCAGGTAAAAACTTACGAAGATTATCCTATTGATTCTGTTAAAAGTTTAAAATATGTTGGAATTGAAGATGTTTATGACTTAACTGAACCGCTAACCCATACTTTTGTTGCTAATGGAATCACCATTCACAACTGCAGTGAATACATGTTTGTAGATAATAGTTCTTGTAATTTGGCGTCGCTGAATTTAATAAAATTTCTTAATGAAGATGGAAGTTTTAATGTTAAAGATTTTTCTAATGCGGTTAGAATAACTGCGATTGCACAAGATTTAGAGATTGATAATTCAAGCTATCCAACAAAAGAGATTGCGGAAAACTCGCATAAATTTCGGCCGCTCGGAATGGGTTATGCCAATCTTGGGAGTTTGTTGATGTATCTTGGAATACCTTACGACAGCGACGAGGCAAGAGCTGTTGCGGGCTGCGTGACTGCGTTGCTGACTGGAAAAGTTTATGAGACGTCAACTGAAATGGCAGAAACGATTGGGACTTTTGAGGAATTTGAAAAGAATAAAGAGCCGATGCTGAATGTTATGAGGATGCATAAAGACGCGCTGCAAGGAATTCAAAAAAATAATCTTCCTTTTGGTTTTGATGTTGTTTTGGATGAAGCAAAAAAAACATGGGACAATGTCATTAAACGAGGAGAGATTCATGGTTTTAGAAATGCGCAGGCAACTGTTTTAGCGCCGACAGGAACAATTGGATTTATGATGGATTGTGATACTAAAGGTATTGAGCCAGAAATTGGCTTGGTTCAAGTTAAACTTTTATCTGACGGCGGAACATTAAAATTAGTGAATAGCACCATTGAACCGGCGTTAAAAAGACTTGGTTACAGCGACGAGAAAATAAATAAGATTTTTAAATATGTTGAAGAAAATGAAACTATTGAAGGCAGCGGCTTGAATGAAAAACATCTTGCTGTTTTCGATTGTGCAAACAAACCACCAAAAGGCAAGAGGACAATTTCTTATAAGGGGCATTTGAATATGATGACTGCTGTTCAGCCATTTATTTCCGGCGCGATTTCTAAGACAGTTAATCTTCCAAAAGAAGTTAGTGTTCAAGAAATAGAAAATGTTTATATTGAAGCTTGGCAAAATGGTTTGAAGGCTGTTGCTCTTTATAGAGACCAAAGCAAGAGAATTCAACCGTTGAGTTTTTCAAAAAAACAGGAAAAGGCTGTTCCTGTTCGGCGAAAGCTGCCTTTGACTAGAAATTCTTTGACCCATAAATTTGATATTGCCGGGCATGAAGGTTATATTACTATTGGAATGTATGACGACGGAAGCCCAGGAGAAACTTTTATTACAATGAGCAAGGAAGGCAGCACTATTGGGGGGTTGATGGATGGTTTTGCGACGTCGCTGTCAATGAATTTACAATATGGTGTTCCATTGCAAACTTTAGTTAATAAATTCAAACACCAGAGATTTGAACCAAAAGGAATTGTTTGGGAAGGGCATCCTGAAATCAAGACAGCTGATTCTGTAATAGATTATATTTTTACTTTCTTAGAAAAAGAATTTATTCATAAGAAGAGAATAATTCAAAAAGAGGGTGTTGAAAAAAAAGAGAATATTGATTCTGAAGAAATTGAAGATGCTGAAATGGGTGGAATGTGCCCGATTTGTGGTGAGCAGTTAGTTAAGAAAGGTCATTGTACTGAAATTTGCAGACGGTGTAATTATGTAAGTGAGACTGGGTGCGGGGGATAAAAATTTAGCACTCGCAAGCTCGTGATATCATTGGCTCATAATCGACTTCGTCAGATTATTCGCTTAAGGAAATTATTAACGAAGAAATTCAAGCGATAGCGGAATTTCTGAGCATCAATAACTTGCGACTTTGGAGCGAGCAATTGATTATAGAAATTAATATAAACAAATATGCTCTAAAACTAAAAATAGATAAAATGAGTAAAGAAGATATGAAAATAATTGTTGTTGAAAGAGACAAACTTTTTGGAGAAGAATATTTTGAAGGATTTAAGCATCATGAAGAATTTGATTATGAAAAAAGAATTCTTAATAATTTAAAAGTGATGAGACGTGGCGATGCTGAAGTTGATCAGTCACATAAGCAACCGATTGGTTATATGTTAATTGTTAATCCAAAAACAAAAAAGATTTTTGCATATCTTCGTTCTGGAGAAGGTGGAGAAAATAGGCTTCATGGAAAATGGAGTTGGGGAGTTGGCGGACATATTGAGCCATTCGATAATATAGAAAATGTAAATCCGATTAAAGAAAGTATGATGAGGGAACTTAAAGAAGAAATAGAAATCACTGGAGAAATATTGGGAATGGAAGTTTTAGGGTATGTTAATTATGATACTGATGATGTTGGAAGAGTTCATTTTGGAATTTTATATTTAATTGAAATTGATGGGGAAGTTAAACCAATAGATTCTGAGATTGAAATGGGAGGTTTAATGAGTTTTGAAGAATTAAGAAATATTTTAGATGATGATAATTTTGTTGTAGAGACTTGGAGTGAAATTGCGGTTGAACCTTTAAAAATATATTTTGATTCTTTAGAATGAACTCTACAACAAGAAAATTTATTGAAGAATATATTGACAAGATAATTAAGGAATTTAGATTTTCTGTAAGAAAAATAAAACACCCTGAAGCTTGTCTCTGTTACTCTGAAGGAAAATGTCATACTTCAATTCCCGACGAGGAATTGAATTGTTTTTTGTGTTATTGTCCAGAATACGACTATAGTTTAGAAGAAGGTGGTTGTAAAATTAATAATGTTAATGGAAAATGGTATTTTGATAAACGACTTCCGAAGGGAAAAATTTGGGATTGCAGTGACTGCGTTTATCCACATCGTGAAGAAGTTGTCAAGAAATATTTGAGGAGATTGTTTGGTGTTGAGAGTTAGCTGCTTCGCAGGAAATTGATTGCTTCGCATCTACTCGCGTCCCGACTTCGTTATTAATAAATAAGTTTGTCAAAGTCAAAACGCTCGGACTTCGTCCTGATGTTTCGCAGGAGAAGGGTTAACGCAAAAAACTTTTTTATGTTGGTGGATTGTAGTTGATAGTTTTATCATTATCTAAAACCAAATGTTGAATCTAAATTAACATAGTTGGTCGTGGATATTGCGAGCGATAGCGAGCCTAGATTTGATTTCACGAAGAATGAACGAGCAATTTTTAAATAGTGTAAATTTATATGGTTTATTTTACATTGACATAAAATCTAAAAAATGAAAAAAATTCATATATTTGGGATAGATATTGAAAAAATTGAAAACTTAAAATGTAAATTAGAAAAATACGATTTTATTTATTCTGAAGATAGTCCAGAGTTGGTGATTTGTTATGGCGGCGACGGGATTTTTTTGATTGCTGAAAGGGTTTTTCCCGGAATTCCGAAGATTTTTATTAAAGGAAGCAAAGTTTCAAATAAAGGTTATGATATAAAAGTTGAAGAAGTAATTGAAAGATATTTAAGAAAAGAATTTACAATTCAGAATTTAAAGAAAATTAAAGCAACATGCAAAGGAAGATTTGAAACAAAAGAATTAATTGGTGTTAATGATATTGTTATTAGGAATATATTACCGACAGAGGCGATTAGATTCAAGGTTTGGATTAATAACAAAGAGATTGAATCGCGTTTAGGAGAATTTATCGGCGATGGAGTTGTTGTCTCAACTGTTTATGGAAGTTCGAAAGGAGCTTATTTCTATTCTATAACAAAAGAAAGTTTTGATAAAGGAATTGGTCTGGCTTTCAATAATATCACAGAAAAAAAAGAAATGCAAATTGTCAGTGACGGTAAAATTGAAATTGAGATTGTGAGGGGGCCAGGGGTTTTGGTTGCAGATAATAATCGGGATTTTATTAATCTAGAAAAAGGCGACAAAATCTTAATTGAAGAAGTTAACAGCTATGCTAAAAGAATTGTGTTAAATCATATATAATGCCATGACATTTGTCACCCTTTTTTATGTGTAAATTTGTTGCTAACGCAATATTGATAGCTACAAGCCAGACTTCGTCACTGCTCGCGACCCCACTCCACCACCATCGCGCGAGGAACCCAAACGTGAAATCGCTCGTCTCCGCTAAGAAATTGTTAATCCAAAATGAAGACAACCTGCGGTTTTCTCTCACACACTTTCCCTTAGATTAGATGTTGTTATCATTTTTATCGACGGAAAATCCTGCTGAAAGCGGATTTGAAGTCGCAATAAATTTTCGAGCGTGAGCGAGAAGTAATTTTCGGTAAACAGGTAACATATGTCAGTTGTTTATACAAATTGTGTTAAATCAATAATTTTATAAACCTCGTTTTTTCTAATTTATTATGAAGGTGAATCAAGTAAAGGAAAAAACAAAATGGTTGATAATGATAAAGTACCAGAGCTTACAAATGGAGAATTTGATGAGTTTATTAAAAAAGGATTAGTTCTTGTAGATTTTTATGCTGAGTGGTGTATGCCTTGTTTGATGATGTCGCCGGTTATTGATGAGATGTCTGAAAAATTTAAGGGAAAAATTAAGTTTGGAAAAGTTAATGTTGATGATAATCAAGAAATCGCAAAGAAGTTCCAAGTTGTTTCTATCCCTAATATGAAACTTATAAGAGATGGCAGAATTATAGATGAGTTTGTTGGCGGAATGACTGCTGATGATTTTGAAAAAAAGCTGGAGAAGTTTGTGAGGAATTAATTTTCCCTCATTCTTTTGAGAACACAGCCAACAGCATTTTCAGTTCTAATTTGTTTGCCATGATGGTAAACTTCATTTAGTCTTTGTGCAATCTTTGTGTTACTATGAAATTGTTGTCCCTGACGCTGATATTTTTCAAGTTTTGATAAATCAAAAGCATACTGTTTTTCACTATAAACACAGTAATTCTCTCCGACAACCCAATTTCTCCATGGAGTTGCGCCACGCGCAAATGCTGCTCTCCTTTGATTAAGATTTCCATTCTTTGCTGCAAGTTTACCATTTACTCTTCCTGAATTTGTTCTGTGTTGTTTGACAATTTCTTCAATTTCTTCACTAGATAATAAACCAGAATAAGAATCAAATGAAGATGGAGAAAAATCTCCATAATAGCCTGACAAAGCATATCTTAAGGATCTTCTTGAAACATTTGGAGAAAGTCCAAATAAATGTCCTATTTTTCTTTCTGAAACAATCTCTGTAAGAGATTTGCCACTTCTAAAATCAATTGCTACTTCAGGAATCTTTTCTTGAATTACTTTTCCAAATTCAATTGATTTAACAATTGCATAGTATATTCTTGCTTCAGGATTGATCATTTTTATTATAAAAATAGTTTATCAAAGACTTTTTAAATTTTGCTTGACTGTTAAGTCCACCTTCTAAGTAAACATTAGCACTCGCAAGCTCGTGTCATATATATCGCTCAAAACTGACTTCGTCAAGTTTTTCGCTTAAAGATTTTATTAACGAAGAAATCTGCCAAAGGCGATTTCTGAGCTATTATCCTCGCGACTTTGGAGTGAGCAATTTTTTACAAAGTGTGTAGTTAAGATGTTTACTTTACATTGACTCACTTCGCTCGTTTATTGATGGCTATGGTTCCGACTTTGTCGGGAACCTTCGCTAAGAGAAATATGTTAATTCAAAAAATTCTAATATAGATTGTGATTATATTTTTTGCTAATTTTAAGAATGCATTAAACTTTTAAACCCGAAATTGTTCAATGCAATATTGGTTCCGTAGCTCAGCCTGGTTAGAGCACTTGACTTTTAATCAAGGTGTCGGGGGTTCAAATCCCTCCGGGGCCATTTATGATGTCGTAGACATCATTGATTTTGGATTTGCGAGGCACATAAATTCAGCATGTTTTTAAGTCGGGGGCGAGCGACTTTGCGAGACTTCCAAATCGCCCAGATTTCGAGCGGGGTCGCGAGTAAAATCCCTCCGGGGCCATTTTCTTTCACCCCTGACTTCGTCGCATAAAAAATCTTCAATTTTTCATAGGGGTTCAAATCCCTCCGGGGCCATTTCTCCTTAATGCATAATTTTTTAAAGTTGAGTGTTATTTGATATTTATGGAATCGGTTACATTCTCAGAAGATAAATTGAATAAAGTTTTAGTTGATGTAGAAATTTTAATTGAAGATGTAGCGTCGTTGCTTGACCAAGATGAAATTGCAAAAAAACGCCTTGTTGAAATAAAGGCGAATCCTTCTATAGCTGTCTCAGAAAAAGAACTTGATAATTATATGAAAGATAGAGGGGTTGAAATTGAGTGAATGGGAAATAAAGTTGCACCCAGATTTCTTTAAAGATTTAGATAGACTTGATAAGAAGCATTTAGAAATATTTTACAAAAAGAAGAAAAAGATAAAAGAAAATCCGCTTAGGCAAAAACATCTGGGTGGAGGAGAAAATTGCTATAGAGAGCCGATAACTAAAAATATAAGATTGGTTTATTACATCGAAGATAAAATTATTTGGTTTTTAATAATAGGAAAACATAAGGAAGCGTATAAAGAATATCTAGAAAGACTATATTCTCTAAGAGATAGAATTAAGTAATTCTCAAAAAGCCAATTAATACAAAAAGTATATAAATTCCGATATATTTGTCATTAATATTTTATTTTATCAGAATGGAAAGTTTTTTAAACTAACTTTTACAATTTTTTAGTATTATAAAGTCGTTAATGATTTCATATGGCAATTATGCCGTATCTTTATCAAATCGCCCACCACCCTATGCACATCTTACAACCCAAACATTCTAAACTTAATGAAAAAGAAGCTGAAGAACTACTTTCTAAGTTAAATGTTTCTAAGTCTCAACTGCCAAAAGTTCTTTTGAGTGATACTGCTATGTTAGATGGATGCAAGATTGGAGATACAATTAAAATAGAAAGAAAAGACGCTGAAACAGATAAGGTCTTTGCTTATTACAGGGTTGTTGTATAATGGAAATAAAGAAATTACCAAAATATAAATTACAGGAGCAATTTACATAATCAAATGGGAAACATTCTCAAATATAAATTACAGGAGCAATTTACATAATGGTTGATAAAAATAAACATATTGTCGTTAAGAAATTCCTGCAAGAGCATTCTTTGGTTGAGAGTAATATCACTTCGTTTAATAATTTTATTACAAAGAGATTGCAGGAAATTGTTGATGAAGTTAATGATTCTATAAATAACGACGATTTTGAAATTCAACTTGGAAAAATTGAGGTTGGTGTGCCGGTGGTTATTGAAGCTGATGGTTCTTCTTCCAATATCACTCCCGCTGAAGCGAGATTACGAAATTTAACTTATGCTGCTCCAATAACTTTGGAAATCAGCGTCAAGAAAGAGGATCAGACTGATTCGCAAGTTGTTGAAATTGGAAAAATACCAATTATGGTTAAGAGCAAGGTTTGCAACACTTATAAAATGTCAAAAGAAGAATTAATTCAGAATTATAATGACCCTATAGATCCGGGTGGTTATTTTATTATTAATGGAAATGAAAGAGTTCTTGTTATGGCCGAGGATCTTGCGGAAAACCAAGTTTTTATTGAATCAAAAACAAAAGGCGCTGCTGAAGAATTGTCTTTGCGTTTGTTTTCATTAAAAGGGACTTATCGAATTCCTGTTTCAATTACAGAAAGCAAAGATGGATTGATTGAGTTTTCTTTTTCAAGATTTAAGAATATTCCTTCAATTGTTATTCTAAAGGCATTGGGTTTAATAAAAGAATCAGAGATTTCAAAACTTATTGGGAAGGAAACTGACAGTGTTATTGTTAATCTTTATGAGTTTGCGAATATCGGCACTCCTGAAGACGCGATGATGTTTATTGCTGAAAAGACGTCGCTGCAAGGAACAAAAAAAGAAATTCTTGACAGAGTTAAACAAAGAATTGATTCTTATTTGCTGCCGCACATTGGACTTAAAAAAGAAGACCGGCTTAAGAAAGCTGTGACGCTTTGCAAGTTGATTAAACAATTTCTTATCGCAAAAGAAAATCCTGAATTAAGAACAGATAAGGACCATTACGCAAACAAGCGGGTTAGATTGAGCGGGGATTTATTAGCGAGTTTGTTTAGAGTTAATCTTGGTATTTTGATTAGGGATATGCTATATTCTTTACAAAAATCTTCTAAGAGAAAAAAGTTTTTTTCAATTAAAACTATTGCTAAATCGACTTTATTTTCTCATAGAGTTGAATCTGCAATTGCGACTGGAAGCTGGGTTGGCGAGAGAAAAGGTGTTACACAAAATATGAACAAGACTAATTATTTGGAAACAATTTCTCAATTACAGCGAGTTGCCAGCATGCTGCCTGGCGAACAGGAAAATTTTATGGCGAGAACTCTTCATCCGACGCATTATGGAAGATTTTGCCCGATTGAAACTCCAGAAGGAACTGAAATTGGGTTGAGAAAAAATCTTGCAATTCTTGCTAAAATATCTACAAGAATTCAAATGAATTCTGAACAGTTAGTTAAAACTTTTGAGTCAATTGGTTTGGAAAAAACCGGCTTGGAAAATTCAGAAGCTACTGATATTTTTATGGATGGCATCTTTATTGGAAATGTTGGAAACTCAAAAGAATTTATTAAAAATTTAAAAGAAAAAAGAAGAAACGACGAGTTATCTCCTGAAATTAATGTGAGGTATGATGCGGTTTTTAATTTGATTTCTATTTCAACAGAACCTGGACGGGTTTTGAGGCCTTTGATAATTGTTGAAGAAGGTGTTCCTAAATTAAAAGATGAACATTTAGTTGAATTAGAGCAAGGAACAATTAATTGGAATGACCTTATTAAAAAAGGTTTGGTTGAATATCTCGACGCTGCAGAGGAAGAAAATTCGCTGACTGCTCTTTATCCTCAAGAAGTTACTCAAGAACACACCCATTTAGAAATTGACCCTATGGATTTGCTTGGGGTTGTGACGTCGTTGGTTCCGTACGCAAATCATGATCAGTCGTCGCGTTTGAATCGTGGAAGCAAGACGCAAAAACAGGCCTTAGGTTTATATGCTGCAAATTATTTGTGCAGATTAGATACTGATGTAAGCATTTTACAATATCCGCAAAAACCAGTTATCAGAAGTTTTGTTTATGACACTTTGAATACTTATCCTGCCGGCCAGAATTTAGTTGTTGCGATTATGACTTATGATGGTTATAATATGGAAGACGCCTTGGTTTTCAATAAAGGTTCGATTGATAGGGGTGTTGGAAGAAGTTTTTACTTCAGGCCATATGCTGCAACAGAAATGAACTATGCCGGTGGTTTGAAAGATGAAATTGGCATTCCTGAAAAAGACGCTTCAGGATATAAATTAGAAGCATCATATAGATATTTAGAAAATGACGGAATTATTTTTCCAGAAGCAGAACTAAATGAAGGAGAGGTTTTAATCGGAAAGATGTCTCCGCCTAAATTTTTGAGTGAAGCAAGAGAAATTTCTGTTCGCACTAAAAAAGAATCAAGTGTTATGATGAGGCAAGAAGAAACTGCTGTTGTCGACGCTGTTTTTATTTCTGAAGATGAAGAAGGAAATAAAATTGTTCAAATTCGAACTCGTGACCAGAGAATTCCTGAGATTGGGGACAAATTTGCAACTTCGCATGGTCAGAAAGGAGTTATTGGTGCAATTGTGCCTGAACAAGATATCCCATTTACTTCAAGAGGCATTAAACCCGATGTTCTTTTCAATCCGCATGGTTTGCCCTCGAGAATGACAGTGGGTTATTTGTTAGAGCTGCTTGCCGGCAAGGTTGCGTGTGTTGGAGGAAAAGTAATTGACAGTACGCCTTTTTCTGGAGAGAGTAAAAGTGAATTAGAAAAACAATTGAAGAATCTTGGATTCAGATTTGATGGCAAGGAAACAATGTATCATCCAATTACGGGGAAAAAATTAACTGCAAGGATTTTTGTCGGGGATTTATATTATTTGAAGCTAAGATATATGGTTGGTAATAAAATTCATGGAAGAAGTTCTGGTAAAATTGCATTGCTAACTCGTCAGCCTGTTGAAGGACGTTCACGAGGAGGAGCATTGAGACTTGGAGAAATGGAACAGCAAGCATTAGTTGCCCATGGTTCTTCTTTATTATTAAAAGAAAGATACGATTCTGACAAAGTTGTTTTGAATATTTGTACAGAGTGCGGCGGTATTGCGATTGATGATACAATTAGAAACAGAATAATTTGCCCATTATGCCACAGCGAAGAGGTTGAGCCAATTGAAGTTTCTTATGCTTTCAAATTATTAATTGAAGAATTGCAAGGATTACATATTCAAACTAAATTTAATTTGAAGAATAAATATGAATAAAATGGAAAAAAGTAGGAAACAGAAGATGATAAAAAAGACCATTATTATAATTGGGATTGTAGTAGCTGTGATAATTTTAGGAATAATTATTTTAGCTGTTAGCCCTGAAGTTTGTGTGTCAGATATTAATTGTGTAAAAGTAGATTTAGATTGTTGTGGTTGTGAAAATGGAGGCAATTCAATTGCCGTGAATAAATTATATAGCAACATCTTGGATAAATCAGATGATAAAAAATGTGAGGGAATGATATGTTTTACAATGTATAATTGTCTTGAAGGAAGAGTACCTAAATGTGTTAATAATATATGTAAATTAACAACTGGATAAAATAAAAAATGAACAGCAAACCAATACGAAAACAAATAAAAGAACTTGAATTTGTCCTGATTAATCCGGAGAGTATTAAAAGAATTAGTTGTGCGAAGATTGTTACGCCTGAACTTTATGATATAGATGGTTATCCTGTCGACGGTGGTTTAATGGATTTGAGACTTGGCGCTATTGACCCAGGTGTAAGATGCAGAACTTGCGGAGGAAGACTTAAAGAATGTTTAGGACATCCTGGAAGCATTGAACTCGCGCGTTCTGTTATTCATTTAAAATATGTAACTTTAATTGAGCTTGGATTAAAATGCTACTGTAGTGAATGCCATAAATTTTTAGTTGTTGATGAAGACTTAGAAAAATATTCAACTAATCAGAGAGTTAAAAAAGCGAAAGATGCAAAGAAATGTCCGCATTGTTTATCGGCTCATGAAAAAATTAAACTGGATAAGCCAACTAATTTTTACATTGGAAAGAAAAGACTTTTTCCTACAGAGATTAGAGAAATTCTTTCAAAGATTACCGACGAGGAATTGAAAAAGGCAGGTGTTAATCCGAAAACGTGCAGGCCTGAGTGGGCAATATTGACCTTGTTGTTAGTTCCTCCTGTAACTGTCAGGCCGAGTATTATTCTTGAATCAGGCGAGCGAAGTGAAGATGATTTGACTCATAAGCTTAGCGATATTATCCGCGCGAATCAGAGACTTTGGGAAAATTTGAATGCCGGCGCACCAGAGGTTATTATCGAGGATTTGTGGGATTTATTGCAATTTCATATTACAACTTTTTTTGATAATACTGTTGCAAGAATTCCGCCTGCAAGACATAGAAGCGGACAGCCGTTGAAAACAATTACTGAAAGAATAAAGGGTAAAGAGGGGCGAATTAGAAAAAATCTTGCTGGTAAAAGGGTTAATTATTCTGCGCGAAGTGTAATCAGTCCAGACCCCATGATTGAAGTTAATGAAGTTGGCGTTCCTTATGAAATTGCGAGGATTGTTACTGTTTCTGAAACTGTTACTGATTTGAATATTGAGTCTTTGAAAAAATTGGTTTTGGCAAAAGATTATCCTGGAGCAAATTATATTATCCGGCCAGACGGCAAGAGAAAGAAAATTACAGAAGATTTGAAAGAAGAAATAATTAACGAGCTTGAAACTGGATACAAAGTTGAAAGACATTTGCAAAATGGCGATATTGTTCTTTTCAATCGGCATCCGTCACTTCATAGAGGAAGTTTAATGGCGCATTTTGTCAAGGTTTTGCCTGGACGAACTTTTAGACTGCATCCAATGGCGGCATTCCAATATAATGCTGACTTCGACGGTGATGAAATGAATATTCACTCTCCTCAAACAGAAGAAGCGAGAGCAGAAGCAAAAATTCTTTTGGATGTAAAAAGAAATTTGATGTCGCCAAAAAATAATTCAAATTTAATTGGAACATCTGCTGATTCAGTTACAGGAAATTATTTAATGGGGTTGGAAGAATTTGATAAATGTGATGCTAATCAGTTATTATATCAATCTGGAATTACCGCTAAGTTTAATAAAAAGATAATTGATGGAAAAGAAATAATCTCGGAGATTTTACCAAAGGAATTAAGTTTTTCTGATGAATCATTAAAGGTTGTAAATGGTGTATTTGTCAAAGGGTCAATTGATGAGAATACTTTTGGTGTTGAAGACGGTATTTTAGTTAAGAAACTTGACAAACAAGTAGGCAGAGACAGGACTTTTGAAACTATTAAAGGAATTTTCAAACTTGGAACAAATTATTTAACAAATAGGGGAATTACAATGTCTGTTGATGATTTGGATTTAAATCGAGAAGTTATCGAGGCTGCAAATGAGATAATCAGGAAATCTGAAGTCAGAGCTTTGGAAATTGTCAATTCATATAAAGAAGGAACTCTTGAAATTATCCCGGGAAAAACAAGAGAAGAATCGAGGGAAATTAAAATTCTTCAGGTTTTAAATGAAATCCGTACAAAGATTGGAGATATTGTTAAGAAAGAATTTCCAAAAGACAACCCTGTTAGCTACATGATTAAATCCGGGGGCGGAGGAAATATCCTTAATGTTACAATGATGGCGTCGTGTGTTGGGCAACAGGTTTTAGGAGGGACGAGAATTAACATTGGATATACCGGAAGAACATTATCTTTTTTCAAGAAAGGAGATTTGTCGCCGAGGGCAAGAGGCTTTATTTATTCGTCGTTTATTAAAGGCTTGCGTCCAGACGAGTTTTTCTTTGGGGCAATGACAGGAAGAGATTCATTAATGGATACTGCTTTAAGAACGCCAAAGTCAGGTTATTTATACAGGCGATTAGCAAATGCGTTCCAGGATTTGAAAGTAGAATATGACGGGACAATTAGAGACAGCAACAATAACATTATTCAATATTTATTTGGTGATGACGGTATAGATGTTCCTGGAATCCATCTTAATAAAAAAATTGATTCCGGTGAAGCAATTGGAATTGTTACTGCTCAAAGTTTTGGCGAGAGTTCAACGCAGATGGTTTTAAGAACATTCCATTTTGCAGGTGTTCAAGAGATGCAGGTTACTCAAGGTCTTCCCAGGCTAATTGAAATCTTTGATGCGAGAAAAAAACCTTCGTCGCCAAAAATGGAAATTTATTTAGAAAAAGATTATAATGATGAAAAAAATGCCAGAGTTTTTGCTGAGAAAATTAAAGAAACAAAATTAAAAGATATTTCTTCTGAAATTAACATTGATTTTTCTGATAAAAAACTTGAAGTAATTATTGATGCCCAAGAAATTAAACAAATTCACACGACGATTAAAAAAGTTGTTGAGAGGTTGAGCGATTTGGGGCATAAAGTTAAAGAGAAACCTAATTCAATTAGTGTTAATGTTGCTGATGTTAGTTTCAAAGATATTTACAAATTGAAACAGAAATTAATAGAGACAAAAATTTCCGGTATTAAAGATGTTAAACAAGTTTTAATTGTTAAGAAAGACAGGGATTATGTTGTTTTAACTTTGGGAACTAATCTTAAAGAAATTCTTAAATGCAAGGAAGTAAATAAAAACAAGACGATTTCAAATGATTTGCATGAGATGGCTGAGACTTTTGGTATTGAAGTTGGAAGACAATTAATAATTAGAGAAATCCAAGATGTTCTTAGTGCGCAGGGATTGGATATTGATATGAGGCACTTGAAGCTTGCTGCCGACGCTATGACTAATACCGGTGTGATTAAAGGTGTTACTCGTATGGGAATTATTGCGCAAAAATCTTCTATTCTTGCCCGTGCAACTTTTGAAACTCCTGTCAAACAATTTGTTAATGCGACGATAAAAGGAAGCAAAGACAAATTGACGAGCGTTATTGAAAATATAATTTTGAATCAGCCAGTGCCGATTGGAACCGGGCTGCCTGGTTTGCTTGTTAAAGTTATTGGGCCCTTGACAAAAAGAGATGACGAGCTGAAAAAAGCAAAGAAAGAAATTGTGAAGAAGGTTGGTAAGTGATTAGGATCGCTAACGCTCGCTTATTGATGGCTCAAAAATCGCCTTCGGCAGATTTCTTCGCTACGAATAAAATTAATGCCATAAACCCTCAATATGATTTATCATCTTAATGCATTATTTGAAAGATTATGAATATTAAAATATTAATTTATTATCTTATTTTTATAGACTAGCGCAAGCAATTTTGCGGGAAGAAATGATATTATGAATAACCGAGCAAGATTGTGAAATTTGGAGTTGATATAATTTAGAAACGCGCGACGAAGAATGCATCTTTCACAAAGATTTATAAAACAACTTCCTCTAGAGATTTTATTAATTTAAGATGGTAAATATTCTTGATATGAAAGACATTCGGTATATTAACTTATTTGGCCAGATAACTGGAGTTAATACAAGGTATTGTTTTTTTTACAACGAGTTTATAGTTTTTGGAGTTCCGAAAAAACTTATTTCTAAAGCGATTGGCAAAGAAGCGTGTAATATTAGAAAAATGAGCGAGACTCTTGGAAGAAAAATTAAAGTTGTTGGAAATCCCAACGATGATTCTAAAGAGAGTATTAGGGAATTTGTTAGAAAAATTGTGAGCCCAGTTGAATTTAAAGATTTGGAAGTTACTGACGAAGAAATTATTTTGACAGCAGGTTCGCAAAGTAAGGCGGCTTTGATTGGAAGGAATCGCAGAAGAGAAACTGAATTGAAAGAAATTGTAAAAGATTATTTCAAGAAAGATTTAAGGATTGTTTGAATAGAAATTCTTATAAATAATGATTCTGTGTTGTTTTATGACTTATGAAGTTGAAGTTTTTGTTCAGAAAGGAAATGTCGAGGCAGAAGAAGATTTCAGTTACTTCTCAAGAGGGTATAAACACAGATTAATTAAAGAATGTGATTGCGAATATGATAAAATCAAGGGAGTTATTTATTTTCTTGAAATTCAAGTTGAAGGTAATTTAGATAAAGAAACTCTTTCTGGAAAGTTTTCTCATCTTGAATTTTTAACAGTAGAATCCCTTCGCGCAAAGACAAGAGTTGAAAGAAGAAATAGTATTAAACTTTCAGGATTTGAAATGGCTTTTACTCTTGCTGGAACTCATTCTTCTACCGATTGAAGAAGTTATTGTTAAAGCTCAACAGATTTAAGGATTGTTTAATATTTTCTAGAACGATAATTCTTATAAATATTTAATATATAATCTTTTATGGATTTTATGGATATTATTGATATGGTTGAAGATGCTCACCATCATAGTAAATCGACAATTATCGGAGCAAGGATTCTCATTGGTTTAGAAGGAGTTGAAATATATCCTGAAGATGTTCTTGAATTAGTATGCAATGCGCAAGGAATTACTATCTCTGAATTATTAAGCAGCAGAAGAAGTTCGCGTATATCTGGTGCAAGAGCGGCAGCAACATTTTTATATAGAAAAATGGAATTAAGTTATCCTGAAATTGCAAAGAGATTACACTTAGCAAATCACACTTCTGCGTTATATTGTCAAAGAAAGATGGAAGGGTTTTTTAGAGATAGGGAATCAGAGGAACAATTAGTGGTTGTAAAAGATTATTCGAAGGTTTTATCTCTGGAGGAAATGAGGAATTATGGCAAGTCAGTTGAAGATTTTGAAATTGATCCTCTTTTAGCTAAAGGAAAAGGATATTATTCAAGAAATGATACGCTTGATTTTAGAGTTTCAAGAGAAAGTGATAAGTTATATAGAATAATATTATCTCATGAAGGCGTATCTTTAGGAAATTATGCTGGTGAGGGTTTACAAGATATTTTTGAAGATGCTAAGAATAAATCTGAAATGAGAGTTAAAAGAAAAAGGGAAGAAGGCATACATTTAGTTAGAGATCTTTTAGATAAGAAATAATGTATAGCCCACAGACATATGTCATATTTACTTTATGTATAAATTTGTTGCTGACGCAAGATTAATGGCTTCTACTCGCGCCTTGACTTTGCTATTGATAATTCAAATTAGTCAAAGTCAAAACACTCGGCCAGACTTCGTCAGGGCTCTCTGCTAAGAAATTGTTAATCCAAAATGAAGACAACCTGCGGTTTTCTCTCACACACTTTCCCTTAGATTAGATATTATTATCATCTTTTCTCGACGGAAAATCCTGCTGAAAGCGGATTTGTAGTTACAATTAATTTTCGAACGAAGTGAGAAGTAATTTTCCGGTTGCCCTTCGACATATGTCGTTAGGCCGCACATTTAGATAAAAAATAATAACAATTTAAGTTTAATCTTCTCCTACATCTTCAAGACATTTACCCTGTTTTTTATCTTCCCGCCAAAGATGTTCTAATTCTTCTATTGGTTTTTCTTTTTTTCCGGTTCCGTTTAAATATGATGAGTCATATTTTAATAAAAGCAATAATCTTTTTCTTTCCGGATTAACATTCCTTTCCCAAAAATGAGGTGTATAAGTTGAATTAGATATTGGAAGGTTATGCTCTTCCCAAACTGAAAGAATATATGCTTCTGATTCTTTTAATCTTTCTGCTGCTGTAATTGCATTTCCATAATATTTCTTGTGCGCTTTAAGGATTTCTTTTTCAGATAAAAATTTCTTTTTCGAATTGGTTCCAGAACGAGATTCTTCTTGAATAGGTTCTAATATTTCTCTTATTATTGGCGCACAATATTTGTATACTGTGGCAGGAGAAACCTTTCCTGCTTTTGCTGCTTTATTTATACTTCCAGTTTCAAGATATACTTCTTGAATTAAATTTATTGTATTTTGTGATGTTTCTCGAGGCATTAATAGTTCTATTAAAATTAGCTTAAAAAGATTGTTATGATAAGCATAACGTTTTTAAACCAACTTTACAATCATTTCTTATTCTCAATTTTTAAAATGGGATTAAAATCGGCAAAGAAATTAATGAAAAATCGAAGGAAATTTCGATGGAAAGACAGGCAATTTAAAGTGAGAACTCTCGGGCTTTATGCGAAGTCGGATCCATTAAAAGGTGCGAATCAAGCTAAAGGAATTGTTCTTCAAAAAGTTCAAAAAGAAGCGAAGCAGCCAAACTCAGCGATGAGAAAATGCTGCAGGGTTCAGTTGACGAAGAATGGAAAACAAATTACTGCTTTTATTCCAGGTAATCTTGCGCAGAGATTTATTGACGAGCACGACGAAGTTATGGTTGAACGAATTGGCGGGAAACAGGGGCGTTCTAAAGGAGATATCCCCGGAGTTAGATTTCAAGTAATTAAAGTAAATGATCAGCCACTTGCAAGATTAGTGAGTGGAAAAATTGAGAAGGGTAGAAGATAAAATGGTTAGGGAAACAGACAGATACGAATATGTTTTAGAAGTTTATAGGCGTTTTGATGGTGTTTATACAATAACTGAAAGAAATGGCGCAGGGCGATTAAGAATAACTCAATTAAAATCTGACGGAACACCTCTTAAAGAAATATATATAGATTAAAATGGCAACAACTGAAATTCCTATTGATTATACTATGCAAGAAGAAACAGAAGAAAAAGAAATTTATAAAAGAAAAGCAGATATGCCGACTTATTCTCAAATATTTGGATTAAACGGTCAGATTAAAGTTGTAAGAAAATACGCTGATAGCATTGGCGCAATAAAAGTAAAATCGAGTTCTCCTGAAACTCATGAAGAAGTTTATCAGAAAGGTTCTGCATTTATTGCAATTCATCCTTCAAGAGATTGTGTGTCTGTTGGTGGAGTTGAAAAAGAAATTATGAAAGGTTTTGAAAAAATTCTTGGAGGAGAAAAATAAGATGGCAACACAAACAATGACATTACCTATATTCAAAATTTTTGACAAGTATGATCTATCTGAAATTAAAATTGGAGACGAGGGACTTCAATCAGCGATAAATCTTGAGCCGAAGTTGGTTGTAAAAAGTCATGGACGGAATGTCGTTAAAGCCGGGCAAGCGAAAGTTAATATTGTTGAGCGACTTATGAACAGGATTGCGACTGCGGGGCATCGCGGAAAAAAACACAAGTTGATAAAAGGAAATGCTACTGGAAAATATACAAAGAATATGAAAATTGTTCTTGATGTTTTTGAGATGATTGAAAGAAAAACGAAAAAGAATCCAGTTGCTGTTTTAGTTAAGGCGATTGAAAATGTTGCTCCTCGAGATGAGATTACAGTTATCGAATATGGCGGAGCCCGTTATCCTCAAGCCGTCGATGTTTCGCCTTTGCGAAGAGTTAATCTCGCTTTGAGATGGATTGTTCAAGGTTCAAGTGATAAAGCATTTAACAAAAAGAAAACAATTAGCCAAGCTTTGGCTGAAGAGATAATGCTTGCTGCGGATAATAACGGCGAGAGTTTTGCTTTCAAGAAAAAAAACGAAAGTGAGAAGCAAGCGGATAGTGCTCGTTAGAAAATTATATAAACATTGAAATTCTAAATAGAATATGGAAACAATAACTATTGATAAAAAAGTATTTCTTGATTTAGCAAAAGGAATTGAAGAAATTAATGATAAAATTGAATCTTTAGAATTATCAAGTGATCCTGAAATTATGGAGTCTTTGAGAAAATCAAAGGAACAAATAAAGAAAGGGGAGTTTGTTAGTTTTGATGAGTTATGAGATTCTTTCGACGAAAGAATTTGAGAAAGATTTTAGGAAATTAGACAATTCTGTTCAAAAGAGAATTAAGAAAAAGTTTTTAGAAGTTGCGGAAAATCCTGAAAGGTACAAACATATGCACCCTCCTCTTAATGATTATTGCAGGATAAGAATTGAAAAGTTAAGAATTATATTTTCTTATGACATTGAAAAGAAGATTTTATATCTTGAAAAGGTTGTTTTTGGACATAGGTATTAATATAGATGATAGTGCGCGATAAGAAACCTTTATTAATTATCTCTCTAAGAAATTTTATGGATGAAAAACTTAGAAGGGATTTAGCAGATTTGATTAATTCAAATCAAGGATTTGCGACACTTGTTGACGGGGATGAAGAAATTAAAGGATATATTATTTATGGAAAAGTAAATCCCGATAAGATATCTTATCATTATTTTGATCCATTAATTGAAAGAGAGGATGCTTCATTTTTAATATTTAATGTTGATGGTTGGGTAAAAATTGATACTGATAATATTAAAGATATAGATTTAGAAAAAAGAGAAGTTGTTTATGCTGATTCTGCGCGTTAATTTTTACTATATTTCTTATTATAATAATCTTTAAATATCGTATATCTAATTGAATTTTATGGATACTTCTCAACTTGAAAAAATTGTTTCTCGGATGATGGCGCATGGTAAAGGAATTCTTGCTATGGATGAGTCGGCTGGAACTATTAAAGAAAGAATGAAAGAAGTCGGTGTTGTTTCGACGCCCGAGGCGAACAGAAATTTTAGAAGCATACTAGTTACTTCTCCTGGAATTGAGAATTATATTAGCGGAGTGATAATGTTCGAGGAAACTTTAAGGCAAAAAGTTGACGGAACAAACATGACGTTTCCGGAATATCTTGAAAGCAAAGGAATTGTTCCTGGAATAAAAGTTGACAAAGGAAAAAAAGACATGGCGGGTTTTCCTGGAGAGTTTGTGACAATAGGTTTAGATGGATTAAGAGACAGGTTCAAAGAATTTTATGAGTTAGGTGCGAGATTTGCAAAATGGCGAGCGGAATTTCATATTGATGATGAAAAAGGACTGCCAAGTTTTGCGTGTGTTGATGCTAATGATAATTCTTTAGTGAGATATGCCAACATCGCACAAGAACAAGATATAGTTCCAATTCAAGAGCCAGAAGTTATGATGACTGGAAATCATAGTAATAATGTTTGTTTTAATGTAACAGCCGGAATTCTTGAACATTTATTTAATTTAAATGAAAGATATGGGGTTTATCTTCCTGGAATTGTTTTGAAATCTAATATGATTTTGGCTGGAAAAGATTATCGTTCAAAACCATCGACAGTTGAGGTTGCTGGAAGAACATATAACTGTCTAAAAAATAATGTTCCTGAAAATGTTGGAGGAATTGCATTTCTTTCTGGAGGAATGAGTGATGAAGATTCTGCTTTTAATTTGAATACTTTGAATAGACATTACGGTGAAGAAGCTCCATGGAGAATGACATTTTCTTATGGAAGAGCTTTGCAAAGAGAAGCGATGGCAGAATGGGGAAGGAATCCTCAAAATGTCGACGGAATTCAAAAATTATTTTTAGAAAAAGCTAAAACTTATTCTTTAGCGAGTGAGGGAAAGTTAGAATAGATTTTTTCTAAGTGTATAGCCCACAGAAATATATTGTATTTTACTTTATGTGTAAATTTTCTTGCTTCGCAAAGATTAATGGCTTCGAGCCAACTCGTGACCTCGCTCGGTTATTATTAAATCAAGTTAGTCCTTCGCGAAATCACTCGGACCAAGCTCAAGGCTCTCCGCTAAGAAATTGTTAAGCCAGAAATTCGAGAGATGTTGTTATCATTTTTCTCGATGGAAAATCCTGCTGAAAGTGGATTTGGAGTTACAATTAATTTTCGAGCGTGAGCGAGAACTAATTTTCGGTTGCCCTTCGACATATGTCGTTGGGTCGCACAATAGATTTTTTCTAAGGAAGTTTTATATACTCCTCTTTATGAAGAATTAAACCATGGCAGAAGAAAATAATACTCAATTAAGTGAAGAAGAATCAAAAAAGATAGAAAGATTTTCTAGAATTTTGAATAAAGGTTTAAGAGAATTATTGGGTGATAATAGAAGTGGAAATGGTGCTGAAACTGCTGCATATTTTTATGGCGGAAGTATGAGGTTTGTTAATGAACTTTATGACAGAGAAGTATAAGGCCATGACATATGTCACCCTATTTTATGTGTAAATTTTCTTGCTTCGCAAAGATTAATGGCTTCGAGCCGGCTAAACGCACGGCTCTCCGCTAAGAAATTGTTAATCAATAAATTTTGAGATATGTTGTTATCATTTTTCTCGATGGAAAATCCTGCTGAAAGTGGATTTGGAGTTACAATTAATTTTCGAGCGTGAGCGAGAAGTAATTTTGCAAAGTTTTTTAAACCAAATTTCTTATCAATCCTTATTCTAATTATATTAGAGGTTTCATATTAATATGGCAACAGACGATAAAGCGCAAAAAATTCAGGAATTGATGAAAAAGCAAAAGAATATTAGAAATATAGCAATTGCTGCGCACATTGACCACGGCAAGACAACTTTTTCTGATAATTTGCTTGCCGGAGCTGGAATGCTTTCACAGGAAACTGCCGGCAAACAATTGGTTTTAGATTTTCATGAAGATGAAGCTACCAGGGGGATTACAATTGATGCAGCGTCGGTGAGTATGATTCATAAAGTTAAAGGAGAAGATTATTTGATTAATTTAATTGACACTCCCGGGCATGTTGACTTTGGAGGAGATGTTACTCGTGCGATGAGGGCTGTTGATGGCTGTATTATTTTGTGCTGTGCTGTTGAAGGTGTTATGCCCCAAACAGAAACTGTTGTAAGGCAGGCATTGAAAGAATTAGTTAAGCCTGTTTTATTTATTAACAAAGTTGATAGATTGATTAAGGAAGTTAAGTTGACGCCAAAAGAAATGGAGAATAAATTTATTTCAATTATTGATCATGTTAATCAGTTGATTGAAAATATTGCGCCTGAAGGTTATAAGGAAAAATGGAAAGTTGGTGTTGGCGAGGGAAGTGTTGCTTTTGGTTCAGCATTTCATAATTGGGCGTTGAGTTTTCCATATATGAAAGCTAAGGGAATTACATTCAAAGATGTTATTGATGCTTATGACGGCGGTGACCAAGACAAGATTAAGGCATTGGCAAAAAAAGCGCCGTTGCACGAAGTTGTTTTGGAAATGAGTGTTAATCATCATCCAAATCCTGTTACAGCTCAAAAATATAGAATTCCAAAAATTTGGCATGGTGATATTGAAAGTGAACTTGGACAATCATTAATAAAATGCGACGCGAAAGGCAATGTGGCATTTGTTCCAATTAAAATTGTTGTTGACAAGCACGCGGGCGAGGTTGCTGCTGGACGATTATTTTCAGGAACAATCAGGCAGGGAGATGAAGTTTATATGAATCTTGCAAAAAGAAATGTCCGAGTTCAGCAAGTAAGTGTTTACAAAGGAGCTCAAAGGCTTGTTGTCGACGAGGTTTCTGCAGGCAATATTATTGGGGTTGTTGGTTTGAAAGATGTTTTTTCAGGAGAAACTGTTTCGACTTCACCGATAGAACCTTTTGAAGCAATCACACATTTGTTTGAACCTGTTGTTACAAAATCAATTGAAGCAACTAAAGCTGCTGATTTACCGAAGCTGGTTGAAGTTTTGAAACAGGTTGCTAAAGAAGATCCTTCAATTAAAATTCAAATTAATGAACAGACGGGCGAGTCTTTGATGAGCGGAATGGGAGAGCTGCATTTAGAAATTATTGAAAACAGAATTAAAACAGAGAAAGGTTTGAATGTTAGAACTTCTGCTCCAATTATTGTTTATCGTGAAACTGTCAGCAAGAAATCTAATTCATTTGAAGGACGTTCTCCGAATAAGCACAATAGTTTTTATATTCAAATTGAACCATTGGAAGACAAGATTTACAACGCAATTAAATCTGGCGATATTCCCGAGGGAAGAGTTAAGAAGAAAAGCCAGGAATTACAAAATTCTTTGATGGCTTTGGGCTGGAGCGGCGATGAGGTCAGAGATATTCGGGATGTTTATAATGGAAATATTTTTCTTGATGAAACTGCAGGAGAAGTTCATATTGGCGAGGTTATAGAAATGGTTTTAGAAGCTTTTGAGATGGTTATGAATGAAGGGCCTTTAGCTCGAGAGCCGTGCATGAAAATGAAAGTTTCACTTGTTGATATTCGATTGCACGAAGATGCGATTCATCGTGGCCCGGCTCAGGTTTATCCTGCTGTGAGAGAAGCAATAAAATTAGCGATGCATAATGGGGGGGCGTCATTGTTAGAACCGATTCAGGTTCATCTTGTTGAAGTACCTGACAAATTTCTTGGAACAATGACTAAATTAATTGGAGGTAAAAGGGGACAAATGTTAGAAGTTAATCAAGAAGGAACTAATGCATCGATAACTGCGAAATTGCCGGTTGCTGAAATGCTTGGATGGAGCAACGATTTAAGAAGTGCGACAGAAGGAAGAGGAGTTTCAAGTTTGAAAGATCAGCTTTTTGAAAAAGTTCCGAGAGATATGCAGCCAGTTATTATTAAGAAGATTAGAAGTAGGAAGGGATTGAGTGAGAATCAGTAGGGTCCCTGTGATGATATTGCTTTGCAAAAACCATCGGAAGGGTTGAGTGAGGATCAGTAATAGAACAATCACAATAATTCTTAAAAAGAGATTATTCTAGTAATTTAAATGGATAAATTAAATGTTCCAGAAGAATTAACAAAAAAATCTGATTTTCCAAAAAGGAATTTAAGATTATACTCAATCGCCGGATTTTTTGGATCAAATAGTGAAATGGGTTGTGCGGCATTTGGAGGATATTTTAGATACGATACATTATCAAAAATACTTTTTGATGGACAACTTATAGACAGATGAGGAGCATCTGTTCTTCATGGCGAAATGGATAATAATGTTCTTGAATTTGAGAAAATGTATCAACATAATAAAGTTAGAGTAGATTATAAATTTAGAAAAAGTGGTGATATTTGGGTAGGAGAATATCAAGTAAGAGATAAGAAATTAAGAGGAATAAGTCAATGTATCACAAATGATATTGCCGAAGCATGGGATATAAATTGCGGCGCACCATTCAAAGGAGAAAAACCAGAATCAGTTGAAGGATTAAAGGAACTTGATCTTTCATGTTATCGTCTTCCCGGAGTTGATTTGCCATAAAAAATAGTTTCTGAGAATCAGTAAAACCCAAAATCCTTAAGATTTTCTTTTAAAGTTTCAATCAAAGAATGGATAATTAAAAAATAGTCTTCGTCATTTGCTTTTCTTACGGCCTTAAGATATTTTTCTCTTCGTTTTCTGTAAATATTTATCCAAGGATATTCTTTTTTTTGAAGGAGGAAGTTCATTATTAATCTTGAAACTCTTCCGTTGCCGTCGACAAATGGATGGATTGTAACGAATTTCATAGAGACTAAAACAGCCAGCTCAAATTGATGATGCTTTGTTTTATTCTTTTTATACCAATAAATTAAATTCTTAATTAATTGAGGAACTTTCTCTGAAGATGGAAACTTGACGTCGCTTCCAAATATTCTGACTTGAGTTTGGCGATATTTTCCAGAAAATCTTTCTGAAATATCTTTTAGAATAATTGAATGCAGTTTTAATATAAATTCCTCGCTGAAATCTCCTTTGTAATTTTTTATAAACTCTAATGCTTTAATATGATTTTTCGCTTCATTAATTTCTCTTATGGTTTTTCCCTCCGGCGCAATATTTTCGTTTACAATCAATGATGTATCTTCTATAGATAAAGAACTTCCTTCTATTGCATTGCTGTTATAAGTCAATTCTGTAAAAAATGAGTTTTCGAATTTTTCGAATTCTTCCTTGTTTAATTCTTTTATTCTCTTATTGTATATTTGCTTTGCATCCTCTATTTCATTAACCTGTTCTTTAGATAGAAATTCATATTTATTAGATAAAAATAATTCTTTTTCGTATTCTTTTTTCAACTCTTCAATTTTCTTTTTTGAAATGTCTCCGATTCCAACAAACTTACTTTTCTTGATAAATTTTCCATTGCTCCTCCTATTAGAAACTAAATAATTTTGTTTCTTTCCATTAACAATTCGTATTTCGTGATATACCATTAAAATTTAATGTGGGCACATATTTATAAATGTTTGTACTTGTGCCCATATAGTTGGAATGGGTAAATCTAAAAGAAGAAATTTAAATTTGGTTGCTACGCAACTTAGGGAAGGATGAACTAGATTTAATATTGTGATAAATAATAAATCTGATTATAATAATTTAGATGTGGACGAGGTCAGAAGTCGGAAAATCAATAAGTTTTTATATTGATGATTTAGTTCTTGAGAGATGTATGAATGTTTAAGACAAAACCTTGAATTAGATAGCAAAGGTGGACGGGGAATATATTTTTTTATTGATAGAGGTTTAGATATTCATCTTGGTGTTGCTGATAAAGCATTACTCTTACGTCGATGGAAAGAATTTGATTATTCCTGTTTTGATGATTTATGGAGAGATACATTTCATACTTTGGTTGAGAATGGATATACATCAACAAAGATTGAATATTTTAAAGAAAGTGATAAAAAAATGTTATCAGATTTAGCTGAATTAGCAAATAGTTGGGTTGAGAGTCATGTGGCAAAAAAAGAAAGATAATCAACGACATAATAATTTAATGCCTCACCAAGTGAGTGTTAAGTTTTCGGGAGATAGATAAGCTGTTAAGTGTCGGGAGTTAGCTTAAATTTTCAAGTATTTTGAATAAGACAATCCTTTAGTGTAATTCTCTATAAATTCCCAATCTATCTTTCCATTCCTAAAAGGTAATTTGATTATAGTATCTCTTATTCTATCTTGGTTAAACTTTCTTCCATACGAATATCTGTATCTTTCTTTGTTGATTATTGTTGTCAAAAACAAAGCATGATAAACATTAAAATCAAATTTAGGGATTAACTTTTCTACATGGTCAGACGCAGTAAAATTAAGCGGTTGATAACAGCAATATCCCAAAACCGCACTATCAATAACTAAAATGTTTCCCTCATCTGTAAATTTGTCATACCATCCTCTAACGCCGTTATTGGTTGCTTGTGTTGTTACGAAAGGATATTTTAGTTCTCCGTTTTTGTGGTTGTCATCAAGAATTTTTATGTCGGTTGTTTTTGAGCCAATAACTTCAAATAATCCTTCTGGGTTTTCTTCTTCATTAAAGCCGAGTTTTACTTCTTTCCATTTACTAAAATCAATTTTTAATTTTTCTTTGTTATTGCTTTCATTTGAAACTTTGTCCGTAAGTTTATTGTAATAAAGGAAAGTAGAATATTCTCTTAAAGTATTCTCAAAATCCACATCTTTCAAATTCTCAAAATTAGTGGTAATATATGGCTCTACTAACCACTCATCACTTCCCTTAACGTGCCTCAAAATAGAAAATCCATTAACTTCTTTTTTCCCGAAATAACTATCTAACCAAATTTGCTTTATTTTATCACGATAGAGATGTCTATAATCTATTCTTCCGTAAGGTCTGACTTTGATAAATTTATCTTCTTTCCAATAACCAAACCAAGTTTTAGTAGTTTCAGAATGGGGCTTATGTGCTTCAAAAACCATAATGCAAGTTACGGCACTCTTTTCGCTGTCATCAAATAACTTGTCAGGCATACTCATAACTGCTTTTAACGTGTGACTTTCTAATATTCTATCCTTAACGTTCTCGTTGCCTTTCTTTGAGTTCATAGCACAAGATTGAGGCACAATCGCTATACACGTTCCGTGTGGCTCTAAAAAGTTTAAGGCATTCCAAACAAATTCTAATTCTTTATGTCCGTTTTCTTTTGAATACGGCGGATTGAGAAAGGCGATTGTCGGCTTTAATCTTTTTACTTCTTCTTCGGGTTGTTGAAAACAATCTTGTTGAAAAATATTTGATTTTCCATCTCCTCGCAACATCATATTTGAACACGCAAGACAAAACATTTTAGGGTTGCTTTCAATTCCTAAAAGTTGCTTCATATGTATTTCTTTAATCTTCTTTTTATCTCCATTCGCTAAATCTTCCATTTTTTTCATAGCACTTATTAAAAATCCTGCCGTGCCACAACAATTATCAATTACTACGCTATCCTTATTTACTTCCGCAAGTTCAACAAATAACTCTGTTATGTGTTTTGGAGTTAAGACAATTCCCAAACCGCCGTCACCATTCGCATATCTTAAAAATTCATTATAGAAAATTCCAATAACATCGTATTGTTTATAATCTTGTATAAATGGTCTTACCTTTTCTTCAATATCTCTAATTAAATCTTTTAATTGGGTGTTTGCCTTTCCACTTTTATCTGTTTCATTTATAATTTGTGTATTGGTTTTCATAAATCCGTAAGTTTGCACGATTGTGCTTTGCTTAACGCCCTTGATATTGTCTCTGTCTAATCTCTCTTTAATTGTGTTAATTATTAAGTCTGCTATTTCCAAAGGTTTCTTTTTTGTTGGATACGCCAAACAAAAACCATTATCTTCAAGAACCAAAAGAATACCGCTAACAATGAGAGGTTTTAGATTGTCTTCAAACTCAAAATTATCTCTTAAATTTTGATTTAGAACTATGGAATATTCCATCAATCTGTTAAAGTCAAACTTTTCTTTTATAGTGTCTTTTTTCAATAAACCGAAATAACTTTCAAAATCATATATTTTATTTATCTTTAAATCTCTCGCTGATTTCTCTCCTTTAATCTGAATGAAGTTATCAATTATAAGTTCTTGTTGTGTTTCTCCAGACGCACCGATAGAAATAACATTAAACTCCTTTGATAAATAAGAAGAATAGAGCAAAGCACCATCAACGGAGAAATCAGCATATTTATCTAAATTCTTGCTCTTGTGTTTTCTAATATCTCCTTTGCATTCAATAACAATAAGTAAATCGCTATTCGGAAAACTTATAATAAATTCAGGCATTCCGCAACCATTCCCTCTTTTAGAAGCAATTTTTAAGAGCTTATCAATTTGAGAATTATCAGATTTCTTTTCTTCAATTATTATTTGGTCGCCGTCTCTCTCTCTCTCAAATGTATCTTTATGCTTTTCCAAAATTTTTCTTACAAGTATTTCTGTTTTTGCTTCATTCACCATAGAATATAAACGGGACGGGGTTTCTTAAAACTTTCGTCGGGAATGCCATTCCTTTTTAGTTGCGACATTATTTTTTCTTCAAGTTTTCCTTAATAATTTTTTCCAACCAATCAGAAATATCCACTTGTTGCCTTATACAATGAATTTTAACCTCTTGCCATAATTCAGGACTTATCTTAATACTTGTAGTTTTCCTCTCCATAAAGAATTATAGTATTATTGCTTTATAAACACTTCTATTGAGTATTATATAATACTACACTACGACAATGTTTAAATACTATTAGTATTATAGTAGTATATGGAAAACACACAAGAATATATTAAGAATTTCTCGGAATGGAGAAATGAAAGAGCAAAAGCGATTTTAGAGAAAGGAAACCTTGAAACGCTTGATGAGTTCACTTATTTAGTTCCTTCTCAAACTTCAAACAAGAAATACAGAGTAACCCACATAGACGCTTATTCTTGCGAATGTGAGGACTTTAAACGAAGGTGTCAAGGTAAAAATCTCTATTGTAAGCATATCAAAGCTATTCTATTATTTGAGAAAGTTAAGGCAAAATATGAAGTAGAGCCACAAGTTGAGAGAGAAATTGAATTAATCATAGACACACCACAAAAAGACTTATGCCCTTCTTGTAACTCTGAAAACTTGATTAAGTCAGGAATAAGAAAAACACAAATCGGAGATAAGCAAAGATACGAATGCCGAGATTGTAAAAAGCGTTTTGTTCTTTCACCAATAAAGAACATCAAAGGAAACGCTAAACTTGTTTGTCTCGCTATGGATTGCTATTATAGGGGTTTGTCTTACCGAGATATAAGCCATCAGTTTCAACAATTCTACAATCTCAAAGTCTCTCACGTTACTATTAGAGATTGGGTTTTGAAATTTGGAAACATAATGGAGAAGTATAGCGAGAAAATACAACCGCAAATAAAAGGCGTTTGGAACGCAGACGAAACTTTGATTTTAACAAAGCGAGGAATAGACAGAAAAAACAAACATAACAAAAATAAAGAATACGATTATGTTTGGAATGTTATGGACAATAAAACAAAGTTCTTACTCGCCTCTGAATGTTCGGGACGTTCAAGAAGTAGTAAAGACGCACAACACGTTTTCACAGAAGCATGGAAACAGAACGGAAAAATGCCAAACCAAATAATCGTAGATGGTTATGCAGGTTATCAAGATGGTTGCAGAAAAACCTTTAGAAATTGGGGAAACGAAAGAAAAGTTAAATTTACATCAATCAAAGGAAAAAGAAAAGTTGTGAACAACAACGCAATAGAAAGCCATCACTCACATCAAAAGGAATTTCATAAAGTAAGGCGAGGAGTTACAAAAGTTCAAGAATATCAAGATGGCTTCAAAATCTTTCATAATTTCGTGAGAAAGAACAGCAGACAAAACCTAACACCTGCGGATAAATGCGGAATTGGAATTAAAGGAAATGCATGGGAAACTCTACTTTTGAACTCAATTAAATACAATAACTCCCGTGACTTAACAGGGGAGGAGAAAATCGTGGAAACTCCCTAATTCCTAACACTCTCCCTCACCAAAACATTTTTAAACCTAAATTTTTATACATAATTACGTAAAATTCTTTTACGAAAATATTTAATATGGCAAGGTCGGAATCAAAAAATTCCTCACTACCAATTTTTCGAAGAAAGAAAAAAACAAATAATGGCTAAAGAAAAACCAAACAT
>CAYXNP010000003.1:0-102746 GCA_964466575.1 Candidatus Woesearchaeota archaeon | reverse complement strand
TAATTTGCGGGGAGCAACGCCCCATCTTAAAAGATGGGGATATCTTTTAATTTATATAAATCAATGCTCGATGAACGTTTAACATATACATGCGGTTATTGGAAAAGCCTAAAACCAGTTCCACAAAATTTAGATAAAGCCCAAGAGCAAAAATTAGATTTAGTATGCAAAAAATTAAATCTTAAAGCAGGACAAAAAATTCTCGACATCGGGTGCGGCTGGGGAAGTTTTATGAAATACGCTGCAGAAAAATACAAAGTAAAATGTGTTGGTGTAACTGTCTCAAAAGAACAGGTTGAATTAGGAAGAAAACTTTGTAAAGGATTACCAATAGAATTCAGATTGCAAGATTACAGAGAATTACTTGACTCTTACAGAGAATTACTTGACTCCGCGTCATCAGAAAAATTTGACCATATTGTTTCATTGGGAATGTTTGAGCATGTTGGCTGCAAAAACTATAAAGAATTTTTTAAAATAGTAAATCATGTTCTCAAAGACAAAGGATTATTTTTACTTCATACAATCGGAGGAAATAAATCAGTAACCAAATGCGATGCGTGGTTTGACAAATACATTTTTCCAAATGGTATGCTTCCTTCCATAAAACAAATCGGCGAAGCAATTGAAGATTATTTTGTTATGGAAGATTGGCACAACTTCGGAACTGATTATGATAAAACTTTAATGGCATGGTTTCACAACTTCGACAAAGCCTGGCCAAAACTAAAAGCAACAGGAAAATACAACGAAAGATTTTACAGAATGTGGAAATATTATTTGCTCAGCATGGCCGGAGCATTTCGCGCAAGACGAAATCAGCTTTGGCAAATTGTTCTTTCAAAAAATGGTGTTGAAGGTGGATATGAATCTATACGATAGGTCTGTCTGAAAATTTACAATTAAAAATAGTTTTAGCTAAATAATTGACAGCTCTTTCCCACTTCTGAGTAGAAGATAAATCTTTTGAAATCATCCAATGTGCGCTAAGCTCAAGTGTTTTTGTTGTAGCTTCTTCTAAACTAACGCAAGGAACCCTATACAGACTATTTCCGCGTCCTAATCTCCCTTGATGAGCATATTCAAAAAAAGCAGAACAAGAATTGTGCCAGTTTCTTTCAGCATCTTCACGTTTAAGTTCGCTATAGAACAAGTAAGCAATATTCTGAATAACTCCTCGTACATTTGGTCCAGGATTTCTTACTTCTTCTTCCCAATCAGCTCTAACCATTTCTTATCTTATATACACTAATATTTAAATATTATTATAAAAAAGAGACAATATAATTTAATTCGCAGGCCCGTTCTCAAAAAACAATTAATCTAAACTCAACATTGAGTATCTCTAAACAAATTTATCAAAGAATTTTTACATTAACAATTTCTCCAGCGAAGAACTGTGACAAAGTCCAGTTCGTAGCCAATAATAACTGCGAATGAAATGAGCAGCTAATCTCTCAACAAAAACATTAATAAAACATACTCCCTATTATCTTTCATGTCAAAAAAACAATCCAAAGAAGGACTTACAATAAAAAAAGAAAACTTTTCTGAGTGGTACCAGCAATTAATTCTTAAATCAGAACTCGCAGACTACTCATCAGTTTCTGGATGTATTATTCTTCGTCCAGCATCATATCTTATTTGGGAAAAAGTCGTGGCTGTTTGTGATAAAGAATTCAAAAAAATAGGCATTCAAAATTCATACTTCCCTTTGTTCATTCCTGAAAAAGCTTTTTCCAAAGAACAAGAGCATGTTGAAGGTTTTATTCCTGAAGTCGCATGGGTGACTCACGCTGGAAATACTAAATTAAATGAAAGATTAGCAATTAGGCCAACATCAGAAGCAATTATGTATGAATCTTATTCAAAATGGATTCGTTCATGGAGAGACTTGCCATTAAAATTAAATCAATGGAACAACGTCGTGAGATGGGAATTTAATAATCCTGTGCCCTTTTTCAGAACAAGGGAATTTTTATGGAATGAAGGACACACAGCTTTTGCAACTGAAAAAGAAGCTCTTGCAGAAAGCAAAGAGATAAAAAGAATTTATGAAAAAGTCGTTGAAGAATTCATGGCCCTGCCAGGAATTTATGGAAGAAAAACAGAAAAAGAAAAATTTGCAGGCGCAGTCTTCTCAGAAAAATTGCATTACTATTTGCCAAACGGCAGAGTAATTGAAGGTCCATGCTTCCATCACGACGGACAAAACTTCGCAAAAGCATATGATATAAAATTCAAAATAGAATCTGGAAAAGAAAATTTAGTCTGGCAAAACACTTTCGCAATCTCAACACGAATGCTCGGCGCAATGTTCGCAATCCACAGCGATGATAAAGGCCTTGTCATTCCTCCAAAATTAGCAGAAAATAAAATTGTCATAGTCCCAATACTTTTCGAAGAAACAAAAAACAAAGTATTAAACGAAGTAAAAAGAATAAACAAAGAATTAGAAGAATTTTCTCCGATAATAGATGACAGAACAGATGTTTCACCTGGATGGAAATTCAACGAATGGGAATTGAAAGGAATTCCATTAAGAATTGAAATCGGTCCAAAAGACCTCGAAAAAAAACAAGTTATAATCGCAAAAAGAAATGATGGAAAAAAACAAACTGTAAAAATCAGCGACATAAAAAAAGAAGTTCCAAAACTGCTAAACGAAATTCAAACAGAACTTTTCAAAAACGCAGAAAAATTACTTAAGTCAAACACAATAAAAACAGAAAGCAAAACTCAATTAATAAAAAACATTAAAGAAAAGAAAATAGTTTTAGTTCCAATGTGCAAAAGCCATGATTGTGAAGATATTTTGAAAGCAGATACTGGCGGAGCAAAAACATTATTCATTGACCCAAAAAATCCGCCAATTTCTAAAAACAAATGCATCATCTGCGACAAAAAAGCAGATTATTGGGTGTATGTCGGAAAGACTTACTAAATTTGGAACTCGCAAGCTCGTTCTCATAAATAAGGTTAACTCAGATTTAACATTGATGATGATGATAAGTCCATTCCCTAAATAAACATAGCACTCGCAAGCTCGTGTCATCAATGGCTCAAAACTAACTTTGTCAAGTTTTTCGCTTAAAGAAATTATTAACGAAGAAATCACAAATTTAAGGAAAGGGTGACTTGTTAGGGGAAACGTAGTTGCCCATACGAATTTCGAGCAATTATTCTCGCGACATCAACCTTGAGCCTAACTTAAGGGAAGTTGAAAAGAAACCGTTAGGTGTCTTTTAAGAGCGAGTTATTTTCTACAAAGTATGTAGTTAAGATGTTTACTTTACAAATAATGATAATTAATAAATCTAAATTAACATCTCCCTAACTTCGCAAAAGATAAAACATGGAGTGTTTGGGTTCAGTTAGTTTCCATTCGGGTGTGGTGGGTGGGGGATGGTGGAGGGTTTTCTGAACCCAAACGTGATTTTTAAATCCGGAAGCAACTTTCCACATTACACAATATCCATTAAGAATCATTTTCCTTTTTCATTCAATTACAAATTATTCAATTCGTCTTCCAATCGCAAAGTCACCTCTAACAATACAGACAACTCTCTTTCGACCTGTTCCTTTTCTTCCATTTCTTTAGGTTCCATTTTATTTATGAAACCACAATCAATTCATGACTCAAAGGTTTGAATAACTTAGAAAAAACTTCAATTCAATTCAAACCTAAAAGAGTGAATTAAATTAAAGTGGTTTAATCATTGTAGGAAAGCATAAGCCAAACTCACAATACGAATTCCACACCGCAAGTCTATGCATTGTTTCCATACTAAAATTATGAATTCAAAGTTTTAATACTTTGCGGTGTTGTAATATACCTATAAAAACAATGTTAACTAGATTCAACAATAAACCTAAAACTCATTACATCTCGGGTTTTTACATCCACTTACTTCCCCTAACTTCGCGAAGCGAAGCAACTTACCCCACCAACTTCAATAAATTCCCTCTAAGATTTTCAATATCCTCAACTCTAACTTGTGCACCAACAGCATCTTCATGCCCTCCACCACGAGAATCCTCTAAACCAGAAATCGCCTTCAAAATAAACTCTTTAACATTCTTTCCCCTTCCAGAAATATTCGCCTTACTTCCTTTAATATAAACAACAACAATTATTTTATCTTTAAATTTATAACTCAACTCATTCGCTAAATCGCTGCTCATACTCATCTCACCGCCATATTGAAAAAACAGCAGCTTCCCAGAAGTCTTTTCAAGTTCTTCTGCTTTTTTTAACAGATGTTGATATTTCTCATCAATTTGTTTAAACCGATAATGCATTGTATGATTCTTTGAAGAATCTTCCAAAACTTCATAAGGCGATTTAACTTGCATCAAAAATTTCATCATATTAACAACATTTGTTGTTCTATCTTTCAAAGCAAAACTAAGAATCTCAACAATCTTTCCAATCCGGGAAGAATATAAAATATCAAACGCATCTTCACCTTCGATGCTTAAATCAGGATATTCTTTCTTAAACTGTTCATAAAAATCTGGCACAAACTTGTCAGAAATGCAACCAACAACTCCAAACCACAAATCCTCTTTTTTCCTTGCATCATTAATTATCTGATAACATAAATAAGTAACAGGTTCATTAGATTTATCTTTATTAAAAGCCACATTGTAATAATTAACAAATTCGGGCATTTCATCGTGTTCATCTTGAACATCATGGTGATCAATCCAAACAACAGGAATATTTCTCTTCTCAGCCTCGTCAAAAAACTCTTTTGAAACAAGCGGCTTATCCAAAATAAAAATATAATCGGCGTTAAGTTCTTCAACTTTTCTAAAATAAGTTATATTCATTTTAGGAAAAGATTTAATCGGCACACCTTTTCCTTTATCAACATAACGCTGCAATAAAAGAAAACTGCACAAACCATCAACATCATTATCAAAAAAGAAAATCGGGCTTCCAGCTCTCTCTAAGTGTTCTCTTATTTCCTTGACTTGTTTTGAGGTTAACATAAAAAATTAAGAAAAAAGGAGGTTAATAAGGTTTTTGATGGGAATATAATTCGCATTCTGCGAAAATAAATTACAACTCCAAATCCACTTTCAGCAGGATTTTCCGTTGAGAAAAATGATGATGATAATACAAAAAATTTCTCTCATTAAAATTTCCCGTTCGTGAAGAAATCCAGGTGAAGTCGAGCGTTTATGTTTTGACAATTTTGAATATTAATAACAAAACGTGGGCGCGAATAGAAACAAATAATCAAATCCTCTTCCAATTCCACATAGAATAAATTATAATCGTAACCAAACTTCCTAATCCAAACCACACCCATGCTTCAGGAACAGTTGGAACATTTGTAAAAATTTCAGATGAAGCAGCATCCATAACTCCAGAAACCCCTGATTGATAAGACTCTTTTAAAATTTGTTTATCCGCAGCTAAATTTCGGCTAGCCATAAAAATTGATTTGTAATACCATGAAACAAAAACAGTCAAAATTCCAGAAATCAAAACAACAGGAACAATACTCTTTAACTTATTATAAACATTTGAAGATTTCTTTGGAGAAATAACAATCAATTTATTAGCAACTTTATAAGAAAGAACTTTCTTTCCTTTAGAGCTCCAAAAAAATTTCTTTGTTGGTTCAATCAACCCTGCATCAACTAAACGCTTAACATTATAATTAACTGTATTCGCAGGAATCTTCAACGCCTTCGCAATATCACTTTCACTTGCCTCGTTCTCTGCAAGAAAATTAACAATCTTCTTAGAAGTCGGATTACTAATTACTTCTCCAAGCGATTTCGCTTTATCGTCGTCAAGATTAAACATTAAAAATTTATTAGACATTTTAAATTATTTTGAACTTGGACTAATCACTCCAGTGCTTACACCTGCAAAAGATTCAGCATAATAAATTGGAGGCTCAACTTTTTCGTTAGGAAGTTCAACACTATTTACTTCATCATAATTTGAATTTATATCATTTGCTTTTATCATTGCATTTGAAATTGTGTAAAGGAAATTATCCATATACAAACTTCGCTTCACAGACTTGCCGTCATTATAATATCTCCATCCAAACCAACCTTGATTATCGTCTCCAAAATCGGTTTCATCCATGTGGGTTATTTTTCCAACAACTTCAATTTCTTCTTTACCTTTATCAAGTTTCATAACATAAGCCCCTTGCCAAACAGCTTGCCCATAAGCACTATCAGGATCACTGAAATAATTATCATTTCTTTGAGTTTCATCAACTTCTGCTAAAAGTATTGGGAGAACTAACAATCCCCTATTCCTATCAAACGTAAACGCTTTATGATCATACAAAGCATAACTATCTGTTCCCCTATCGCCAATTTCAATCTTTGATAACTCCACAGGATTATTAACATCAGTAGCATCAAACAATGAAACCTTTACACCTTGATACCATGCAAAATTCTCATCTCCACCCCGGGTTTCTTTTCCTACACCAATAATCAAAGTTCCTTCTTCATTAAATGGATGCAAGTAATCACTATAACCAGAAACTTTCAAATAACCAAGCACTTCAGGTTTTTCAGGATTTTTAACATCTATAACAAATAAAGGATCAATTTTCTTGAATGTAACCATATACGCTCTGTCTCCGATAAACCTTGCAGAATAAATTTGCTCTCCAGAAGCTAAGTCCTCAACACTTCCAACTAATTTCATTTTGTCAATATCCAAAATATAAAGATGATTCAAGCTTGTTGCTTCTCCAGTCCTTGAAACATGCCCAGTTGTCGTCGCTACACGCAAATAACCTTTATGCTCATCCATTGAAAATTGATTCAAAACAGTTCCAGGAACTTCACCAACACCTTCATAACTAATATCCAATTTATTTATTTCTATTCTATGAATAATTGTCTTTTCAGTTTCTTTCTGAATTTCAATTTGAACATCAATCATTTTTTCCATCAAATTTTTATCAAATTCTTCTTTTGCATCTCCAGTCAAAGAACTAGAATAATCTTCAACCACTTCTTGAACTTCCTGCATCTTTTCATAAATTTGCTTGTCAGATTCCATTATATCTTTTACTTTTTTCTTTTCAGATTCAGGAAGCAAAGGCAAAATAACTTTATCAACCATTTTTCCATAAACATCTTTATAAGAAATGCTTTTCTGATAGCTCAAATAAATATTATCTTCAGAAACAAAAATTGTTGAAGAGTAACCTGCCAAAAAAACCTTGCTATCAGCCTTGCCTTTGCCTAAATCAACAGCAGTTATAGTTGTAAAAGTATATCCAGAATCTGGGTAATCAAAATAATAAATATCATTTGGAGCAATGGTTTTCTCGACGCTATTAACAGAATAAACTGGCAAGTCAACACTATTATAAGAATTAATATATTTATTAGATATAACATAAACATAACCATTAATCATTCTTGCATCAATATAATCGCCATCAACAACAAATTCATCTTCTAATTCAGGATTTTCTCTGTCAGAAACATCATAAACATTAATTTTAGTTAATTGTTTAGAATAACCCCCACATCTAATTCCTAAACTATATGTTTCATCTGTACAATCAACACCTGTCTCAATAGTCTCCAACCCTCTTGTAAAAACAATCAACTTATCTTCATTAATAAAAATATTATGAACATTCCCATAATAATATCCATCGTCAGTTGAAAAATCTATCTCGCTTAATATTTTCATATCATCAGCAGGATAAGCATTAACAATCACAACTTTTTTACTATCAACAACAGTGTAAATATATTTGCCGTCATTCTTAACTATATCCGGCTCGTCAACACCCTCAATCTGAACATTTGTCTTTGAATAATCCGAAGCTGAACTCCTTCCTGTGTCTTCACTCGCTCCAGCTTGAGCAGGTGCAACACTTCCTGTAGCAAAACTTTTTTCAGCAAAACCATATCTATTATAACCGCCATCAGAATTTTCTTTTAAGAAACTTTCAATTTCTTGCAATGAATTAAATTGTCTAATTTGAGTTTGACCTTCTTCATCTTCGCCATTAGGAATTTGTAATAATAAAAAAACCCCAAAAACAATTACTAAACCTATCGCTAAAATTCCAAAGAATTTCAGCGTTTCAGTATTTGCATTTTTACTTTTCATAACAAACTTAAGAATTTTGATATTTATAAATGCAGTGAAGACTTCGAATTGAGTGGAAGTTATGTGCTATTTCACACTCGCCAAAATCAAAGGCAAAGCAATTGTCGCGTCGCAAAAAACATCAACAAACTTCGCGTCGTTTTTTAATTTCCCCCACGACTTTCCCTCGACAAGCGACGCTCCTGAACTTCCACCGTAAACTGCATTATCTGTAGTTATTTGAATTCCATAATCTGCACCTTTACTAAACTGCAAACTCTGTTGAATAAAATTCTTTGGAACTCCTCCTCCGACATAAATAACTCCGTTCTTTTTGCTTTGCCACGCAATATCAATAATCTCTTTCATATCTTCAAACGCGTCAATATTAATATCATATTCGCTTCCTTTCATTTTTCTTCCCCAAATCATCAAACCAATTCCAGAATCCGCCAATGCCGGGCAAAAAATAGGAATTTCTTTCTCAAAGCATTTTATGAGAATGCTATCTTTAAATTTTGGTTCAGTTAATTCTCTGTCGCCTGGGTGGGTGGTTGGGGGACGGCGGTGGGATTCTGAACCAAAATCTTTTTCCTCACTCAAAATTTCTCCAATCTTCCATAAAAATTCTTTTATTGTTTTACATTCTTGAAATTCTTTCCAATTATTTTCAAAAAAATCTTCCATCTTTTCATAAACATCATTCGGCATTGCGACATTATACATTCTGTCAAGACCTTTTTCATGAAGTTCTTCATCGTCCCATTTTGCAAGTTTATAATGGCTACTTCCGAGCGCCTCAACTAAATCATGAGTCAAGTTCGCTCCTGTCGTCACAAAAACATCAGCATTATCTAAAACCTCAAGAATAACATGTTTCATTCCTGAAGGAACCATAGCGCCTGCGACTCCAAAGAAAACTTTGCAATTCTTATCTTTAATCATTTCAGAATAAATCTCAGCAGCCTCGCCAATTCGCCCAGCTCCAAAACCCATTCCTTTCATTCCGTCAACTAACTCAGAAACCTTCATTGATTTTTCAATCTTTATTCCTTTGACTTTTTTCATGTCTTTCATAATAAGAAATCTTATAATCGATATATAAATCTTGTTAATTTTGTTAAGTAAACATCTTAACTACACACTTTGTAAAAATAGCTCGCTCCAGAGTCGCGAGGATAACTGCTCAAAATCGGTCCATAGTCCACGATTTTTCGTTAATAATCTCTTTAAGCGAAAAACTTGACGAAGTCAGTTTTGAGTGAGCATTTTGACTTTGGTAATTTTTATCAATAACAAAGTCGGGGTGCGAATAATCAATATCACGAGCTTGTGAGTGCTAATTTTTAGTTAGAAAGTGAACTTTACAGATTTCCCTTTAAGATATAACTCTTTTTTGTCGAACAAATATGTTAAAAGTTTTCTGCATTATCTTTATCGTCAAGCGAAGAGATTGTCAAAAACGAGCGCTAATAAAATCATTCCCTTTTTATCTGATTATAATCAACAAACACAACAGCAGAAATAACAGTTGTCCACAAGCCGTCTTTGTTTCCTTCAGATGACTGGCAGTTGTTTGTAGTCTTGAAAATTTGTCCGCTCGCTTTGTAAACTTGCTCTCTTTCTTCCCACGCTTTGTCTGAATCAAATTCAATTCCTAAAGTTGTCGCTAACATTGTCGCAGCCAAATCTTCAGCATATTCTCCGGATTTTTTTGCAACTTCACCATACGCATGATGTTCAGAAATATATCCATAATTGTTTGTATCTTTAGGCATCGCCAATCCAATCGCCGCAGAAACTAATCTGTTTGGCTCATTTGTCTCGCTTCGCGCCATCACGCAAAAAGTAATCTGCCCTGGCCTCAATAATTTAATTCCTTCATCTTTAGAAGTCATTTGGCAGTTCGGAGGAAAAATACTTGAAACATAAACTAAGTTGCACTTCTCAATTCCCGCATTTCTCAACGCCAATTCAAAAGATGCAAGTCTATCTTTGTGCATTCCCACGCCTTTAGTCAAAAAAGCTTTTGTCGGTATCATTTATAATATAAATAAAATTTTACATTTTTAAAGTTTTAGGACAATTGGGCGTGTCTAATAATTCATTCAATATAAGGTTATTTACCGACGCAATTTCATTAATTCACTAACTACTCGGGCGGGTGGTAGGGGAGTGGATGGTGGGACTATGAAATTGCGTCGGAATAAGTCATTAGAAAAAACTATTTTTAGACACACTCAGGAAAATTTAATTTGAATTATCTAAATAGTCTTCATAAGAATTCAATATTTTTTCAAAAACAAATAAGATAATATATCTCCTCAAGAGTGCAAATATTTAATTGAGAAATTAAAATTAAATAACTAAGTAGGATTGTGGTTAGAGGCATTTTTACAAAACCATTAAATTCATCTACTAAAGTAGTAACGAATATTATATTCTTAAACTCCATAATCTTTTTAAACAAAACTTATCTCAAGAATTCATGAATAAGTGGGCAGAACTTTTATTAGGATTAATACTGGTAATAGGCACTATCTTAGTTGCATGGGCTTCATCAGCTTACAACTGGTGGATTTTTGGAAAACAAACAAACATCCTGCACTCAGCATGGCTGTTTCTTCAAGGTGGTCTATTCTGGTTTGTAATAATGATTGGAGTTCTTTTTATTTTGCTTGGAATCAGCGACTTAAAAGATTAATTCAATACTAAAATAAGCAAATAAAAAGAAAAAGAATTCTAAAGTTAAGTTAATTTGAAACAGCGCCGATTAAAGCTAAGACACCGCCAATTAATGGAAGATAGTAGTTTGGTTCTGCTCCACCCCAAAACTGCCCCACAATAGCTACAATACCTCCAATAGCAATAACCCAAGTTTGCCAATTATTTTGCATTTTAACCTCCTTTTGATAATTATAGTAAGAAATCATACTTTATAAAATTTCTTATCACTAGATTTGGTGAAACCCTTTGATTTTTAGTATTATTTAGGAAATTCAGTGTCGAAATAGGGCGGGTGTCAGCTTGCTGACTAAAGTGGGCGAGCGATTTCACGAGTGTCACCTCAAAAATTTGTTCGAGTGAGGTCGCGAGTTATTAAAAAATCAAAGTAAAATCAAAAAAAGAGGGATTTCGCCAAAACCCAATCACCTAAAAAAATTAATTAATCCCCCTTCTATAATCGCAGCAATAATCAACAAGGGAAGAACTATTAAAACAAAAACCAAAAAAGACATCCACAAGAAATGTTTCAAACTCTCAATCTTTTTCTCCTGAAAAATAAAACTTCCCAACTTTGATCCTAATCCTAAAGAAACCAAAACAGCAGGCAATTCAAAAATTCCATGAGGAACTAATTGCCACAAAACACTTAGTCCTTCAACTCCAACAGCCAGCTTCGAAACATAACCAACAACATAGCCATTAATCATAGTCGCTATCACAGAAAAAAATCCAAGAACAATTCCAAAAAACAATCCAGTAAAAGCACTCTGCAAATTATTCCAAAAAATATAAGCAGTTAATTCCCCTTGATTCAAATTTTGAGTCTTCTCTATCAAATCTTTCAGGAATTCCATAATCATATCTTGAACTTCAGGCGTCGGCGGAACCAAATAACCAATTAAAGCAAAAACAACAAAAACCCCAATAATAGAATAAATATAATTTCTCGATTCTTTAATATAATTCCAACTCTGTTTATATAATCCAAGAATAGAATTATCAACTTTCGTTTTTCTGATTTGTTTCTTCCCTCTTTTCTTTTTCATTCCACTATAAAGAAAATTTTGTTTTTATAACTTTGCTTCAAGAAAATTTTTAATATAATAAAACATTTAAAGGACTCTTTCTAATAAACTAAATGTATAACACAGATTTTCTTCCGCAAATGGAAAAATATAGAAGAGAACTTTTTGGAGTAGCAGGAATTGTTGATCCTCAAGGTGCGGCAGCTTCTGCAGCTGCAATGAATTACTTTCCTCCTTTAGGAATGAAAATGGTTCCATGTCATGAAGATACAAATGGTGAATGGGTGCCTGATACAGATGCCTCAGAAACTCTCGAAAAAATAGCTAGTTCTTAATAAATTTTTGTTTAACAAAGATATTTGGTAGAAAATAATTTTAAAATTTGAACCGAAGGTGTCCCCTAATTTATTTTCTGCTTTTTATAATTAGTAATTCTGGAATTGCTGCATAAAATGCTAACAGAAATGTATCAAAATCCCACAGGTGTTCCTTTGCATCACTTGGATTAAGGATTTTGAATCCTTTTTTATTATAACCTGTAACGATGACTTTATGATTCATATTAATGTTTCCTCTATTATAAACAAAAGCAGGTTTAATCTCTACCAAAGCAAATTTGTTCTTATTAATAATATCTTTTATTTTTTCTATATTCAGCTTTTCAATCTTTAATTTTCCACCCAATTCAAGGAATTTCAACGCTTCATCAACATAAAACTTTCCATAATCGAAATAGGTTTTTGATTTCTCTTCTAGAGACTTTTTTAAGTTATTTGAAGGGTTATTATTAGTAATAATCGGGTTATATCCAATATAAATCACATCAAAACCAAATTTTAGAGCAGTCACTCCTAAATTTAAGATAGGATTTCTAATTCCATCATTTTGAGTTTGAAAAGGACGATGTTTATCCCATAGATCTTTTTCAGAAAAATTATTTCCATAATGATTAAAAATACTTCTTAAGCACGCAACACCACAAGATTTATCAGTTTCTTGTTTAAAGATTTTCATAATGTTGCTAATAATTTATACTTTAATAATCTTTCAATATTATCTAGAATGAAGAGCCTTAAGGTTTATCGCAGGAAAAATTATGAGATTGAAAGGGGCGCTAATTTTAAAGTTTCTCTACATCAATCTCGTCGTCAGCGAAGAAATTCAAGCAAAGCAGAATTTCTGAGTCAAAGATAAGTGAGCGTAGCGAACGTATCTTCAAGAAAAATACCTGCTTATAGCTTTTGCTTTTCGTTTATACTTCTTTTTAACATAAACTCCATAAAGCAATCCTGCAACCAAACCACCAAGATGCGCAGTATTTCCAATAGGAATATCTGCTGCAATTGAAATTAACCAAAGAACAATCAACAAACCAGGCGCAGCATATTTCATCTTAATTGGAATTGGAATAAAAAATACATAAACCGGCAGGTTCGGAGTAATCAACATCAAAAATCCAACTAAACCAAACAATGCTCCCGAAGCACCGACGGCAACCAAACCACTCGGAAAAAACAACTCAGCAATTATATAAAACAAACCAGCCGCAATACCACACAACAAGTAAAAATACAAATACCTTTTCTTTCCTAAAAGCTTCTCGACAAGTCCTCCAACAAATAACAAAGAAATCATATTCATAAACAAATGAAAAATCCCGCCATGCATAAACATACTCGTCACAAAAGTCCAAATCCTCAACTCAGAAATATTCTCTAAACCAATAGCAATATTCTCTTGAATAAATGGATGAAAAGTTTGATAGGCTTTCCCGCCAATATCAATTGTCTGATTTGGAAAATTTAAAATCAAAGCAAAATAAACAACAACATCAATAATTATCAGCCACAAAGTCACACTTAAACTACTAAGAAAATCAAACCCCCTTTTTTTGGGTTCAGCAGAAACTTGATAAACATATGCCATTTATTTCCTCTTCTTTTTAGAATTTTTCTTCACGGGTTTCTTCACAATTTGTTTTTTATTTTTACTCTTCTTGGATTTTTTAACAACTTTCTTTTTTGGCTTAACTATTTTCTTTCCCTTATTTGCTATCAATACTAATTTCTCTTTCTCCTTTTTTCTCTTCAATCTTTTTTCTTTAGATTTCTTGTCTTTCTCTTTCTTATCTTTCTTAATCACACGCACTCTTTTCTTATCTTCTTTTGATTTCTCACTATCTAATTCTAAATTCAGCAATACTAATTGCTTTTCTAGAAAATCCAGTTCCTTCTTAAAATCTTTCAAATTCTTTGAATTATCCTTAATAATAAAAACATTCCCGCATTCATTGCATGTAAAATTATTCAGCATAGCATTCTCTTCATTATATTCCACATTACATGTTTCACAAACATAAAACAATTTTGTCTCCCTGCTTTTAATCTGATTCTTAAATTCACTTATCTTTTTTTCCAACACAGTTTCTAAAAACTCTAAACTCTTAAGAACTTCAATCTTCCAAAAATAAGTATACCATCCTTTTCTAGCATCTTTCTTTCTAGTTGAAGAAACCAATCCATAATCAGTTAACCTATATAAAATATTTCTTGTTTGATTAATCTCAATACCTAATTTCTTTGCGATTAAAAATTCATTAACATAATTATCCCCATTAAGAATATCAACCAAGGGCTCCATCTGTTTTCCAACAATGGAACCAACCGCATCTTTAAGAAATTTAGTTTGCATTAAGTTAAACAAAAATTACCAAATAAATACCTTTCGGTTTGAAAATAGGACATTAAAAAGAGATATTTTCAAAACGTGGTATGAAATACCTTTCGGTTTTAAACTTAAAGTATATTTTAAAAAACTATCAAAAAGAAAGGTTTTTAAAAAGATATGTTGTTAAATATATAATAGAATATAATTTTAAAATGGGGTGGTTTAGTAAAAAAAAGCAACAGGGAAGAACTGAAGAGTATGAAGAAGATGAAGAATTGCCTCAGCTTCCAGAATTGCCTGATTTGCCTCAGCTTCCAGAATTGCCAGAAATAGATATTGAACAAAATGAGATGCCTCAACTTCCGCGCATAAATTATAATAGCCAAATATTAAAAGATACTCCTCCAAAAAAAATTGGTAGTTTCAGAAGTTCATCCTCAAATAAATTTGCACAGGAAATTGAGGAAAACCATGACGAAATGCAAATGATGCAAAAACCCTTAAGATCCATTTCTCAAATAAAATCATTGCCAAAACTTAAAGAAATTGAACTTCCTAAAATAAAAGAAGCTCCAAGAGAAGAATTTTCACAAGAAATCCCCTATGAATTTAAAGAGGCGGCTAAAAAAGTAAAAAATTCTGAACCAGTTTTTATTCGCATAGATAGATTTCAAAAAGCTTTAGATATTTTAGAAGAAACAAAAGACCAAATTGCAGATATGAGGAAAAATTTAATGGATATAAAACAGATAAAAGATGAAGAAGAAGCTGAATTAAATTTATGGGAAAGTGAAATTAACAAACTAAAGGCAAAAGTCGATAAAATCGACACTGATCTTTTTTCTAAAGTGGATTAATTAAAATGGCAACTAGTACAGTTCATATAAAATTAGAACAGCCAGAAGCTATTGAGATAAAAAGAGATGTTCTAAATTCTGAAATGGATTTAATAAAAATAATTAGAATTATAAGAAAATATAAAATTCTAAGAATGCGGGAACTTCGATTAAAAGAAAAATTAAGAAAAAACATGAGCACTTCTGTAACAAATATCAAAAAACTTCAAATAATGCTTCCAAAAGGCAGGATGCCAAAAATTGATCATGGTGAAGAAGAAGAAAAAGACGTTTTAAAAAAAGTTAAAACATACACTCCAAAAGACCAAAAAGCAGAACAAGATAAAAAAAGATTTGATAGTCTTGAGATGGAACTTAGCGACATCCAATCCAAGTTGAGAGCGTTGGAATAAAAATAATATTTCTAAAAAATCCTCAATAAAATTAGTCAAAAAATTATGTCAGTTCAGATTTATCGATTACTATATTTTTAAAGTTGAATCAATATTAAACATTTCCAATAACACGAGCGAAGCGAGTGCTAAATCTTCTCAACAAAAACCATTTAAATCCCTTCCCACTTCTCTATTCATGAAAACAACACGTAAACAACTAATTCAAAAATATATTGACTTTTTTAAAAGTAAAAATCACAAACATATTCCTTCAGCACCATTAATTCCTGCAAATGACCCAACAGTTTTATTTACAACAGCAGGTATGCATCCTTTAGTTCCTTATTTGCTCGGACAAAAACATCCCTTGGGAAATCGTTTAGTTTCTGTTCAGAAATGCATTCGCACAGGAGATATCGACGAAGTCGGCGACGAATCACACCACACTTTTTTTGAAATGCTTGGCAACTGGAGTTTAGGAGATTATTTCAAAGAAGAAGCAATTGAATACTCTTATGAATTCCTTACTAATAAAAAATGGTTAAACATTCCAAAAGAAAAATTAAGCGTCACATGTTTCAAAGGCGACAAAGACGCTCCAAAAGATACTGAATCAGAAAAAATCTGGCGCGATTTAGGAATAAAAAAGATTTCTTTTCTCCCAAAATTAGATAATTGGTGGGGACCCGCAGGAAAAACAGGCCCTTGCGGTCCAGACACAGAAATGTTTGTAAACAGCTTTGAAATTTGGAACGACGTTTTTATGGAGTATAATAAAACAGAATCAGAAAAATATATTCCATTAAGTCAAAAAAACGTCGACACTGGAATGGGTGTCGAAAGAACAATATCAATCCTTAACGAATTAAATGATGATTATCTCACAGATTGCTTTTTACCGATAATAAAAGAAATTGAAAATTTATCTGGAAAGAAATATGGACAAAATAAACGTTCAATGAGAATAATCGCAGACCACATTAAAGCATCAGTATTCATTCTCGCAGAAAACATTTCTCCAAGCAACACAGAGCATGGCTATGTCTTGCGGCGATTAATTAGAAGAGCTGTCCGTTATGCAAAAGAACTCGGAATAAAAGAAAGTTTAACAAAACTCCCCCCAAGCGTTTTAGAAATCTATCAAGAAGATTATCCAGAACTAAAAAAGAACAAAAAATTTATCATAGAAGAATTAGAAAAAGAAGAACAAAGATTTAAGGCAACATTGGAAAATGGTTTAAAACTTGCAAAAAAGATCTTTGATAAAAAAACACCTATTGAAAAAAAGAAATTCTCAGCATTAATGCAAGACCCAAATAAAGCAGATTTAATAGGAAGAATGTTTGACAAGAAAAAGCGAGGGAAAAAATATTCATTAAAAAACCCATATTTATCAGAAAAAGAAATTGACCAAGCTACAATAACCGGAAAAGATTCTTTCTTATTGTTTCAATCATATGGCTTCCCACTTGAAATGATAGATGAACTTGCGATAATAAAGGGATTCTTAGTAAACCACCACGATTTTAGAAATGAACTTAATAATCATCAAAAACTTTCACAAACATCTTCTGCTGGAAGATTCAAATCCGGTTTATCAGATAACAGCGAAAAAACAAAAAAACTCCACACAGCGACTCATCTTCTTAATGAATCTCTAAGAAAAGTTCTCGGCCCACAAGTCAAGCAAAAAGGCTCTAACATAACTCCTGAAAGATTGCGTTTCGATTTTAACTTTGACAGAAAACTTACCGACGAAGAAAAAAATAAAATTGAAACTCTTGTCAATGAAAAAATAAAACAAGCACTTCCTGTCACATCAGAAGAGCTCTCATTAAAAGAAGCTCTCAAATCAGGCGCGCAAGCAGAATTCGGAAGCAAATATCCAAACAAAGTTACTGTTTTCAGCGTCGGTAATTTCAGCAAAGAAATATGCACAGGCCCTCATGTCTCAAACACAAGTGAAATCGGTAAATTCAAAATAACAAAAGAAGAATCTGTCGCTGCTGGCGTGAGAAGAATAAAAGGAATAGTAGAATAATCAATCTCTCTTTTCAGGAACAAGTTGTCTATACGCCCAATTTATATCATCAACACACACCACATCTCTACCCTCATCAGATGCATGATTTATAGCGGTGCCAGTAAGATAATTACGAAATGCATATTTTAATTCAGATGCGACATCATCTGCTAATGAATCAATATGAATTCCAAAATCTTTAATTTTAGGAGCTTTCAACTCAGGAAATAAATCTCCAATAACAATTTCTTCAACTGAACTTCCCATATCAACAAATAGAAATAAGATTATTTAAAGATTTATATTCTGTAAAGTCAAATTGCTAACTTAACATTTGCATTCACAGGCTCATGAATAAATAACTCAAATCCGACCCTGTCAGGATTTTCGTCTTAAACCGTTTTTACGAAGAAATCCAAGCGAAGCGGGATTTATGAGCATCAATAACTTGCGACTTTGGAGCAGGCAAATTAATTATAAAGATGTTAAGATCCTAGATGGACTTATTATATCCAAAATCAAAAAGTCATCCCAAATTCTGGTAGAGGCCTATATTTCAACAAACCTTCTGATGCCCATTTTTCAATTTTAGTAAATGCCCATCTTTCTTGCCCTGTTCTCAAATATTCCAATCTTAACGCAGGCTCTAATCGAGTATAATAATACCAAACATTATGCTCTTGTTCCCAAGTTAAACCCCTTTCAGAAACATGGTCTCTAAATTCAGCAGAGGGCCCTCCACCATTTAGATGATTGTCATTCCCATAATAATAATCATAAAATGCCTTTTCATACCCAACCTTGTGCCCTTCCTGTGTTCCCATCAACCACTCATGAACCCTCACCCAATTAGCTTGTGACCTAGTATGATTGATAGCACCAAGATGTCTTGCCTTTTTTCTCGTAATTTTATATTTCATCAGGTAACATCAAAGAACTATATTAAAAACCTTTCCACTATTCCCTATCTTGTATAAGACCATGACATATGTCCCCTTTTTTATGTGTAAATTTTCTTGCTTCGCAAAAATTAATTGCTTCGAGCCTTGCTTCAACTCGCGCCCACGTTTTGTTATTATTTATCTATTGGTCAAAACGTAAACGCTCGGCTTAGGCTCTTCACTAAGAAATTGTTAATCAAGAATGAAGACAACCTGCGGTTTTCTCTCACACACTTTCCCTTAGATTAGATGTTGTTATCATCTTTTCTCGGCGGAAAATCCTGCAAGTTTAATGGAGGTTGATTGTCAAGCTAACTCAAAGGAGAGGTTAGTGTAAGGGGAACCTTGGTGCCCCCAGTGCCTTACAGATTTGAAGTCGTAATTAATTTTCGAACGAAGTGCAAGAGTTTACACGAGTAGACAATTTTGAAGAATAATGAGTTCGAGTGTGGGCGCGAGTTGAAGTAATTCTTCGGTTAGCTATTAACATATTTCAGTTGCTTACACACTATTCCCTATCTTCCTCTCAAATCAATAACTTCCGGTTTATTTAAATTTTTAAAAGCATTATCCCAAAAATCTTTCCAAACATCAATTTCAGTTTTATTTTCTCCTGTGCTGGGTCTCAAAACTCTCCCATATAAATCTCCCCTCTCCAAAGGAATGCTTCCAAAATTCCTATAAGCGTCTCTATCACTTTCTTCAATTAGTTTTCTTAAAGTTTCTTTATTTAATCTCTGAAGGTTCTGTAAATGCTCCATAAATTTCTTCATTTCATCCGGCGTTAAAGCTCCCATATAATTTATTTTAAATTGAATCCTTACAGAATTTCCATCTTTCCTCGGAACTTGATATTGTAGACCATTTTCACTTCCTCCAAAATAATTTTCTTTTGTAGCTTCCTGAATTTCTATCTGATAAGGGGAATCAAAACCTTCTCCAAGAATTTGCTCCTGCCAATTATCTCCAAGTTTTCTTCTATAATCTCTTGGAATTTCTATAGGATTTGAAAAAACTTCTTTAAGATAATCCTTATTAAACGCTTCATCAACATTAGATTTTGCTTCAGAACCTCCACCACATAAAACTAAAGAAGCAATTCCAGTTAACGCCAATCTTGATAATAAATTCATAAAATTCGATAGATGAATAGTTTTTAAGAATTGTTGCTAAAAAAGCGAGCAATGTTCGTTTTATTAACTAACGTTCGGGTGGGTGGCGAGCGACTTCACGTTTGGGGGTGAGCGATGGAGGATGAGTGGGGTCGTGAGTTGGGGGAGCGGCGGTGGGAATAACGAACTTGCGAGCAAATTCATTCCAAATAAAATCCCTCCTAAAAAATTAGGTTAATCTAAATTCGGCACTTATCACGATTATCAATATTAAATCTAGTTCACTCTTTTTCCTAAGTTGCGAAAGCAACCAATGGTGTTTCACTCCAAATAAATTCCTGGCTTGCCCGGCTTCGCCTTAATCACTTTGCCAATCTTCTTCGCATCCTTAACATCTAAAACTTCAACATCCAAACTAACTCTTTTTTTTATTATTTCGATTTCGCTCTTATACAAATCAACTTCATTCGGAATCGCAAAAACCTTAACGCTATTTTTCTTTTCTCCCTTAGACTCAAGAATCTTCAGAATATTATTCACATCTCTAATTAAATTATCAATTTGTTCCTCCTGTCTTTCAAGTTTCTCATCTATCTTTTTCTCGTCGCAAATTGGCCAAATCTCTAAACTAATAAATGATTTATTACCTAAATTATGCCAAAGCTCTTCTGTAATAAATGGGCAATAAATATGCAAAAGTTTCAAAAACTTGCCTGCATCGTCTTTACTGATTTTTTCATCAACTAAATAACTAAACAATTGCTTTATTTTAATAATCGCAAGATAATGCCTAAAATTTTCAACATCATCAGTAATTTCTTTTATTGCTTTATTCAACTTGCTCTCAATTTTCTTAGAAGTTTTTCCATTTTCAACTTTTGAAAAATAATTAAAAACATTAATCAAAAATTTATTGCTTCCTATAACAATTTTTTCATCCCAAGAAAAATTCTTATCCGGCGATGCTAATGATATGAGCGCCAATCTCAAGGTATCAGCCCCATATTTCTTAATCATATCAAGAGGTTCAACAATATTTCCTTTAGACTTTGACATTTTTTCTCCGTCTGAACCATAAACTAAACCTTGCGTAAAATATTTCAAAGCAGGCTCGTCAAACTTTAAAAGTCCGAGATCTCGCAAAAACTTTGTATAAAACCTAATATAAATCAAATGCATTGTAACATGTTCTGGCCCGCCAATATACTGGTCAATTGGACACCAATAATTCGCTTTCTTCTCGTCGAAGATTTTATTTTTATTTTTGGAATCTGCATAACGCAAATAATACCAAGACGAATTAACAAAAGTGTCCATCGTATCTGTTTCCCTTCTGGCCTTTCCATGACACTTTGGACATTTAACTTCAACAAAAGATTTTGAAGTCGCAATCGGATTCCCTTTGCCAAATTTTACTTTTTCTGGAAGTTTAACAGGCAGCTCTTTTTCAGAAACAGCGACAATACCGCACTTATCACAATAAATAATTGGAATCGGCGTCCCCCAATATCTCTGCCTCGACACAAGCCAATCCTTCAACCGAAACTGAATCTGCTTCCTGCCAATCCTTTTCTTTTGCAAATCTTTTGTAATATTTTCTTTCGCGTTTTCGCTGTCCAGATTATTATATGTCCTTGAATTAATCAAACGTCCTTTTCCTTCAAACGCTCTTCCTTCATCTTTCAAATTGAATTCTCTATCAAGCGGCTCAATAACTTTTTTAATAGGTAAATTATATTTTACAGCAAACTCATAATCTCTTTGGTCGTGGCCAGGCACAGCCATAACCATTCCAGAGCCATAATCAGCGACGACAAAATTCCCCGCATAAATCGGAACTTTGTCTTTTGTCAAAGGATTTATCGCGTAGCTTCCAGTAAAAACTCCTTCTTTCTCAAGCTCATCCATTTCTTTTTCAGAAACAGATTTAATTTTTTTTAAAAACTTTTCAACTTCTTTCTTCTGTCTGTCAGTTACAATCTCCATCAAATTTGAATGCTGAGCGCTTACAACCATAAAAGTAACCCCATAAATTGTATCGATGCGAGTTGTAAATATCGGCCAAGATTTTTTTCCTAAAACTTCATCAAGCAATTCTGGAAATTCTTCAGTCCCCATGCCTTCAATAGTGAAATGTCCATATCCCTTGTCAAAACGAACAACTCTTGCATTCAATTCTTTTTGATATTCATAAGCACTTGGAATATGATAAGGGATATCATCGTCGGAAATATAAACAACTATTTGTTCTTTCACAAATCTCTCAATTCCATGTATAGTTTTATTTCCATAAAAATCTGTTAAAACTTTTCTACCTTCCCTTCCAGATTTCCCAGGAGAAACTAAAATCAATTTCTTAATTCTTTTCTTTGTTTCATCAAGCCACCTCACTAAAAAAGCTCCACCACAACTATGTCCAATCAAAATGGTATTTTCATTTATATTTAATTTGTCAAATTCTTTTTTCCATTCAAAATAATTAGGTTTCCAAGGGGTTTGCATTAAAGGAATTTCTGTTTTAATTCCATTTTTACCTAATTCTCTTTTCAGCCAAGGCATCCAATGTTTATCATAAGTTCTCGTTTTTTCATTCATCGCCTTCTCTACATTAGAGGGACATCCATGGACAATCACAACATTTGAAATCTTGTTCTCCTTCCCATTATTTTCAATCTCAAAGTCAACTTCCGTTCCGTAAGATTTTCCAATCCAATTCTTTTGCAGCTTCTTAGCTTTCTCAGGCCAATCAATTTTATTCAAACCATCTAACAATTCCTCAGCATAATCTGTAATCTTAAAAAACCACTGCTCAAGATGTTTAATTTCAACATTAACATCTTCATGACGCCAGCACTTTCCATTAATAACCTGCTCGTTCGCCAAAACCGTGTCGCACTTCCTGCAATAATTCACCGCAGATTTTTTTCTATAAGCAATTCCTTTCTCCAGCATTTTCAAGAAAATCCATTGGTCCCATTTATAATATTCAGCGTCGCTGGTATTCACTAATCTGCTCCAATCATAACTCCACCCCATTGCTTTCTGTTGTTTCATAAAATTCTTTATAGAATCCTCTGTATACTTTTTCGGAGGAGTTTTAGATTTTATTGCAGCATTCTCTGCAGGCAAACCTAAAGAATCGTAACCAATCGGATAAAGAACATTGTAACCTTGAAGCCTCTTGAATCTCGCATAAATATCTCCAAGCGAAAAAACAAAAGCGTGCCCCATATGCAAACCCGCTCCAGAAGGATAAGGAAACATATCCAAAATATAAAATTTCTTCTTCGAAGATTCTTTCACTTCAAACACTTTTTTAGCTTCCCAAGACTTCTGCCATTTCGATTCAATTTTAGAAAAATCTAATTTATCTTCTTTTCCTTTTACATTTACAACTTTCTTTGCTTTTTTCATCTTCTATACTTCCAAGTAAATAAGATTTAAAAAATATACCAAACCCCAACTAAAGTCTATTTATGTAACTTTTAAAATTTTCAATATCTTTTTTAACATCAACAGGCATATCTAATCTTCCATTGTATTGACAAGACAAATTCAAAACACCGACAATTCCAACTTCTCTTCCAACTGGTTCTCCAATATGATAAACCCCTTCGTCAAATTCGTCCGTGCATCCATCCCATGTCTCAAGACGTCTAACGCTAATTAAAGTTTCTTTTCCTTCAGTTTTTTCCATTTTATTTTCCTCCTTACAATTTTATATAGAATTCTCTAACCGACGACATAGTCAATAATGAGTCCAACCTTACTTAAAAATTAATAACGCAAGGTCAGACAAAAATTATTGCAAAATCTTGCAGGAGAGAATCCCAACTAACAACTTGTTAAATTCCATATAAAATTTATTATTGTTAGTATTCATTTTACTCAAATAGATATAAGTCAAACTTTAAATATCTTTCTTTCCTTAATTTATAATTAAACGAAGTTTGGCAAACATCGATGCTTCTGCATCTTGATGTAAAAATACAAATAATGGAAAAAATACAAGCATACCTTGTCGGAAAAAGCATTACAAGCAATGATAGCAACGCCCACTCTCTTTTAACAAAAAGTGCGTTCGGCGAAAAAAAAGGAGACAAAATCATTTACTCTTTATCTGAAACAATGTTCTTAACAGAAAATGGAAAACTTGAAGTATTAGATTCAAGAAACAAGCAAATATCACAAAAAGAATTAATGAATAAACTTAAAAGAATTGATAAAAAATTTCCTTTAAAATATCCTGTCTTCAAGGACCTTCGCGAAAAAGGCTACATAGTTAAAACCGCCTTAAAATTCGGCGCGGATTTCAGGATTTACAATAAAGGCAAACGTCCTGGAAATGAACACGCAAAATGGGTTTGTTTTGTCGACCACGAAAACAACAAACAATCCTGGCACGAATTCTCAGCGAAAAATCGAGTCGCACATTCAACAAAAAAGAAACTTCTCCTCGCAATCCTCGACGAAGAAGGTTCAATAACTTATTATGAAGTTGATTGGGTTAGAACTTGAAATTACGCTCGTCTAAAACTCGCCATAAAATAAAGTTAATTCAGATTCAACATTTATCACTTCAATAATTATAATTAAATCTCTTCACATTAACCTTCATCTCCTATTAATAAGAACGAGCTTGCGAGTTCCAATCTTCCCCACAACAAAATTTATAACTCCCCGCCTTTTTATTCTTTAATGCCACAACAAGACACTTCTTTATTAAAAGAAAAAATATATTACATTCTAAAACGCAGGGGCCCTTCACTCCCAGTCCATGTCGCAAAAGAAATAAACCTAAGCATGTTATTCACCTCAGCTTTCTTATCTGAATTATATTCTGACAGAAAAATAAAGATCTCGTCGATGAAAGTTGGAGGTTCACCGGTTTATTTTGTTCCAGGACACGAATATCAACTTGAAAAGTATTCACAATATCTTGGTTCAAAAGAAAGAGAGGCATTTGAACTCCTAAGAAAAGAAAAAGTCCTAAAAGATTCTGAACAACAACCAGCAATCCGCGTCGCATTAAGAGCACTCCGCGATTTTGCAATTCCATTCAAAAATAACAATGATATTTTTTGGAGATATCTATCCGTCTCAGAACAAGAAGTAATCCAACTTTTTGAAAAACCAAAAAAAAGAGAAGAAAAAATTGAGAAAGAAGTTGAAACTAAACCCCCAATAATTCAACAACCACTCAAAGAAAAAGAAATTGAAGTGAAAACTCAAGTTGCCAAACCTTCAGAAGAACAACTTAAAATAATTTCCCAAAAAAAAGAAGCGATATCACCAAAACCCCCTATTCCATCTGCCCAACCAAAACCCCTAATAACCATAAAACCCCCACCGGAAAAAGAACCAAAACAAAAATCATTATTCATATTAAAAATATTAAGGTTCTTAGAAACAAAAGACATTGAACTCCTCGAAGAAATATCTTTCAAAAAGAAAGAATTCGAAGGTCTTGCAAGAATTAATTCTGATTTGGGAAAAATAGAACTCTATGTCATAGCTAAAGACAAAAAGAAAGTTACTGAAAACGACTTAACAATGGCTGTACAAAAAAGCCAATCCAACAGAAAAATGATCCTATTAATTTCAAATGGAAATCTTGATAAAAAAGCTGAAACGTATTTGACTAAATATTTGAATATAGTTAAATTTTTAAAGATATAATCTAGGTAAAATTATGGGAAAAATAAAATCAAAGCTCGTTAAGAGAACAGCAAAAATCCTTGCGGAGAAAGGTATTGAATTTAATGATAATTTTGAGAAAAACAAAATAATACTTGGACGTACAATGCCTAGCAAGAAACTAAGAAATCAAATCGCTGGTCATGTAACTAGAGTCAACAAACAAAAAAAATAATTTTGAACTCAGTGACTAAATCAACGACCCAGCCACAGCAAGCTGTGAGGTAAAACAATTTAATTTATAACTCGTGCAGTTGATGTCGCAGAAGTTGCTAGAAAAAGATTTCTTGAAAAAGAAAACCTTAAAATAAAAGATATTAAAATTAACAGCGAAGAATTCGAGAACAAAAAAAAATAAAAGTTAATGTTTCTACAATAGAAATTACTTTGAGCAAATGATTCTTTAGTTTTCTATTAAGTCAACTTTCAATTTAACATTAGCACTCACTAACGTTCGTGAATCACAAAAATAATAATCCTCAACACTCAAGATGTTTTTAACATTAACAATTTCTTTGAGCGAAAAACTTGACGAAGTCTGGTTGCAGGAAGTGTGAGCAATGTTCACGAGCTTCGCCTCAAAACCAAAAGCGAGTGGGCTTGCGAATTGAGAAACCCGCTGGTGGTTTTCATTGACGAAGTCAGTTTTGACAAGCGATTTCATGAGTGTCGCCTCAAAAATTTGTTCGAGTGGGGTCGCGAGCCGCTAATGATATCGCGAGTGAAACAAACGCAAATGTTAAGTTGTATATTGAACATTGCATTTCCGGCTACATCCCACATTACAAAAATCAATTTAATTAAATCAGATATTTTGTTTGGTATTAGGGTGGGACGCAGTTTGGGTGGGCATATGATAACAAACAAAATCTCTCAAGAAAACTTAATTTGGGATGTAGCCTGCATTTCCAAAAATTATTTAAACTCCAACCTCTTCTAAAAAACATGAGTAAATCACATATGAGTTTTAGTTCCTATAAGAAATTCGTATCTGTGATTTCAAAAGCCAAGTATTAACATACTGGGCTTTTAATTCTATCACATTTTATTCATCAAACAATAAAAGAATTCTAAGCCCTAATTAACCTAGCCTTTAATACATAAAAATGTAAGGAGGAAAAATGTATCAACCAAAAAAACCACCAATTGACGAAAATCCTAACAAACCAAGAGAATATCATGATAAACCAATAGATAAGGTATACGACCTCAGTGAGAGTTCAACAGAAAATACGTTTGGACAATTAGAAGTTTGGGCAGAAAATACAACAGGATTATTTCTAGAATAAATAATTAATTTTATCTTTTTTGTCTTCTTAAAATCTCTTTTATTTCTATTAGGTGTTCATTCATCTCCATAAGTTCTTTTTTTCTTTTTCTATCAATTATAATAGATATTATGCTGAAAATTATATAAAAAATGACAAAGATCCCTAAGGCTTGTAAAATAGTAATTAATATTCCTGCTTTACTAATTAATTCTGCTGGAATTATGAGGGTTAAATCTTCTGCAACCATAAATTAAATAAGATAAAGATGTTTTTAAGATTAACTAAAACCTCAAAACTTTTAAATTGGATTTGCTATTTTTAGTGGAGGAATATATCTTTTAGGTGATTAGCCTCTTTTCACTAGTTTATCATTTAAAATTAGATTGTTTTGGGATTTATTACTATATACCTTTTTTAGTTATTCCAAACACCCAACCATACAACTTCTTCTCCATCCATTACGCTCATCACACTGATCCATACATATTAATAAGGATTTGTAAATTACCTCTTTTTCATTCGGGAAATCCTCCAAAAGATTGTTATATTTTTCTTCAGAAAGTTTATATTTATTTAAGATTTTTAATCCTTCTTCTCCACTATAACTTTCACAACTTTCTACACATACCTTAGAGATAATATCATCATCAAATTGTTCTGAGGGGCAATCTAAAATACATTGAAAAAGATCATAAGTAATATCAACCATTTCTTTACCCAAATCTTCTTTTAATTTTTCTTCTTCGGCGTATTTTTTATTAATAGAATTAGCAACATCAATTTTCTTGTCATTATTAATATCATCTATAGCTTTTCCAGTTATCTTTTTTGTATCAACATTGATAATTCCTGTTGCAAACAATATACTGCCCCCAACGATAACTATAAGAATTAAAACCAATAACGCATCATTTCCTGCTCGCTTATATCTAATCATATTTAAAAGAATTATTTTTATCTATAAAAACATTCCTATAATAGACTACTTGTTTAGATAAAACCAAATAAAAAAATAAATGTAAAAAATTATTTAATAATTTCTTCCGTCGGTAAAAATATTTATAAAGTCCTTTTATTGCATAATTATATGGAAAATATAAAGCTTTTTCAACTATCTGATGAAGAGGGTTGGATTGGAAATTATTTTGGAGTTATAGATTATGAAAGAAGAGTTCTTTATATAACAGATGAACATGGTAATTTCTTAGAGCATAAAATTAATTTGAGATTTATAAAAGAGTGTAAGGTTATCCAACAACCAACGGAAGATGATTTATTATCTATGTGGTAATATGAAAATATACTTTTATTCCAACCTCATTTAAACCCAAATATTTATGCAATCTGAAAGATAGTATAAATGTCTCCGGGGAGATTTTAACTCCCACACTCCCCCATTAAAAAGATTAATAAATCTATTTTAGTTTATAGTAATGTGGAAAATAATCTCTTAACAAAACTTAACGACGATGAGAAATTTGCTCTATTTTATGGAATAATGCTGGGTGATGGGTGTCTATCTCATTACAAAAGTAAATATGGAAGCATAGGATATGCCATATCAATAACTTGTAATTATTATGATGATCAAGAATTCTTTAAAGAAATAGTATTACCTTTAACAATATCCTTAAGAGGAAAAAATATTAACATTAAACAAAGACCAAAAAAGGGAACAATTGAATTAAACTTTTGTGATAAAATCTTATTTAATAAAATAAATTCTTTTGGATTTCCCATAGGAAAGAAAGGAAAAGACTTAATTATTCCAGAAAAATTTTATAAAGATAATTTATTGAAATTCATAATTCAAGGCTTTTTTGCAACAGATGGTTCATTAGTTTTAACAAGAAATCCTAATAAACTCTATCCAAGATTAGAAGCTCATGTTATTCATAAGAAATTAATTGAACAAATATATAATTTTCTATCAGAGGAAGGATTACAAGGACATGTGTATAAATGTAAAAGAATAAAACAAGAATTAAGATGGAATGTTCAAGATAAATATAGATTTCAATTTAATGGTATAGACAATTTAATTCTTTTTCATGAAAAAATTGGATTTGTAAACCCTAAACACGAAAAGAAATATCAAAATTTCATTCAATCAAAGAGTAATTAATGGCTACACCGGGAGTTTAACCCGGGACCCTCTGCTCATGAGACAGATACTCTAACGCTGAGCTATGCAGCCAAAATTAAGAAAAGTAAGAGGTTTAAAAGTTTTTACTCTGTAACAAAACCTCCCACCCCACATCTCATTTCAACTTATTAAAATTATCTCTTAACTATCTTCCTTTCCAGCGAACAAATCCAAGCGCAAGCAGGATTTGTGAACCATCAATCTCTGAGTGACTTCGGAGCGAAGCAAATTCTACCTCGCGAAAACAATATAATTAACAAAATAAATCTTTATATACTCTATACTTATGCAAACTTAATGAACGATTCTGAAAAAGAACGATCGCCGGAAGGTGGAAGATTTTTAGAGGACGGAACTCTTGAACTTAATTATAGAGGTGGAGTAACAGACCAAATATTATTAACATTTCCTAAAGACTCAGAAGGAAATGATTTGAAAGAAAGAAAATTATATTTTGATTTACGTACCAGACCAGAAAATTCTAGGGGTTATTTTGAATGTAATTTATGTACTGTTTTTGAAGTAGGAAGAGGAAATTTAGGATTACACTATGAGAGCGGAATGACTTCTTCAGCTAGTTGGAGATATGCTTGGGATTGGAGTATGGGAAAAAACCATCCTCCTGTTGAAACTAAAGAATACTGGAAAAAAGTTCTTGAAGAATATTGGAATAAAGTTAGTCAAAGAAGAACATTGCATTTAGCCTCTTCAGAAGAAATTAAAGAAAGAATAAATAATTTAAATTCAAGAGCGGGTTGGATACAATCAAAGCTCGAAGAAATGTCCAAAGAACCTGTTTTAGAATTGAGTGCAACCAGATAATTCTTATAAATACACCAATAAATAATTTTCTAATTTATTCCCCACAACAATAATTTTTATTAACCTTCCAGTATAAAAAAGATAATGTTTAACTTACTTGAAAAAAAAAGGTGGTTTGCAATCACATTAACAATTTTAATCGCAATTGAAATTTATCATTTCTCTTCTTTATCAGGAACATCTACAGGAGGAGGAAATCCTTGGATTGCAAGAATATATCATTTAGTTGTGTTTTTTCTTTTCGCGTTTTTCATTTTAGCTTCAATTAAGGGAATCAAAAAATTAACAACAAAAACATACATTTCTGCATTAATAATTTCAATCATTTACGCAATCCTCGACGAATTCCACCAAATTTTTGTTCCAGGAAGAGACGGTTCAATAAGAGACTTCATGACAGACACTATAGGAATATTTTTCGCAGTATTGATTTATTTTTATATCAGCAAAAAATCTAAACAATCGACTTAAACCCATCATTCTTTTTTCTCGGTAAAATATGAAAATGAACATGCTTCACAACTTGTCCAGCAATTTCAAAATTATTTTGCATTACATTAAAACCATTAGCTTCAAATTTTTTCATCAGCTCCAAAGAAGTTTTCTTAATGCAATCTAACAACTCACTTCCTAAACTAACAGGCAAATCCAACACAGTTTCAAAATGTTTCTTACTAATAACCAACGAGTGTCCTTCAACTTTTGGATTTGCGTCTGGAATAGAAAAAAAGTTTTCGTTTTCATAAATCTTCTTAGAATGAATCTCTCCTTTAGAAATCCTACAAAAAATACAATACTCGCTCATAAAAAGTCTTAACAATAAGACTTAAAAAATCTTTCTATAAAATAAAAATTAAAATTAAAATTAAATTTATTTTCTCTTTTTCTTGCTTGCTTTCTTCTTAGAAGACGATGCTCTCTTTTTCTGTTTTTCAGCACGAGCAATTTGCTTCTTAAGAGATCTTATCTTAATAGCAAGCTGTTTTGGTGTTTTAGCTTTTGCCATATTTACCTCTTTGATTTAGTTAATAGTAACAAGTAAATTTAGTTTAAAAATGTTTTGAAAAATTGAATGTGTCTAATAATTCAGAAGAATTATTTAATTCACCGACGTGATTTCGTTAATTCAATAACTATCTGGGTGGGTGGTTGGGGGATGGTAGGTGGGAGTACGAAATCACGTCGGAAAAAGATATATAAAAAGATTATTCTTTAGACACACTCTGAAAAATTTTTAATTATAAAATTAAAACAAAAAAGATAATTTTATCGAAGGTAAATCACTTAACTCTTGTCTTCACTATCTTGCCTGCTTTCTCAAATTCAATTTCGTCATTAATTAATTTTTTTAAAATCTCTGACAAATTTTTAATCTTAACCCTAATCTGTTTTGTGTCATCACGATTTCTAATTGTAACATATTTTAATGTCTCAGATTTCTCGTCGATAGTTATACAATAAGGTGTTCCAATTTCATCATTCCGCGAATATCTTCTACCAATACTTCCGCTTCTATCATAAACAACATTAAAATATTTTTTCAAATCTTTTACAATTTCTTCTGAAATCTTTTCAAACTCTGGCTTTTTTACAATTGGAAAAACTGCTGCTTTAATTGGCGCCAATCTTGGAGGCAATTTCAAAACAACATTATCTCGTTCAGAATCAAAAGTATATGCTTTAGTCAACAAAGCAAGAAAAACTCTTTCCATTCCAAAAGTCGGCTCAATAACTCTTGGAACAACTTTATTTTTTGTTTTCTCGTCGAAAATTTCAAAACTTTCCTTGCTTTCTTTTTGGTGTTGAATCAAATCAAATTGGCCGCGATTAGCAATTCCAGCAACTTCCTTGCTTCCAAAAGGATATTCATAATCAATATCAAACGTAGCTGAACTATAATGACTTAACTCTTCCTTTGTATGCTCCCGAATTTTAATCTCATCAAGCCCAAGTTTCTTAAACCAAATAATCTGCTCTGCCAGCCAATAAGCATGCCACCCATCTAACTTTTTTTTATCAAATATTTCTTTAATTGTAACTTCCTTAAGCTCCGACGCTGAATCTGATTTTTGAGACTCCTCGCTAAGAAATCTAAATTTAACATCTAAATGTTTCTTATCTAACAACTCGCATTTCTTTTCATCTGGATGGATAAAAAATTCAAACTCACCAATATGAAATTCTCTGCTTCTAAATAAAAAGTCTCGCGGAGAAATTTCATTTCTAAAACATCTTCCAATTTGAGCTATTCCAAATGGTAATTGCATTCGAGAAGTTTGTTGAACAAGTTTAAAATCCATGAACATTCCTTGGGCAGTTTCCCCTCTAAGATACGCAACAGAATCATCTTGCTCGCCAACTCCTGACGGTCCAACATTTGTCTTAAACATCAAATTAAATTTACCCTTGCCCTCATATTCGCCGCCGCACGAATCACACTTAACCTTTCCAAGTTCATTCTCATCTAACTTATTTGTCTTCCCACATTTCTTGCATTTAACAAAAACATCATTAAAATTTTCAATATGCCCAGACGCTTTCCAAGTTCTTGGATGAGAAATTATCGAAGCTTCAATTCCAACAACATCTTCACGTCGCCGAATAAAAAAATTCCACCAATCATTCTTAATATTATTAAACAATTCAACTCCCAATGGCCCAAAATCCCAAAACCCAGAATACCCTCCATAAATATCTGAACTCCGGAATACAAAACCTTTCCTTTTACAAAAATTTGAAAGCTCTTCTATTGTAATATTTTCTCTTGTCGGTTTTGATTGTTTCTGATCAACCGCTTCGATATGTTTTAGGGATTCAGATGGGTGGGCGAGCGATTTCACGTTTGGACGGGTCTCAAATATTTGGGAAGGAGTGGGGTCGCGAGTTTCGGGCACTTTAAGGCCTGATTCTCGTTTCTCCAAAATCTCTTTCATTTTCTTCTCAGCCTCTTTCTTATCCTTGCCTAAATAAGCTAAAAAAATAGATTTCACTTTCTTGCCTTCTCGCTTGCTTTCCCGAAGATAATAATAATCTTTTCCTGAAATTTTTTTCTTAACAATAAATGCCATATAATTACTCACTACAAGATTATTTAAATATTCTGCAACAAACTTTATATAGTCACAATTAAAGAACTTTTTATGAATTACAATCTTCCCAGAATTAAAAAATTTACATCCGATATTTTTTTAATAGCCCTTGTTGGATCTTTCTTAACTGGAACACATTATTTATCCTTTAAATTTGGGGGAAATTATGATTTTATCAGAGGATATTCAATTGGAAAGGACAAAGGTGAAGCATCATTTGAAAAAGCAATTAAAACATTTAGAAAAACTTCAAGGAGTTATGATAGAACTTTAGATGAAACTGAACTCGCTGAAGAACTAAAAACAAAATATAAGAAATTTACAGAAATTTTAGAAAAAACACGAATTTACGATCCAAACATAAAACCTCCTTCACTAACTGAAGAACAAAGAAGAGAATATAAAGAATTGGCAGAAATTTTAGAATTAAGTGCAAATTTTTTAGAAGACCATCAAAAAGAAACACCAAACGATCTAGAAATTATACTAAAAGAATTAGGTTTTTAATTTTTCATTTGTAATTTAAGAATCAGAATAATTTAAGAATCAACTTAATAAATATCATTAATTCAAGAGCATGTCTAATAATTCATTAAATATAAGATTATTTACCGACGCGCAATTTCATTAATTCACTAACTACTCGGGCGGGTGGTGAGCAATTTCGTGATAAGGATGTAAGTGTGGAAATGGTGGGCGAAGTTGCGAGTAGGGGAGTGGGAGGTGAGCGTTTACGTTTTGATGTAAATTCTTATTAATAACAAAACGTGGGCGCGAATTTGGACTATGAAATTGCGTCGGAATAAGTCATTAGAAAAAACTATTTTTTAGACACGCTCTTAATTCAACTAGTCTTAAAAAATTTTTTGACAAATCCCTCTCTTCTCCGTGGCATAACTTTCTTTCTTAACTTCAAAATCCTAATTACCATTACAACAGCAAATGCTAAAAATAAAACACCTATCACCATGCTAATAATAGTATTAGTTCCGCCAAAATTATCAAAAATAGTTAATCCAGTTGTTTTAAATTTTCCCAAAACAATATTCTCTTGAACAAAAGTTGAATATGTGTCAGAGTTCAAATTAACCAAAAGACTCAGCTCACCACTCAATAACGCGTCAATAGGAATTAATGTTTCATATTCTTCTTTCCCATTAGCTGAAATCGTTTTGGATTCAGATATTTCAGCAACCCTCTCATTATTAGAATCAAAAATAATAAATTGAAATTCTAAATTTTGATCTAAACCAGAAAGTTCTTCGACAGAATAAACTACTCTAACTTTATCTTTATCACTTCTTTCAACTTTAACCAATTTTAAACCTAATTCTTTATTTAAAATATCTATCTTGAAAGAAGTTGTTTTTGTAACCTCTTTGCAAACCAACGATAAAATAATGTTATATGAACCTGACTCTGCATCGTCTGGAATATTAATATCAAAAACAAAATCATATTGCTCTCCTGCAGATAAGTCTTTTTGCCCACCATTATCTATCCATGATTTTTGCAAACCACCTGCTAAAAATTTACAATCATTCAAAAAAGCAGTTCCAATATTTTCAACACCCCATGTAACTTTCTTAATATCTCCAGCGTCTGCAACAATATCTGAAATCTTTTCTACACTTAAATCAATAATAGTCGTCGCATTTCCAGGTTTAATAATTGTAGTTGAACCACCTCCGCCACCACCTCCGCCACCACCTCCTGAAGATCCTCCTCCAGTTGAAGTTGAAACTGTAAAACTTGAACTTGTATAATTAATATGTCCTAAAGGATCTTCAGCAAAGAAAGACAGAACAAAATCAGCATCAAGAGTAACGTCAAAATCAGAACTTCCACTCAAACAACTAACTGAAGTTGTTTGGATTTCTAAATTAATTCCTCTGTAAACTTTGTAATAACAAATCAAAGGACTTGCATCACTTGCATTAAACACTATTGGAATATTATTTCTTGAAGAATAACTTCCTGTTGGCTGACTTAAAGTTAACAAAGGATTTATTGTGTCAATATAAAAAGTTTCATTTTCTGCAAAGGCATTATTTCCAAAAGAATCATTACATTTTATATTCCAAAGATAAATTCCATCTGTTATATTTAAGAAAAAATAATTATCAATACCAGAAACCACATTTGAATTAATTTGATTTAACTCAAAAGTGCCATTGAAATCCCCCCAAAGTTCACAACTATCTAAATCTGAATCACTTGCAGTATAAATAAGTTCTATGTTTTGAGTGATATTAAGATAATCTCCTACCGGCGAAATTAATGAAATAGAAGGAGCACCTATTTGAATATTGAAAGAGCTATTATTAGTTGCAAGATTTCCAAAACTATCATTAGCAAAAAGATAAACAACATGGAAGCCACTTGAGATATTAAATATAGTGTTTTGACAATTCTGTAATGTTGCATTTATTCCATTATCAAGATTATACCAACAACTTTGTAAGTTATTGTCGAAGACACTAAAATTCAAAGATAAACTTAAATTTGTTCCAAATGTTGAACCATCAATTGGTTTTGTAATAACTAAAGAAGGCGCTAAACTATCAATATTAAATGAAATATTTGTAGAATTTATATTGCCGGCAGAGTCATTTGAATAAGCAATTAATATTGTAAAACCTTGAGAAAAAACATAATATGCAGAAGAAGAATAAGTAATATTTTCGCTTCCATTAAAAAACCATATTGAAGAACTATCAGATGAAATATTAACTAATAGAGTTGCATTAGAATAATTTCCTTGTGAAGGACTTACTAAGCTTAAATTTGGAGGTATTGTATCTAAAGTTATGAATCTTGTTTCTGTAGAGTTTTTATTACCAACAATATCATAAATAGTAACATTATATTTATAAATTCCATTTGCTAAATTTGTCCAGTTAATTGTTCTTTGAGATGAAATGAATGTAGTAGAATTAATTAAAGAAGTTGAATTATATAAATTAAAAGTAACATTTGCTTCATTTATTTCTGTGACACTTATATTAACATAAATATAACTTCTTGAAAATGTTGTTCCATTTTCTTCTGTTCCAGTACCATAAGAGATTAATGGAATAATTGAGTCAATAAAAAAAGTAACACTACTTGAATTTATATTGCCAGCAGAATCATTTGAATAAACTTTCCAAATATTAATTCCTTGATTGCTTGACAATCCAGTAATATTGCTTCCACAATTTGTTGTTATGTTTGTTTCTCCGCTATCTAATGAATACCAGCATGATTGTAAATATGAGTCGCTAACTGAGTAATTCAGTGAATCAACATTTAAAGAATAATTTGTATTTTGAGGATATAAAATATTTATTTCAGGATAAGTTATGTCTATTGTAAAACTAATGCTGTCATTAGAAATCTCTCCAGAAGTATCATTTGCATAAACATAAATTGTTTTTAATCCAGCACTTGAATTAAATGTAAAATTATTGCAACTACTTATAGTGAAATTATTTGCTCCACTGTTTAAAGTATACCAGCAAGAATGTAAATTATTATCTGAATCGCTCGCAGTAAAATTTAAAGGAATAGAAGTATTAAAATTAAAAAATGTTCCATTAGGGGGAGATAATATAGTTACTGACGGAGCGACATTTGATATTGTATAGTCAATAGTTAAATTAAAAAATTGTGGGCTTGTGCTTTCATTCTCAGAAGAAAAACTAACAAAATATTGAAAATAAGTATTATTAGACAAATTAAGTGATTGAGGAGAAGTATCATTTAATATTGTAAAACTTTCTCCAACACAATCTGCATCATCGCAACTTCTTACACTTAAATTTAGCTGTAAAACCCCTCGTTCATATCTTTTTAGTATTTCCTCTGCAGACAAAGACCTGTTATAAATTGCAACCTCGTCTATGATTCCGTCAAAATTACTAACTGACCCAGATTCAGCTCCTATATAAACGCTATCGTCATTAGAAACAATTTGTCCAGAGATTGTTGAGTTAAAAGTCTCTAATTTTCCATTTATATAAATAGATAATGCAGTTCCATTATAGGTAGTAGTTATATGAGTCCAATTAATTGTAGATATTTTTGTGCTTGAATAAAGGTCAATATCAATTCCTCCAATAGTAAAATAAGAAAGTAATTGGCTTCCGCCGTTCCAATGGTCTGGCTCTGTTATTCTAAGTGCTTTTCTATAACTTCCTGCAGTTACAACATTCTGCAAATTAAAGTTTTCTCCTGATTCTCCATCCCATTTTATCCATGACTCAATTGTTATTGAATCGTTAAAAGCCATGCTAGGAATTCCTGTTGTTGGAATAGCAATTCTTCCAGTAGACCCTCCTGCATCAACTCCTTTTCCAAATTTTCCTGCAGCATTATAAGTTATAACCCCTGTTATAGTCCCATTATTTCCTTTTCCAGAATAATCAAATATTGTCCCGCCTGATTCATTAAGGTGAAATAAAAGAACATTTCCGTTCATATCTGCACCGCCAAAAGAATCTTCTATTTGATTATTATTTGGAAGTTCATATCTATATTTTCCACCCCGAATCCAAAAAATCAAATTCCATGAAGCCACGCTTCCAGCGTCAAAAATTCTGCTTGTGAAATTTCCAGATAAAAATCCTTGAGAGTTATTTAATTGTATTGCTCCAATAGAAAAATTGTAGAAAGTTTTAGAATATGAACCATTATCAAAATTGCTTTGAGATTTATCTTCAAATGTTGAAGCACTTAATAAACTAATAAATAGAATTATAACTGATATAAAAACTACTTCTCTCTTTTTCATAAACTAATAGAGATTTTTTGAATTTTAAATGTTTCTTTAATTAATAATACAGTTAAATGTAACTTGAACATGCGATTTCAAAGCTATCCAAAGATGTCTTTTTGATTAGTGAAGAAAATCCAAGTTCATTTACTTTAGAACAAATTTTATTTGCTTTGGATAATCCTCCATATTCAACATTAAAAACAGGTTTTCCTTGATTGATAACTGGCTGAAGAAGATTACACTCGTTATATCTAAAACATTGTTCATTTACTGCCCAGTCCATTTTATTTAAAACATTAGGAATAATTAATAAAGCATTTTTCAATCCAATATTTTTTCCTTGACTATGTGTGTAATTTGATAAAAAAAGATAGTAATTAATTGCATCTTGTTGTGTTAAATTAAATCCTCCTCCGTTATTTCCATATGCATCCATATTATCTGGGTCAAATCCATCACACCCTTTGCTTATTCCTAAATCAATTCTTGATTTCATAATTTCTCTGACTTCAGGACAATTAGTGTCTATCCATTTTTCTCCTGGCCAGCCATTGCTATTTCCTTTGCATGATTCAGGAAATAATGAAGCATCTTCCCGCCAATCTTCCCAGCTACCAGCAGAAAAATAACACATAACAAAAACTCCTTGATTTTTTAGATTTTGAATTGTTGTATTGCTATTATCAAATAAATCTAAATTCCAGACATCAACATCAGCAGAGGGATTAGTTGGAGTTGGATTATATTGAATATGCCAAGTTAATTGAGTTATATTTAGTGTAGGTGGTTCTTGAATATTACCGGAAATTATTCTAATATCATCAATAAAAAGATAATCTCCTGTATTAGACATTTCAGAATCAACGGCAATCCAGAAATTACTTGATAATCCATATTGGGTTAAATCATAAGAATATAAATGGTAAGAGTTATCTGAATCACTTAAAGTAAATGTTTTTAAAGTATTCCAATTGACTCCGTTGTTACTCACTAAGAAAACTGCAAAGTCGCTTCCTTCAAAGCTATTCACCTTAGCATAAAAAGACAAAGTTGCATTTTGAATACTTGATAAATCAGCGCTTCTATCAACATATCCATTATTTTTTCTTAATCGCAAATGATAATTTCCTTCATAAGAATTCCCGTCACTTCTTATTGCAGAATCGCCTGCGTGATACCATCCACTGTTCCAACCAATAACTCCCCCTCCACCATTCCAGTTTCCAGATTCAAAATTATCATTTGCTACAATTCCTTCTTCAGCGAATATAAAAGAAATACTTAAAATAAATACCAAAAAAATAAAATAAAATAAAATAAAATATTCTTTCATTTTACCTCCTTTCAATATTCAACTAATAAAATAAGAGTATATAAAATTAATTATAAAAAATAAACAAAAGAGACTCGGTGAAACCCTTTGATTTTTAGTATTGTTTAGGAAATTCAGCGTCGAAATAGGGTGGGTTTTCGACGAAGTCTAAATTTAGCGGACAATTAAAAAATCAAAGTAAAATCAAAAAAAGAGTGGTTTCACCAAAGCCAACAAAAAGAAATCTTTAAATAACTCAATCCCCTTAAGGTTTTATGAAAAAGAGCTTAACAATCGCATTATTATTCATCTTAGTATTACCATTAGTCTTAGCTCAAGGAGAAAAAATCTCAATTGAAACATCTCTGGAAAAATATGAACCAGGAGAAAAAATAAATGTTAAGGTTTCATTGTTTGATTCTGAAAACAAACCACTCAATAACCAAGTTAATTTAGTTTTTGAAGACGCAAAAAAAATCGAGAAAATCGAGAAAACAATTGCTTCAAATCAATTTATCGATATTGACTTAGGCGATAATATTCCTCCAGGGGATTGGACAATAACAGCAACATACCAAGAAGCAAAAGCAACCGCCCAGTTCATTATTGAAGAAAGCGAAACAGCAACTTTTGAACTTAACGGCGACAAACTAATAATAACAAACACAGGAAACACCAGATTTGTTGAAGACATAAAAATAATTATTGGCAACACAGCAAGCGACAAAAATATTGATTTAAACGTCGGCAAAAGTTTAACATTCAGACTAATCGCTCCTGACGGCAATTACGATATAAAAATAATAAGAAATGGTGATACAGAAATATCTCGAAGCAATGTAGCTTTGACAGGGAATGTTATAGGAATTTTAGATGAAAGCACTTCTCGACAATCCGGAATTACTGGCGGATTGCGTCCAGATGAAGAATCTAATTTTTCCCCATTAAAAAATAATCTTTTTGTTTACGTTTTTGTCCTCGCAGTTTTGGGCGCAATGATTCTACTCGCAATTGAAAGGCGATATAAGAAGAAAGCGAAATAACTCTTTTAGAAAGCCCCCACCCCCTTTAACCTAAAATTAATATTATCATCATGCTCAAAGTTGAATCTATATTATCACTTCCCTCTAACAAAATTCACAAGTGAATTTTGCAAAACTATATCTTCCACTTTCCATTTTCCTGAACAACTTTTCCATCTAAAATTATCTTCGCTTTTCTCATATCCTTAACAATATCCCAATGAATTGCTGAATCATTTCCACCGCCATTTTCTTTGTACGCCATTCCCAACGCCAAATGAATTGTCCCGCCAATCTTTTCATCAAACAACAAATTTTTCGTAAATTTATTTATTTTTGGATTGCAGCCAACCCCAAATTCGCCGACATAAGAAGCATTCTCATCTGTCGCAAGCATCTCTTTCAAAAAATCCTCATTCTTCGAAGCTTTGGCATCGACAACTTTTCCATTTTCAAACTTTAATTCAATATCTGTAACTTCTTTTCCATTTTCAATTGCAGGATAATCAAACTTAATCCAGCCATTTAAACTCTCTTTAACCGGCGCCATGAAAACCTCTCCACCAGGCATATTGTCATTTCCATTATCAGCAACGCAATTTTTCCCTTTAATTGAAAATTTCAAATCAATACCTTCTCCAATTAAATGAACATTATTTCCTTTTTCAAAAGTTTTAGAAATTTTGTCAAATCGTTTTCCTAATTTTTTCCAGTCTTGCAAACAAGCTTGATAAACAAAATTTTCGTATTCTGTTAAAGACATCTCTGCATCTTGTGCTAAAAATTCCGAAAGAGGATTTGCAATTGTGCATCTTCTTATTTTATCTTTTTCATTGCATATATAATTAGAAATAGGATGCAGCAAACTTTGCCTCTTAGTGACTTTTTTTGGATTTGCATTTGTCAACTCTCGGGTATTACTGCCGGAAATAACTCCAATATATTTATCTGCTTTTTTTACAGTTTCCATCCATTCATCTGGAAATCTATTTATCTGCGCGTCATTCGCATATTTATAAAAAAAATCACTTACATTTGGAAGATGAACTCGAACAATCGGATGAGCTTTTTGCAAGATTATTTCCTTATACAATTCAACAAGAAAAGGAATTGCTTCGCTATTTCCTGAAACAATAACTTTTTCTCCAGGTTTTACAAATACAGAATGTCTTACTGCAACCTGCGCTAATTTTCGTGTTCGTAAATCAATTGGCATGATTTTGTCTAATAAAGTGACTTTAAAAGAATTATGGTAAACAGAAACATTTTAAATACAATTATTTCTTAACTCTAATATGGTCCGGTAGCTCAGCCTGGATAGAGCACCTGCCTTCTAGAGCTCTCTTTAGAAAAGAGACCTCGGAGAGAAAGCTGGAGAGAGCAGGGGGTCGCAGGTTCAAATCCTGTCCGGGCCATGAACAAAACAGAAATATGCGGAGATGGCACAGCGGCTACTGCGTCTGCCTGCAGATGAGAAGAACCTAACGGTTCTCCTTCACAGTCTCTCCCTAGAAATAGGCTCAAGGCTGATTGCAGTTAGCAGATTTTCCCGGGTTCGAGTCCCGGTCTCCGCTTTTTCTATACAGGACGAGAACCCGACGGGTTCGACGAGTTGTTTCACTAATCTTCCAAATCGCCCCTGATGTAAGTAGGACAACAAACTTTCCCGGTCTCCGCTTTTTTTAAATACCACTCGCAAGCTCGTGAATTAATTAATTATAACTAAATTTATCTGGTTTTAGAATTAACATAATATTAATCTGCGAATTTACGAGCAGCTATTTTCTCACACCTCGACACTCTCCAAATCCTTAACCAAATGAGAATTCTTAAAAACTTTCTTAGTTTCATTCAAGATAACATCCATATTATTTTCATACCTCATTGAAATATGTGTAAGAATTAATTTCTTAACATTCGCTTTCTTCGCAATCTCTCCAACTTGTTTCGAAGTCAAATGCAAATGCTTAGATGCTTTATCTTTCAACTCATCTGAAAAAGAAGACTCTATAATTAACAAATCAGAATTCTTTACGAAAGGCACAATTTTATCATTCAACTTAGTGTCCATAACAATCGCAGCAGCAACATCTTTATCTCCGTATGTAAAATCTTTTGCTTTGTAAATTTTTCCATTAACTTTTATGTCCTTGCCATTTTTCAAATCACTCAAATGTTTTCCATTAGGAATTTTCGCTTTCTTTAACTTTGCCTTATCAATTCTCAAATGTCCTTTCTTAACAAACTTGTAAGCTAACGTCGGCGTGCCATGATCCATTTTCTCTGCTTCAACATAAAAATCTTTCTCGTCAACAACAATTCCTTTCTTATCTATTTCATGAACTTCTAATGGAAATTTGTCAACGAAAACAAATGTCTCGAAAATCTTTTTCATAAAATACTTTGTGTTTTTCGGCCCATAAATCTGAATATTTTTTTCATGTCCTGTCAAACTTAAAGTCTGCAGCAATCCAGGCAAACCAAGAATATGATCACCATGCCAGTGGCTAATAAAAATCCGCGAAACACAACCAGGATTTCTTTCAGCTTTTCTAAACTGCCTCTGTGTTCCCTCGCCACAATCAAAAAGCATATGCTCGCCGTCAAAATCCAATAATATCGATGGATGATTCCTCTTCGCAGTAGGAATGCTGTCCGACGTTCCTAAAAAAGTTAATTTAATTCTCGATGTCATAAAATGAATAAGAAACAAGACTTTAAGAAATTAACTAAGTCAATGATACCATCCACTTTTTATTGAACCAATGATTAAAGAATTTTCTACATTATCCTCGTCGTCGCGGAGAAGCCTGACGAAGTCGGCTTCGAAGCCAATATTAATCTGTGCTTGCGAGAGAGTATCTGCTATCATAAACTCTTCGAATCAAGAACCAGACAACGCATTGACATCAATAGGCAAAGAAACTTTAACATTCTTTAATGATTTTTGCTTTGTTAAATTAAATATCTTATACCCTTTTAATTCTCCGGTTTTTTCATCTCTTCCTTCAAATATATCTGGAGCAATCTCTTCGTAAATCGGTGGTGATATAGGATTTCCTACAAAAATCTCCAAAAGGTCTGTTTCAGGATCATAAAAAAATTCAACATTGCTTTTCATTTTTTCACATTTTTAACATAAAATGCTGTTATGACAAAACCATTTCCATTTAAATACTTAACGACAATCATTAAATATTTTCTCTTTTCTTTTTTGTATAAATAGTAATTGCCTTTATTTTCATCTAAATTTTGCATTAACAAACTTGAAGGACTTGTCAAAGCACCCTTAACATTTTCTAAATCTTCAACATCCACATCCCCATGATCCAATATATGTTTCCACTGCCTTGATATTAATCTAATTTCTCTCCCTGTTTTATCAATAATTTCAAAAACAAAATCCATCGATTATAGAAGAAGAAATGGTTTTTATAAGTTTGGAAAGAAGGTATTCCAATACATAAATATTTTTAAAATAAAATACTCTTCTAACAAAATGACAGAAGAAAATTCTCAGTTAGTTAAATCATTAGAATTTAATCCTATTCAACTACCTGATTGGTATGATGTCCAAATAGAACAAGCTGAAGAAGATGGAATAACATACCGACGTAAAAAAGGTAAAGAAATTATTTACAAAAAAAATGAAGATGGATGGCAATGTGTTCAATGTGGTTCTAAAGTGATGGCTGGAAGAATAGCCCATTCTGAATGGATTAAAGGAATGCATGGGGCTGGAACAGGAAATGTAAAAAATGAAGAAGTTCCTTATTGTCCAAAATGCGAAGAAGAACCAAAATTACACGGCTCTCCATATTACATACCATTATAAAATCTCATAACTATCTTTTATTAATCTACAAACTTGTAAACAGATAAATTAAAAATCTCCAATAGCTGAAAAATGCTCTCTGCTAGATTCGTGTCGATGTTCTAATCCTCTTGTATGATAATATAAATTCTTTCCAACTTGAAAAACTTTAAAAGGTATCTCAACAAAAGATAATGCAATATATGCTGCCAACCCATTATCCTCTTCATATATCTCAGAAGGAAAAGCATATTTGAATACAACTCTTTCAGCTGCATCAATCTCTTCAACTTCGTCTCTAACTACGTCGTGAAGACTTCTTCTTTTATTTTCATCATGAAATTGAGCTTCCATTAAAAAATGTAAAAATCTTAGTTTAAATATCTTCTTATCAATTTCACATATGATCCATTCTTCTCAACAATTCCAATTACATGTAACATTCTAAAATAAAATAGAAGTCAATTTACTCTTTCTTAGATGAAGTAGAAGCTGGTGAAATAAAGATAATTGTATCGCCTCTTAAAAAAGTCAATCCTATATTTCTCTTCATTTCATTGTTTTGCATTTCCTTAGTGTTATCCAACACCAAGTTGATGTGGATGTCAAAAGCCAGCAGAGTGCCAACAAACTGCTTGTCACCTTTCAAATGCACTAACACTTCTTTACCCTTAGAGTTGTTCAACAAATCCAAAGGTCTTTCAATTCCGTTTACCATAAAGTCCTGTAATATATTTAGTTTTTAAACTTTTGCAAAAATTATTTGTTAACAGCAGTCAAAACTTTCTGAATCATTTCTTCCCGAGAATCTCCACCACACTGTTCATGATGCCAAATCTCTAAATGATTTTCACTTCCCCAATAAGGTCCTCCCTGCGGCGGCAAGTGAACATCATCTAATCTTCTAATTAATCTTATCCGATCATTTGAGAAAGTAATAATCGGCTCAATATGTTTATCCTCCCCTGTTTCAAGCACCTCTCTTAATTTTTCATCATAATCTAACTTATCAAGATTAGCAAAAGCAACACAATAAGTTCTGCTCAATTCATATATAAAATTAGATAATGATTTAAAGTTACCTCTAACATAAGCATAAGTCGTTCCCCTCGGACCTTCACCAAACATATAAGCTAAATCATTTACCTTAAACCATTCATTAAATTCCATTAAATTTTTCACAAAACATAACTTTTAAACTTTTCTAAGAATCAATTTGCTTCCTTAACAGAAAGAATTTCCAAACCACTCAACCTCTCACGAATTTCATCCTCATTTAAATCCTCACTATAAAAAGTCAAATACGTCGGCATAGCACTACTTTCAATAACTGCAACAGAATATTCTCTTATAAAAACTGGAAATCTTTTTTCAACTTCTTCCTTGGCATTAGTAACTCTAATCTGATATCTTGGCATGAAATTTTATTCCTCTTGGTTTTATAATAATTGTTGTAACCAAAACCTATATAAACCATTTTCAATCTTTTCAAATATGAAACTCGGAAGAAAAATTTCAGGTGGAAAATACTCCTCAAAGATGCGAAAGAAAAAATCATATGAGCGAGCTGGCCAAGCCAGAATTATAAAACTTGGTAACGACAAAAGAAAAAAACTTACTGGACTTGGAAAAACTGAAAAAATCGTTCTTTTATCGGGAAAAACAATTAATGTCCGCGATTCCAAATCTACATCAGTTAAAAAAACAGAAATTAAGAATGTAACAGAAACTCCAAGTAATCGTTTCCTAGCAAGACAAAATATCTTGACAAAAGGCGCAATAGTTCAAACAGAACTGGGAAAAGTTAGAATAACTAATCGTCCTACGCAAGAAGGAAATATTAACGGTGTTTTGATTGAGTGATTAAGTATAATAATTCTTAAAAAGCTTAAATAAATTATATTTTTATGATTGAAGGGTTAGAAGAAATTATTGTCTCTCCTGAAGGAGATGCATTTGAAAAATCAACAAAGAAAAGAATCAAAGTTGAACAAAGAGATATGCCAAGAATAATTTCATTGGCAATAGGAAATGGTTCTGATTGGAATGAAGAAGTAAGAAAGAAAAAACCTGAAGATGCTGATGCATATTCAAGAGGGAATGATATACCTCCAAGTGGAAGTGTAATGATTGCACACTTTCCAGTACAATTTTACAAAATTGTTCAAAGAAACATAGGTTATTAATTTTCTATTAACTTTCTAACATTTTCACCCCTTATCTTTAGTAAATCTTAATTTCTCCTCGTAAAAAACCTAAAGGTTTATATATACAAAAACTTTATAAACCATTGTGTTAAACTTTGTAGTTGTAAAAATAAATCTAAATTAAAATGGCTTTTATACGAAAATGTCCTGAATGTGGAAGTATACATCTTACTTATGACGAACATCATGGTGAAGTAATATGTAATGATTGTGGTCTAGTCGTGGAAGAAAAAATGGTGGACACAGGTCAAGACCCCCAAGGAAAATTCGACAAATCAGAAAAAAAAGGCCGTGGTGGAGCACCAATGTCAATCCAAAAATTTGACAAAGGACTTATAACAAATGTTGGAGAAATTTCAGATATATACAAATTAGAACCTGGCCAAACCCGTAAATTTCTAAGATTAAAAAAATGGCAGGAAAGAGTTTCTACATCTATTGAAAGAAATCTAAGACTAGCAATGGCAGAATTAAGAGTAATCGCCTCTTATCTAAATCTTCCAAATGTTGTTCGTGATGAAGCTTCAAGAATTTACAATTACGTTCTTCAAAGAGGGCTAGTTCGTGGCAGAAGTATGGAATCAGTTATCGCAGCGTGTTTATATGCGGCTTGTCGAAGTTATAATATTCCAAGAACATTAGACGAAATGGCAACTGCTTCCGACGTCGAAAGAAAAGAAATCGGAAGAACTTACAGATTCATAATAAGAAAACTTGGAATAACTGTAAAACAATCTTCTCCAAAAGATTACATCTCGCGTTTCAGTTCAGTTCTAAAACTTTCTCCTAAAACTCAAAACGATGCTCTCAAAGTTTTAAAAAGAGCAGAAGATGTTGAACTAACAAGTGGAAGAGGCCCTGCAGGAATCGCAGCAGCCGCACTTTACGTCGCTGCGCTAATGAATGACGAAAAAAAGACGCAGCGTGAAGTAGCAGACATTGCAGGAATCACAGAAGTAACAATTAGAAATCGTTACAAAGAACTAATTGACAAACTTCAATTAGAAGACAAATTGAAAATCAAAGAAATTGAAAATAAAAATAAGAGAAAAGAAAAATAATTCTAAAATAATACCTGCTCACTCTGTTCGCATATTAATATCTAATAATCCTAAATCATTAACAAATAATCCTGCAATCATCTTAATAAATTCAAAATTTGATTAACTTTAAAATTACCTAACAGATGCCCTCGGGTCAGTTCCATTATACTCTGAACGACCGTCACAATCAGGACAAACATTTTCTATCAAATATTCTTTTTTTGTAGGGGCTCTGCACATTTCACATCTATGAGCAAGTTCATTTAATAATAAACACGCATCATCTACTAATGTATTTCCTCCAAATCGTGATTCAGAATATTTACTAGATGGCCTATATAGAAACATTTCTCTTGCCTCTTCTTCAGTCAATCTAGTCGTGACAACTGTAACCTCTCGATTACCATTACTTCCTTCAAAGATTCTTTTCTTAGTTTTATCATCTAAACTCATAATTAAAAATTGATTAGAGTGTTTTTATAGATTATTGCATTAGAAAAGTGTTTATGCGAGAACTAGGAAACCCTAACCCACTCCTCTATTAAGAATTATAATTCACATACTATTTCACTTCGTTCAATAGTAATGCGGGAACTAGGATGCTCGCAATCTCTACTCGCGACCCCGCTCACTGCCACACCCATAAATATTTGAATTTTTACTTTCGCGAAATCACTCGCCACCTCTTTCCACTTACGCCCTTAACACGAAATTGCTCGTCGAACCGTCGGTTCTCATCCCAATTTAATTAATGCAATCTCTGATTGCATGATGCGGGAACTAGGATTCGAACCTAGGTAGGCACTAAGCACACGAGGTCCTAAACCTCGCCCGTTTGACCACTCCGGCATTCCCGCATTCGGTGAATGAGAAAACTTCTTCGCCCGTTTGACCCGAGCGATTTCACGAGTCTCGCCTCAAAACTTTGTTCGAGTGAGGTCGCGAGTTCTCCGGCATTCCCGCTTCAATATTTGGGGTGATGGACGAGCTTAAGTATATAAGCGACATCCGGCATTCCCGCATAGAAATACCAGAAATTATTCATATAAAAATCTTTAGAATCCTAAAAATCACTCTACTCCTAACCCCACTCGCTATTAATATTTCAAATTAGTTCTCGTGAAGTTGCTCGCTCCAAAGTCGCGAGAATTATTAACTTATAATCGACCTTTTGACACGATTATTCATCGAGAAAACCTGATAACAAAATATTTCAGAATTTTTGGGTTCATAATTTCTTTAAGCGAAGAACTTGACAAAGTCGGTTTTGATGAGCGATTTCACGAGTGTTGCCTCAAAACTTTGTTCGAGTGAGGTCGCGAGCTGCAATAAATAACGCGAGCGACTTTGGAGCGGGCCGCTAATTTTATTTAGAATCAAGCAACTGCGCCAACACCTTGATTAATTTCTCTCAACAATCTTTCTTTTTCATCTGCCCTTATCCTTGCCTCTTCTGCCTTTCTCGCATTTTCTTCATCAATCTTTTGTTGCTCACTCGAATCTTTTTTATCTGTCTCACTTACAGGCACTTCAACAACAGGCAAAGAATTAGGTTTATCTTCTGGCCTTGGATTTTCAACAGGCACAACAGAATCTTTCTCTCTTAATTTACTCTTAATACCAGTATATGCTTGAATTGCAAGATTCTTATAAGCATCTCCTCTTAACAACAGCAAATAAGCTTTCTGATGACTAAACACAACCTTATCCAAAATATCAGTAATAGTATTTATCTTTTCATTATCACTAAGTGTTCCTTTATCTATTGATTCTATTTGAGATTGAACTTCTCCTTGATCCATAAAACCTTCAGTTCCGTTTAAGAAATCCATATAATTCGCATCAATACTATCTAATGCGCCTTTTTCTAAATATTTAATATCAATATTTTCTTTAACACTTCGAGTATCAACCCAACACTGAACTTTTCCAACACTTCCGTCGCAGTTTCCAACAACACGCCATCTTGAAGCATCAGTCCCGGTCTTTGGATCATTTCTATTTCCAGGGTTATCAGTTGAACACACTCTCACAATTCCATAATTATAAAGTTGAGGATTAATAACTTCATCAACACCTTGTTGTAAATTCGGCTGAGCCAACGAGTACAAACTAGAACTTCCAGAAACACATTCACTCTCAGACATAATTCCCGTCGCTGACGCCTGCTCATTAAGATATTTGTTGCTCAAATAATCCAAAGCAAACGAAGTCGAAACTTTCTGGAACCCGCACTCTTCCTGCGCATTAACACTAACACACAACTCACTATATCCCGCAGACTGAGTAAAATCCAAAGTATCTGACGCATAACCACCTCTGTCAATATATCCTGAAGCAACAACTAATCTTCCAGGAGTTTCAAAAAATGAAGTTCCGGAAGCAGATTTCAAATAAACAGTATAATAACTTCCAAAATCTTTTCCGCCAAAAATATGATAAAACACTTTATACTGCGAAGTTGCAGGAACCGTCGCTGTTGTCAAAGGAATTTCATCAAACCACGCGTTATATTGCGGCGGCGAATCAGGCTCAATCAAATTATCAATCACATCAGGAAATCTTAATGAAGCAAAATTCTTGCAAACTTGAGTTCCAACTTCATCAGTGCTTCTAACTTTAAATGCATTGTAAGAATTTTCTGCATAACTCTTTGTAAAATAATCCATTGAATTAGAAGCTCCTTCCCAAGCGCTCTGAACTCCAAGATATTCTCCTCCTCCTCTGGTTCCTTCTCCAAGCAAACTTCCAATTAATTTTGGAATTCCAATCTTCGCAATCGGCGTCGCCTGCTGCCAGAAGAAATCGCACAAATAAATACTATGAATCTCGTCGCAAATTCCAGTCTGTCTTCCAGTATCTAAACTTTCTCTCAGACAATCATGATAATTTTGATAAATACTTTGAAGACTTTGCACACCAGCATTCACACCACTCAAACAAACAGGAACAGCAATTCCCTCCTTATAATTTGGCAAACACAATGCGATGCTTCCAATTATTCCAGATTGAATAACATTCGGCACATTATAATTTCCTCCAAGGTTGCACCTTGACGACGGACAAATCACAGGGTCGCAGACATTAAACAACAAATGACAATCCTTAGGCGACATAAAATCCTGGCATTGCATCTGCGGAATATTCGCAGCAGGATTGCCGACTTTTATTCTCTGTCCTTCAATTGAAATATATTTTATATTTACATTGCCCTGCCTTTGACTCGAAGCAGATTCCAATGCCCTAATTGCTCTTCCAACAAGTCTTGACGCCTCACCAACCGGTAATCCTAAAATTTCTCCATAAGGCTGGTTAGTTCCAATATTAATCTGCTGACAATTATCGTCGCCAAAACCAGTATTAAATTCTTCCAGCCCATTACTGCCAACATTACAAAGCCAGAAACTAGAAATCCTTCCTGAATCATCAAACGCACCTAAACTTCCAAACGCAGCAATTGTCTGCTTAGTTGCAGCATACCATCCTTTTGTCGTATCAAATGGAACAACAGCTGGAAATCCTTTGTAAGGCTCAGCTTCATAAAATCTTGCTTCAGGACTTTTGTAAACATTATTATAAGAATTCACGTCAAATTTCTCAAATCCTCTAAACTGTTGTTTAAGCGTAGCCTCGTCGGAAGCGCTGGCAACATTAATCACATTCCCAGCACCAACATCACCTAATTTGTAAACATTTTTAATATTATATCTATTTCCTCCAGAACCATCTAAAAGCGCAACATATTTTTCATTCCCATAATAAAATGGCTCAAATGCAAAACTCTTTTTCTTTTCTTCTTCAGTTAATTCAACTCCTTTAATATTACTTCCCAAAACAGTTCCTCCGCTATAAATTCCAGTAACAGAATTCTTTTTGCCATAAGAATGAATATTAATATTAGGAAATCCCTTGCTTGCAAAATCATTTTGCAATGTATCAGCATCAATTAATCCTTGAGTTGTCTCATCCATCAAGGCAGCAGTATCATATAAATTCTTTTGAGTCATTTTATATAATCTTGAATCAGCAGAAACTTCCTCTGAATTCAAAATCCGCGCATACAATTGGACATCTCTTGCTTGTTCAATACTATAACCTCCCTCTTTTTCATATTTCTGTTCTAATATGCTTGCCAACCGTTCAGAAGTAATTTTCCTATCAGGATTATTTGGATCAACAATATCTTTTCCATAAGCTTCTATATCACTCTTTACACCAGGAAGATAATTTTTTACATATTCATCATTATCATAATAATCATTTCCAAAAATACTTGCTCCTTGGGTTCCTTTTGCAGCTTTTATCTCATCGTTTTGCTTTTGTATAAATCCATTAAGTGTTTCAACGTCGGCGTCAATTGCATCTGCATTTTTATTAAAACAATCATCCATGCTTGCATAATTTCCATCATTATCTGCAATTGCCTGTCTGCAAAACTCTTGCCAGCCTCCCTGGCTTCTCATAATTTGCTGTCTTGCGATTTGCTTGCCTCCCAAATTCTGCAGGAAATTCTTTGTAATCAAAAACCCGCCAGTAGCAAGACACGCTGCCTTTGTTCCTTTCACAACTTTTCCAAGTCCATCAGAAATCTTATTCAACTTTTCAAGCGTCTCATTCGCTTTATTAATCCTATTTTCAGTTTGTTCAGGACTCAATTTAATCGCCCGTTTTTCAATTCCAATATTAATGCTAAAATTCGCCTCTGTCCTAATATCTTCCAACTTTGGCTCAATTCTTACATAAGCAACATTCTTAAAATTAATATTCTCAACAGAAAGGGTGTATTTCCCATTACCAATAGTAATCGGCCTGTCTCTAAAAACAGTAAACCTTCTTGAAATATTTCTTCTGCTCAAATTAGCATCAATATATTCTTCTCCGATATAATCTATATCAGCAGAAAATTCATCTAAATATCTAAGAATAATTTGATCCCGATTATTTCCTCTATCAAATTCTCGCCTGCCATCTTTTCCTAAAACAAAATCATCAACTTTATTTGTTTGAGTATTTTTTACAAAAAACTTTGCGCTAAAATCACTTAACCTCGGTTTGCTTGCTCCTAAAAAAGTAATAATATGCAACCTTCCGTCAATCATAACACCGCTTGTTTCTTCCTCTGAATAAAACAAAGACTCGTCTGCCAAAAGCCGAAGCTCATTTTCATTTTCTAATTCACCATACTCGTCTTTCATTTTATCAATAAACTCTTTGCTTGTTAATATCTGTCCTGTCGCCTCTGCCAAGTAAGCAGCTCTCTCCAATGCTTCTTCTCCATAAGTTTTCCCTGCTTCGCCAAAACCTGGTTCCATAAGCTCATTCGCAAAATCACTTGCAACTCTGGAATAATCAGCAATAGCATTATCATAATTCTCTTTAAACACAGAATTATAATTACCAACATCCACATCATTTTCTTGAGAAAAGTCTTCATTTACACCTTCTGACAAACTTAAAAATTGAATTTTATTATCATCAGACAAATCCAATGTTTCTCCTAAATCAATTCTCAAATTATTATTATACAAATACGAACTCGAACTCGACGTCAAACTTGGATAGCTTCTATAATTATAAGGCGTCAAAGAAGAATCTAAAACAATTGAAATCTTTCCATTTTCATCGTTTTGCTCAATTGCCCTGACAACATAATACGAAGTTCCAAACAAAGACAATGGCTCTCCAACTTTGTAAGTTCCCTCCACATCATTAATTTTTAAAACAACTCGCGGACTTTTCTGAAATTCATAATATCTTGTCGCACCGTCGTCTTCACTGCATCTTATCTGCGCAAATTCAGACAAGCCATTCTTTTCAACAAACTGAACCCTGCATCTATCATCTAAAAATCTTTGGTCAGCGACTAAATCAACATAATCATTATCAATCCTTAATCGGGCAGTCGTATCAGGAAATCCAATTCTATCTAACTTAACTTCTGCTTTTGCAAAACAATAAAATCCAGGCATTCTAACTTCTCGAGCAGTTTGTCCAACAGTCAAACTCACAGTATCAATTTTTAAATTCTGGTCAGACATTATTGAAATAACTGCTCTGTCAGGCTCAACTAAATCGGCCCGCAAAAATCCCCTGCCTTTCCAAAAACTATATTTCCTATAATCTTCATTCCATGATAAATCATCAACTTGCGGCAATGCAAATTCAACATTCCCAACACCAAATGCATTCTTAACATCATACCTTAAAACAGCAGTAAGATTTCCAGAAATCGAATCAGGCATATCTTTTTCATTTGGCTGCTGTTTCAAAACTACAACTGCATAGCCAACATTATTCATAACAGCTGAATTAAGCAAACTGCCTGTTCTGCCGGAAAAACTAGCTCCATAAGAAGATGAACTGCCAAGATAAGATGTTTGCCTTACTGCAGCTCTTGCAGGATGAAACCCAACACCAACAACATCTTCAGGAAAATTCTTATCGCGGCGAAATTCCATTGAATAAATCGCATCAACATCAATCAAAGGATTTAATTTTGTCGCAGCAAGCTGGCAAAACACAGGCACATTTTGTTCTTCTAACAAATCACTTCTAACAACGCTCGGCGAACATCCAAACGGCGCCTGCTGAATTAAAAAATCCTGTCCTAAACCGCATTGCTCGTCGTCAAAATTCCTATACAAATCAATTCCCTGTCCTTGTAAATAAGTTTGCGAAGGAAAAGGCTGATAATATCCCCCATATCCCGACGATAAATAAGGATTTCTCCCATACGATGAAGTCGGATACATGTTTGAATATGAATTATAATATTGATTTCTATTAGAATAAATACTGCTAGATTGATAATTACTATTAGGATTATTATAACTATAATCTCCTCCATAATAAGGATCTCTATACAAATTTTGATTTGAATTATAATAAGGATAATTAGTTCCTAATCCTGGTCTATAAGTTTGAGCTTGAGAATAACTCGCAGAATTCCAATAATCATTCGCACCTCCATAACCATAACCTGCTTGATAACTTGGGGGAATATATTGCGAATTTACTAAAGCTATATTCAAAATAAAAATTCCGATTAAGAAAAACAAGATGAATGTTAAACTAATAGGCTTAGCAATTCCACTAACAGGACCCACCCATTTAGGGTGGGACGAAGATTTAGGGGTGGGTGGGCACTTAGAAATATCATGAACAGGACTTCTTAGTATTAGGGATTCAAATAGGTGGGCAAGCGATTTCACGTTTGGGCGGGTCTCAAATATTTGGGAAGGAGTGGGGTCGCGAGTTTCGGGCACCTTAGTAAGTTTCGCAAATGAAAATTTCATTTAAACTTCACCCCTAAAATTCTATTTTCAAATAAATTATAATTTGTGTTTATTGCCTCAATACTATTTGGCTTAATCAAACTCTCTGTATCAATTTCAATTGTTCTTGCGTTAATTAATTCAGATTCTAAAATGAAATATTCAACTTCTCCTCCGCCAATCAAAACTTGTGAAACAACTTGTTCAGGATATTCAATATCAACACATTCTTCTTTTGTAATTCCAAAAAATCCTCCAACAGCACCGCGAGGAACTTCATAACACTGTTTTGTTGTTGTAGCTCCAATTGTCAAAATAGAATCATCAAAAACCTGAACTTTAATATCATACAACCCCTGACTCAACTCAACACTTCTCTGTTCAGGATAAATAATTGTCTTGGCTTTATTATCTCCAGCAAATGAAATAATCGCTTCCTTGCTTGTCGGCCTTCCGTCAATTAACAAATCAATATCAACTTCATACAATTTATCTAAAATAATATCCACACTATCCTCGACATTAGTTGAAACCAAATACTGCGCAGTCTCATAACCTTCAGCTTTTGCAATAACAAATCCATTAACACATTGAGGAAAATACTCTGTCAGCCTTCCTTGAAAAGTCTCACCAATATTACACCTGCTTCCTAAACAATTAAAAGAAATATCAGCGTCAACAGAATTTAAATTAGTATTATAAGTTCTGACTTCAACTTCTTGATTAGCATACTGGCAAAGCTCAACATCTCCTAAATCAGCTGCATTTCCTTCTAAAGGTTCTCTTGGTTTATTGCCTTGAATCACAACTGCAACAGGGAATTGAAAAACTTCGTCGGCAGATTCATCCATTACTTGAACTAAAACAGGATATTTCAAATCATAAACAAAATGATAAGGCACATAACAAAAACCCAAAATTCCCAAACCTTCTTGATTCCCAACAGGATTCGCAATTAAAATATCTCCTTGAGTCGGCGAAACATCAAACGCATAAGGCCAATATCTTGAATTCATAAAATTAACTCTGTAATCCTTAGACAAATCATCGCCAACGTCAACAACAAAATATTTATTTCCATCTTTAGACAAATCATAATACTTGCCTTTAACCCGCAATGCCTGTGTGTTCGCCTCAATCGCGTCTTTCAAAGTTTCAGAAACATTCAACGCAATCCACGTCTCTGGCTTGCATGAAAACTCAACACCGTCAACAGGCGCATAATTCCTTAATGTATCAACTCCATAATTCTCCAAAAACAAAGTGTCCTGTTCATAATCATAAACATCCCTCGCAATATCATACAACTTTCCAAAATTTGTCTTCACAGTTTTCTTATGCGAAGCAACAGAATACTTATCATCTCCCTTCCTAATATTCAAATCCATATCTAAATTAATTTCAATATTCTTGCTATTAATTTTCACATCTACTTTTGGCTCGCCATTCTCAATTTTGTATCCGTTCTCTTTATACAAATTTAAATTACACAAAACAATTTGCTCTTCAATAAATCTTTCCAGCTCTCTTTCCATATCTGATTTTGCAGGAATTTCTTCTTTCTGAATATTATTTCCAGAAACATAATACCAATAAGGAACTGCGTTGCCGTAAAAATCTAACTGCGAAGAAAAAGGCATATAAGCACTGCCAGGACTAAACTCTAACTCATTAACATAAATATAGCCTCCCTGTGTTCCAAGAATATCTACTCCAAGCAAAGTATCCTCTTCAACACAATCCAAAAAACTGCTATAAACAGGACTTATTGTCGCAGGAACTTTATCTTTGAAAATGCTTTCTCTATAAAAAAAGAAAATCACAACTGCAAAAACAAGAATTATCGCAACAATGATAAAAATTGTAACTTGTCCTTTTTTAATATTCTCAGAAATCATTTTTTTCTCTCCTCTAAATTTATTTTCTTTTTAATAAGCTCAATAATCTCAGAATTAATATCTTTCTTATTCAACTCTTTAAACTTCTCCCACAATTTCTCATCCTCTATCAAAAGCAGATATTTCTTCACCTTATTTTAAAACCTCAATAGATAACATAGAAATTTTTAATATATAAATGTTTCTTATTAATTAAGTTAGTTACTTAGTAAGTAAGTTAGTAATTGAAAAGAAAATAGGATATTGAATTAAAGAAGAAAGAGAAGAATGGTTTTAAAAAAATCTACCACTAATCTTATAAAGGAAGGCATTATTATTATATCATGGAAATAACAATTGTTTTAGAACCTCAAACTGAAGGAGGATTTACAGTTTATGTTCCCTCTCTACCTGGATGTATTTCGCAAGGCGAAACAAAAGAAGAAGCATTGAAAAATATAAAAGAAGCAATGGAACTTTATTTAGAAGCAGACGAAAATGAGTTAATTATCTATAGAGAAAATGCTGAATTAAAAAAGATAATAATATGAAATTACCTCAAATTTCTGGAAGAGAATTAATAAAAAAACTTGCTAAATTTGGTTTTGTTGTTGTAAGGCAAAAAGGTTCTCATATTCGGTTAGAAAAAAATACTCAAGAAAAAATAATAAAAATTACGGTTCCAAACCACAATCTTCTCAAAAAAGGCACATTAAATCAAATAATCAAATCTGCAGATCTTACGCCAGAAGAATTATTTGAATAATTATAGGTCCTATAGTTTAATGGTAGAACGTATCCTTGACGTGGATATGGCCGCAGTTCAATTCTGCGTAGGACCATACAGATTTAACTTTGTTAAATCTGTAATTCTCAGAACTGCGTGACTTCTATGTTTCTGATAAAAGTTCAAATTCCGAGGCATTTCGTGGTAAGGGTGTAAGTGTGGGGTTGGTGTGCGAAGTGCCGAGTTGTCGTAGGACCATTCAAATTAAATCAATCCACTAACTTTAAAAACCCTTTTTCTCATTCATCTTTGTGAAAAAACCAAAAACAACTAAACGTTATTGTCCATTCTGTAAAAAGAAAACAGAACAAAAGATTAAATTAGTGGGAACAGGATTTACTAGGGGAACTTTAACTCGGGGAAGTAAAGCAAGAGCAAGATTGCGTGGACTTGGAAGAGGAATTGGAAATTTAGGAAAATGGGGCTCAAAACCAGCGCAATCAAAACATAAAAGAAAAACTAAAACAACTAAAAAAACAAATTTCATGTATACCTGCAGCGTATGCAAAAAATCTAAATACCAAAAAAGAGGTATAAGGGCAGGAAAGGTCTTACAAGAATAAAATGATAAATAAAATAATCTCAACAACCACTAACAACACAACTCGGTGTCTTCATATTCACAATCTAAATATTCCTCGCTTCGAAAGCGAGCAATCTTAAATGGCAACTATAACAAAAAAACGAAAGAGATTTTTCGATGTTGAAATACCTTTAATTAATAAGGAAACTCAAGCTCAAGCATTTAATTTAGAAGAACTCGAAGGAAGATTCATAAAATTTGATTTAACAAGAATCCTAAAAGGTAAAAGCATTGAAGCACGATTTAATATAAAAATTGAAGGCTCTGGAGAAAAACAAAAAGCAATTGCACATCCGATCCAATTTAGACTTATGCCATATTACTTAAAACGAATGGTAAGAAAGGGAACAAACTATGTTGAAGATTCATTCACATCAAATTGCAAAGATGCTAAATTAAAAATTAAACCTTTTCTCGTCACAAGAAGAAAAGTCTCAAGAGCAGTTCGTAAAGCATTAAGAAACAAAGCAAAAGAAGAATTATTAAAATATGTCAAAGACAAAGACGCAGAAGAACTTTTCGACGACATAATAAAAAACAAAATTCAAAAAACAATCTCACTAAAACTTAAAAAAATATATCCTCTTTCTATGTGTGAGATAAGAGTTTTGGAAATTTTAAAATAATAAAAAGCCTGCAGAGGGATTTAACCTCGCGACCCCACTCAAACAAAGTTTTGAGACGACACTCGTGAAATCACTCGCCCCCGACTTCTATAATGATATAGCGTTTAAGTGACTTTAAATCCAGAATCAAGATTATCCCGCTTTGCTCGATAATATAAAAGCCTGCAGAGGGATTTAAACCCCCGACCTACTGATTACAAGTCAGTTGCTCTATCACTGAGCTATGCAGGCATATATTGTAAACAAGAAATAATTGACTTTTAAAACTTGTTGTCTTAAAACAAAGATAATTAATTCTAAACCATTTTCATTTCCTCAAACAATAATCATGCCTAACACATTTATCACAAACCCATCTAATATAAAACGAATCGTACTCTAACGGCTCACCGCATTTATCACAAAAATAATCTTCCTCTTTTTTCATTTTTAATTATATTCTTTTCACTCGCACCAATCAATGATTGATATAAACTCTAATTAACTCAAAATCTAGTTAATAATAGTCTTAAGCTGAACGAGCTTGCGAGTTCCAAATTTTCTCAAGAAAGTTTTTCTTAAAAAACTTCAGTAAGAAAACTACATTAAAAAAACACAAAGTATATGTTTTTATTAAAAAATTATGATAACCTAAACTCAATAATTATCATGATTATCTATGTTGAATCTTAGTTAATCTTTTCAAATCCGCGAGCCTGCGAGCGCTAATTTAAAGGAGGTTGATTGTCAAGGAACCTTGGTGCCTTACACCGCGAGCCTGCGAGCGCTAATTCATGGCTACATCCCCTCTTACAAAAATCAATTCAAATAAATTAGAGATTTTGTTTGATATTAGGGTGGGACACAGTTTGGGTGGGCATATGATGACAAACAAAATCTCTCAAAAAAATTTAACATAGAATGTAGCCCTTTCCATTAAAATCTTTAAATCCAAAAAGCAAATTTCCAACTAAAAACAAGCAATAAGATATTTATTAAATAAATTCCATGGCAAATCAAACAAAAATTCTTTAATTTAAAATAAAGAATATATGCAAGATACAAGGTTTCAAGAAAACTTAAAACACTCAAATAAAAAATATAATTTCCAAAATTCAACAAAGCCAAAATAAAAACCAAAACATAAAACAACATTCCATAAATCGAATTTGAAATTCCAAACATTTTTCCATACGCGCTCGTAAACGCCTTTGTACAAGAAGCATGTTCACCAATATCACAAACTGCTTTATAACGTTCTTCTTTCTCCTTTCTCTTTTCAATATAAAACGCATAAGCTGAAAGCAAATACCCAATAAATGCTAAGATTAAAATTATTTCAAATACCATCTATAATTTAAGAAAAATGAATATAAAAATATATCTTTGAATCCAAATTCAAATTAATTAATCTAAATTTACAAATTATTCCCATTCTTAAGTATAGCATTACACCTTTTCTAAATCCGCCCAAAAATTATATTAATCTAAATTTACAAATTATCATTCAAAGTTGAATCTAGTTCACCTTATTCCTTCTAACAAAATTACCTCTTCTCAATCACATACGCACATTCAGGATTTGAACATTTCCATTTTTCAAAAACATCTTCCTTGTAAGAAAAAGGCAATAAATAACCTTTTCCACACTTCGGACATTTTGGAAAAATGCAATTGTTTTTATCTTTATCTTCCATTTTATTTAATCTTTTATTTATTATTTCACTTCAATTTAACAGCTGTTCCAAAAGCCAGCATCTCAGAAGCTCCTGTCATAACTGTTGAAGTCGTAAACCTCATTGCAATAATTGCATCTGCTCCAAGTTCAATAGCATTATTTACCATCCTGTTAAATGCTTCATCTCTTGCCTGATTAGTCAGCAAAGTATAATTTTTAATTTCTCCTCCGACAAGATTTTTTAAAAACGCCCCGATATCTACGCCGACATTCCTCGTTCTTACAGTATTTCCTCTCACAATTCCAAGAACCTCTTTAATTTGTTTTCCTGGAATATCATTCGCAGTTGTCACAATAATTTTCTTCATTTTATTTCTTAGATTTTTTTATACTTTTTATATTATTTATTTGCTCTATTTTATCTTCATCTTTATTTAATAATATTACTAATCCAATAATAAAAATAGGAATTCCATAAAATAATGAAATAAACATAAGCAACGGCGAAACTACAATTAATATTAATCCAAGAGCCATCAAAACCCACCCCCACACTAATCGACTATTTACCATGATTACTAAAAAAATAAGAAGTTAATAAGGTTTTTGTTTTCAATTCAATAATCTAGCACTCACTTCGTTCGTGATTTGATAAAAATTAACTCAAAGGCATTCATAAACTGATGATAGTAAAAGTTTGTTTCAAAAAATAATAATTTGAAAGAGTGATAATGATAAATAACATTCAAAAAAATTTACGTTAACATTTTCCTTAGCGAGAAGATTCAAGTGAAACAGAATCTTCAAGCCAATAGATAACACGAGTGACTTTGGAACGAATGCTAAATTAAATTATAAAAATATATCTTGCTGCTAAAATTAAGTAACTTCTAATTAATAGAGTATTTCTTACTCCTCAACAATTTCCGCCTTGCCGTCAGCAACTAAAATATACGCAATTTCCCTCGGAAGATTTGCAATCTGCCCTTTTTCAAACGGTCCAACTCTCTCTCCATCAAGTCCAACAAACTCCTCAACACCATCACTAAAAACAATCATTTCATTTTTCAAATCCGCATCTTTTTTTCCGCTCAAATTCTCATTAAGTTTTTTATCACTTGCTTCAATGCATTTCATTAATTCTTCAAACAACTCTTTCTCAATAGCAAACATATTTTCAAAATCCTGCTTGCTAATTCCTGTCTCAGAAGCAATCAACACAAGATTCAATAATTTCTTTCTTCTTCGCAGCATCAACTCCTTAAACAAAGTTATCGCATTCTCAAGTTGCTTCTTTGTCTTAATTATAACATCAGAAAAAACATCATCCACTTTTAATGCCATTTCCTTTTTATCTTTAAAATAATCAGCAACTTCTAAAATAAAATTTTTTGGAAGATTCTGAAGCTGCTCGCTATATCGCTCTTTTCTCGCAGCTTCGTAAATATCGTTGTAGGTTATCATTTTAATTCTCCATTTATAAGAAGCTGCGCTGCGATTTCACCGGAGGCAATTAGAAATCGCCGTTCAGTGTTTCGAGGAGATTCAAAAAGAACCAATGGGTTCTTTTTAGCAGCTTCGTAAATATCGTTGTAGGTTATCATTTTCAATTATCTTATTAAAAGAAATACTTAGAATTTTTAATAATATCTATGCTCAAATATAACATCACTTATCAAAACCAATAACTTTCAAAAGCTCATTTCCAGTCATTCTTCCTAAGGTGCCTCTGTGAGCATCTTTTTCACAAAATTTCTTTTCTTTAGGTATTGAATCATTATACAGCAAAACAGGAACAGGGTCAGCACTATGCGCTTTCAGTTTACAAGGAGTAGAATGATCGCCTGTAACACAAACCTTAATTCCATTTGGAGGAGCAAACTTTCTCAAAAACTTAAAAAAAATTTTATCAACATACTCTAACATTTCCTTTTTCTCAAAAGGTTTATTATCATGCCCTGGCAAATCAGTCTCCTTAAAATGAATATAAGCATAATCAAAATTTTTATAGTGTTTTTTTAAAATTTTAATTGAAAAATTGCATACCTGTTTCAACCCATCATATAAATTTGCATAAACATCTAATTTTTTAAGTTTGGGATATTCAAATTTAAAAGTCTCCATGCCGCTCAACTCAGAAAATCCAATCTCCAAAGGCATATACGCAACAGAAAGCCAATTTCTATAAAATTTAAGTTTAGGAATTTCAATTCCTGCCCCGCGAATTAAAATATAATTAGCAGGCATCAACCCTCTCTTCTTCCTTTCCAAATTAATTGGATGGTTCTCAAGTATTGTATAAGCCTGGGCAAGAAATTCATTTATTACATTAGAAGTATATTGCGCATTCTCATTTTCATTCAACGGCCTTGAAAAAGGAACGTTTTTTCTTTCATTAAATTTTCCCTGATTATAATAAGAAATTTCATTATTTGAAATCATTTCAGAAAAACCACCCCTAAAAACTAAAACCCCGCGATGCTGAATTGTAGATTTAAATTCAAACTTCACAGGCAAATTAATTTTCTTATTCAAATCTTTAGCAAGAATTTCTGCTTCATAACTTGTTAAAGTCCTACCAGCTCGTCTATCAATCACATTGCCTTTATCTAAAGAATCAATTGTTGCAAAATTAGCTCTTAATGCAAGATCTCCTCTCATCAATTTAAAACCTGCGCCTCTAGCTTCCAATTGCCCTCTTGAACTATTTATCTGCGGATTATTAAAAATTGAAATAATCGCTTCATCACTTCCTGGAATAAAACCAAGCCTAACAGGATACATAATTCCCATTTCTCCCCGATTAGCTAAAAAGGCCAAATTAGGAGTCTCAGCAATTTCCAAAGGAGTTTTATCATTAAGCTGTTTGTTTGGCAAATCACCTAAACCGTCAAGTATCACCAATATCCCTTTCATAATTCATTAAGACAATTCAGATTTATAAAAATATGTATGAATTAAGAGAGTGTGTAGGTTCATGACATATGTCATGGGCTAAACCAAAAATTAGTTCCCACTTCGTTCGAAAATTTATTGTGACTTCAAAATCGGCTTCACCAGATTTTTCCGTCGAGAAAAATGATAACAATATATCCCGAATTATAGATTAACAATTTCTTAGCGGAGACGAGCGATTTCACGAGTGGCGCCTCAAAACTTTGTTTGAGTGGGGTCGCGAGAGCAGTGACGAAGTCTGACCGAGTTGTTTTGACTTTGACAATTTGAATTATCAATAGCAAAGTCAAGGCGCGAGTAGAAGCCATTAATCTTTGCGAAGCAAGAAAATTTACACATAAAGAGGACATAGTCATGAACCTATACAAAAATAAAAATTAATTAGCTTTTTCAACTGTAAGTTCAATGCTTTCTTCATTATCTAAAGAGCCAACACTAACATCATATCCTTCAATACGTTTAGTAGATTCTTCTTTAATAATTTTCTTAATTACTTTGTCGCCTTTAATAATTTCAACTTCAACTACTTTCTTTCCAGAGGGAAATATCCAAAGAAACTTTTCTTTCTTAACTTTTATTGGCCTTATATACAAATCATCTTTTGATTTTTCCAAAGCAGATTCAGTATCTTCTCCAGACAAAGATTCACTAGAAGATTCTTTTGTTACAGTAACAGTCTCGTCAATAGCAATAGATTCTGACTTTTCTCCTTCTGAACCAACTTCAACTACACTAATAAAATCCTTTCTCTTTGCAATAGCAGTCAACGTCCATTTATTTGAAGCCACAACATCAGTACAATAATAGTCAGTCTTGTCACAAATATCTACCATTGTCAAATCACCTTCCAATAAAAGAAAATTATCAAACTTTTCCACATTGCCAGTAAAACTTCCAACCTTTTCATCAGAATTCTTACTATATATTGTAAATTCAATTCCCCTTACTGTAGCAGTTCCTTCAATAACTGAAGATTCTGTATCTGAAAGAGCTCCTTCAATACGATAAGGTTTATTTCCAAAATGCATTGTTCCCTTAAGACCTTCTTTTTGGTTCAAAATTCTTAACTTTACAAGCTTGCCATGAATTCCATCATTATTAACAGCAAAACCATCTCCAATAAAATAAGCTGCTGGTTCTGGGTCAATATAACCTCCATAAACCAAAACACCTTTTACTGCATCATCAATATGCTCTTCTTTGCTTCCAACAATAACAACAAAAGTGTGGCTACCTTTTCTATCAGCTTCTACAACTAACTTTACAGATTTCTTTTCTCCTGGACCTAAAACAATTGTATCTGTTTCGAATGTTCCTTCAATACCTGCTCTAGATTGAAATTCAAGTTTATATTCATATCTTGGATTAAAAGCAGGACAAACAGAATTATCTGTAGGAACACATGTTTTATGAAAATCCTTCACAGTAACTTCATAACTTGCTTTTCCAGTATCAGAAACTTGTCTTATAGGATTCAAATAAACTCGAACAGCATCTGGGTTTGAAGGAGGGATTACTTCAGTTGACTTTTTAACAACCAATAAAATAACTTCTTTATCAGAGATTTTCTTAACACTAAATAAATATCCTCTTACTCCAAGAAGTCTTTTTTCACCTTCCAAAACTTTAACAGTTTCAATAGGTTTCTCAACACCTTCTGGTTTCAAACCATAACTTATTGTCGCTTGTCGAACAGGAGGATCGCTCTTCAATAAAGAAATTTCATCTAATCTCAAAACTAAATCTCCAACATCTTCAGTTTCTCCAAGTTCCAATGTTAAAGTTCTTTCAACACTTTCATCTACTACATTATCAACAGATGTTTCTGCATCATCGCTATTTCTTTCAGCAATTTTACTTTCAGCAAAAATACTTGCAGTCATTAAAACAACAATTCCCAAGGCGATTAAAGTCGTCACTAAACTTATTCTCCCTGATTTGTCAGATTTAATTTCCATAGATTAATAACAATTTTAATATTTATAAACCCTTTCAAGACTTCTAAATAGATTGAAGCCTTCATAAATAAACTTATATATCCTTATTCTTTTAAATTTTCATGTTCTCAAAATTAAAAGAAAAGTTAAAATCTTGGACTCAAAACCTCGTAAAGAAAGAAATAGCCGAAGCTGAAGAAAAGAAAGAAGATTCTCACATTGAGCCAATTTCTCATGAAGTAAAAGAAAAAGAAAAAGGGCTCGAAAAATTACAAAAAGAAGTAGAAACAAAAAAAGAAATCCTCGAGAAAAAGAAAGAAAAGGAGGATAGTAAAACCATTAGGGTGGGACGCGATTTGGGAGGGCACTTAGAAGAACCGCCAAAAAAAATTATTGTCAAAGCAGAAGAACCAGAAGAAACAAAGGGAATTTTCCAAAGAGTCAAAGAAAAGATAACTTTTGCGAAAATAAAAATTGATGAAAACACATTCAATGTTTATGCAGAAGAATTAGAAGAATTGCTTTTAGAAAATAATGTTGCATTAGAAGTCGCTGAAAAAATCATAAAAAAATTAAAAGAAAAAATTGTTGGCAAAGAACTCTTGCGTAAAGAAGTAGAATTTGAAATTCAAGATGCTCTCAAGGAAATCATAAGAGAAATCCTCATAGACCCCATAGATGTTCCTGAACAAATCAAATCAAAAAAAGAAAAACCTTTCATAATATTATTTTGCGGAGTAAATGGCACTGGAAAAACAACTTCTATTGCTAAAATAGCTGAACTGCTGAAAAAACAAGGCATCTCATCTGTTCTTGCAGCGGCAGACACCTTTAGAGCTGCATCAATTGAACAATTAAAACATCACGGAGAAAAATTAAACATTCACGTCATTGCGCATGAATACGGGCACGATCCGGCGTCAGTCGCGTTCGACGCTGTTTTATACGCAAAAAAACACAAACTCGACGCAGTTTTAATTGACACAGCAGGAAGAATGTACACTGAAAAAAACCTGATGAAAGAAATTGAAAAAGTGGCAAAAGTTTCAAAACCAGATTTAAAAATATTTGTCGGCGAATCAATAACAGGCAATGACGCAATTGAGCAGGCAAAAACATTCAATTACTCAATTAGCATCGACGGCATAATACTCACAAAATCAGACATAGATGAAAAAGGCGGCACAGCTTTAAGCGTCGGCTATGTTACAAAAAAACCAATTCTCTTTCTCGGCACCGGACAGGATTATGGAAGCATTGAAGTTTTCGATAAAGAAAAATTTATTGAAAGGTTGGGGTTATAATTAAAAAAGATATAAACAAGTTTATTTACTCCCCTAATTCTTTGATGGAAGAAATCTAGTTCCAGCAACTTTTCCATCCAGCACAGAATCTAATACATTATATCTTCTTCGTGAATTTAACTTTCTTTTTTGATAAGATGAATCGTGATTGCAATATTGTCCGTTTGCTATCACTGTATAAATTCCTTCTGATGTCGCATCTTTTGCAGCTTCAATTTTTGAAATTAAACCGCCTCGACCTCGTGCTGAAATTACAGGCAATGCATGTTCTTCTAATCCATCTGAATTCTTAACAATTCTTATGGGTACATAATTACCATTTCTAAAAGACTCTGCGGTATAAATTCCATCGCTGTTGGATAAAAGAAGTAAAAGAGGATTATAACCTGCTCTTTTTAGAAATTGCGCATGTAAACTTGCTAAACCATCGTTATCTCTGAATGTTCGCTCTCCTTTCAATAAAATATCTATCTCTTCCAAACTTTTAACATCATGTTCATTTATTATTGGAATTTTACCTTCGGATAACCACTTCTTATATTTTAATAATAATTTTGCGTTTTTTTGAGGGCTTTTAATATCATCGTGTGTTACAAGAGATTCTCTTACTTGTTGCGGATAAAAATGATGGCTCCATAACTCATAAAGTAAAAACTGACCTTCTATAGCGTCTAATCTTTTTTGTTGGGGCGTGTCTTTTTCTTTTTCAGGTATTCTTTCACCTTTTCTTAATCTCGCTTTTCTTCCCAGCCCAATTGCACCAGACGTAACTAAAAGAATATTCAAACCTCTTTCTTCTCTTAATCTAGTTAAATCTTCTGAAATACAATTCATATTATATATTGTTCTTCTAGAGTCATCATGAGTTATTATGCTTGTACCTACTTTAACAACAAGTGTATTAATTCCGGAAACATCTGTATACAAATCATAGTTTTCAGGTTGTTCATGTTGAAGCGAACCATCAAAAACTAAGAATGGAGAGTCAGGACTATCTACAAAATAACTTTGTGAATTATCTTCGAATTCTATACTATCAATTTTTAACTTAGGTGGCATATGCTAAGGTTCTTTATTTATTCTTTTAAACATTTCGTTTTAAAATTTGTGCCTATAAATCTTCCCCCACCAAAACTTTATTAACTTAAATCATTTATTTCAAAAATGCAAAAAAAAGAGGTTGAACAAATTAAAAAAATCCTCGTCGCAGGAATTGTAATCGCGATTGGATTAATTATTTTCAAATACCTTCCAATGTTCATTTTTGGAAAAGATATTCTATTCGACGCTTCATCCCACATTGCTTGGACAATTTTTCTCCTTTACATAGTATGGTTTTTCATAGACCAAAACAAATCATGGAAAATTCCTTATTTCATTTTATCAATAGCAATTTTAACAATAATTTCAATTCAAAGAATCGTAACAAACAATCACAACCTATTTGGTTTATTACTCGGATTTTTAATAGGAATTTCCGGAATAGCAATTTCTCAATACAAAATAATAAGGAATAAAATTAAGTTCTAACCAAAATTTAACACTAAACAGCAGTGTAACTTCTACGAGACTGAAACTGTGCATTTGCCAAAGATTGTCTGCGAATTCTAGCATATTCCTCAAGTTTTCTATGGAACTGGGTTTGTCCTTGAATTTGTTCTTTTGAAAAAACTCTTGTTGCAACTTCTAATGGAATTCTTGAAAGATTTCCAAAAAGATTAAACTCGTGAAGTTTTCTAAATTGAAAACTAACTCTTTTTTCCAAATCATGATAAAATAGTTCACCTCTACTTTTATATAACTCTCTAACTTCTTTTTTTACAGCAGGTAAATCACTTCCATCAACTCTCTCAAATTCATCCTCATGCAATGGAACAAAAACACAAGAAGAATCAACTTTTTCTCTTCTAAAAAAATGACCATAATCCCCATGGGTCATTAAAACCAAAACATCGTCGCCATCACAATGATAACAAAGAGTTCTATTAACAGGGGGAGCAATAATTTCTTTATCCCATATTGTTATTGTTTCTTTACCAGATTCATTTTCAAATGGAATTCCAAGTCCTTCAAATTGTTCACGAATTTGTAATCTTGTCTGTTTACCCTTTTCAATTAACTCTTTAAAATATTCGTCAAACAAAGAATGAATTATGCCAACATCTCCAAAACGATAAACATAAGGATATGGTTCAGCAACAGGCCTACTATGCTCATCAACACCCTGTAGCAATAATTCCCTTTTTGAACCCTTAGAAACAACATAAGTTTTATCAGATTTCATACATTAACTTAAAAAAAGCTGTTTAAATAAATTTATATTCACGAGTATCTCCGATGAGTCTTTGTCATTCCAAGGGAAGAAATTTGCTGCTCATTACATTCGCAGATTTTTGTTAATAATTAATATAAATTCGACGAGCGTTAAGCGAGCGTTTATGTTTTGACAATTTTTAATATTAATAACAAAACGTGGGCGCGAGTAGAGGAGTGAATTTTATTCTATTGGTATTCTTTGGAGGATTAATTTATAGAACTATTTTTTCTCTGTTTGGAGATACTGATTCACACCAAAACTTTAATAACTCTCTCTTTCCTTCCCATAATAACTGAATCTTTGATTCAGCAAATTTCGATGCTTTTGAAGTTTACTTCAAAACATACAAAAATTCAGGTATGAAGATGTTAGAAAAACTAGGCGCTGTATTAAAAAAAGCAACTGATAAAATAGCGAACGCCATATTCTTAGACAAAAATCTCGTTGATTCAATCGTAAAAGATTTGCAGCGCGCATTAATCGAAGCAGATGTAAATATCCAATTAGTAAAGCAAATAAGCGACAAACTAAAAAAAGTAGCCTACGACGAAAGAATAAAAGGAATAGAAAAAAAAGAACATCTTATCAAAGTCTTGCATGATGAATTATTAAACCTCCTCGGAGAAAAAAAACCATTACAACTGCAAACATCTTCTCAGAATAGAATCCTCTTGCTTGGCCTATATGGAGCAGGAAAAACAACAACAATTGCTAAATTAGGAAATTACTTTTCTAAAAGAGGGAACAAAGTCGCATTAGTAGGATTGGATGTTCACCGTCCTGCAGCATCAGAACAATTAAAACAACTTGCTGAAAAAAATAAATTAAATTACTACATTAATATAAAAGAAAAAGACCCTATTAAAATTTGGAAAGGCTTTGAAAAAGAGCTAAAAGATTACGACGTAATTTTAATCGATACAGCAGGACGACACAATTTAGACAAAGAACTCGTAACAGAATTATCTGCTTTAAATCGCCAAATAAATCCAACAGAAAAAATCCTAATTATGCCGGCAGACATTGGCCAAGCTGCAAAACAGCAAGCAGAAGAATTTCACGAAACAGTTAACATTTCAGGAGTCATCATAACAAGAATGGATTCAACAGCAAAGGCGGGCGGTGCATTAACTGCCTGCGCACAAACATCTGCTCCAGTTTATTTTATTACAACAGGAGAAAAAATAAATGACTTAGAACCATTTAACCCGGATTCTTTTTTATCAAGACTTTTAGGAATGGGCGATTTGCAAAGCTTGCTTGAAAAAGTTCAATCAGCAACTTCAGACTCAACCAAACAAGCAGAAATGCAAAAAAGATTAGAAGAAGGCAAACTAAATTTAGAAGACGTCATCGAACAAGTCAAAACAATGGGTTCTCTCGGCGGCTTAGATAAAATAAAGTCTATGATTCCCGGATTAGGAAATACGAAAATTCCCGAAAATGCGCTAGAATCTCAAGAATCTAAAATTAAAAAATGGGAGCATATAGTAAAATCAATGACGCCTGAAGAAAAAGCAAACCCTGAAATATTCGACGACAAAAAAACAGGAACATCAAGAATCACAAGAGTTGCTCAGGGTGCAGGCGTCAACAATTCAGACATTCGTTCACTATTAAAACAATACAAACTTCTAAAGGAAATGGTTTCAAGCGGAGCATCAATCGACGCAGAATCAGGTATGATGAACCAAAAACAAATGATGAAACTAGCTAGAAAGTTCAGTAAAGGAAAAAAGTTTAAAATTTAATTCTAAAATGTCAAAACAAATTAAAATTAACAAATACTATATCCTAATATTTCTCTTTGGAATTTCATTTATTTCATCTTTAATTATTTCACTAACACCAACCTCAATAATTTGCGATCCAGGAAAAGGATGCGATGTTGTTCAAAACTCCCACTATGCATATACTTTTGGAATTAAAAATTCCCATTATGGCGTTGCCATTTTCACATTTTTAATAGGGCTGACATGGCTGCAAATTAAAAATCCAGCCTTAATTAAAAAAAGAATAATAAACCTCGGAATAATTACTGGTTCACTTATTTCTTTATGGTTCATTTACCTTCAGGCGTTCGTCTTAAACGCTTGGTGTAAATACTGTTTAGTCTCAGATATATCACTTATTTTGGCTTTAGCTTTAATTATTATTTGGAGAGATAAAAAATGAAAAATCAAAAACTCATTCAACAAGGAGCAGAAGCAAGACCCAAACATTTATATATCAATTGATATACTATAAATTATGTTAAAACAACAATCAAAAAATCCTTTTATTAGAAGTCCGACGCTAGATACTGTATTAATGATAGAAAAAACTATCGAAGAATATTCTGGTGAATTCAATCGAACACAACTCTGGAAAAAACTTCCAAAAAAAGTGATGTGGCAAACTTACTTAATTGTCCTAGATTATTTAGAAAATATTAATAAAATTGCTTTTGACAGAAACGGCACATTGGGATATATTTGGAATCCAAAGCTCGCTAAAATACTTTCAAAAAGAAAGGAGATTAAATTATGATAAAACCTTCAAAAGTAAAATTTATCTCAGATAATTTAGAAAAAAGTTTTAATTCATTAGATGATAACGATCCAATAAAAAAATCAATTAAAAGGGCCATCAAAGATTTACAAAATAATGCTTTCTTCGGAATCCAAATCCCAAAAAGATTAATTCCAAGAGAATATATAATAAAATATGATGTAAAAAATCTTTGGAAATATGATTTGCCCAAGGGATGGAGGCTTCTTTATACAATAACTGTCGAAAATGAAGTTGAATTAATCTCGGCAATATTGCAATGGTTTAAACATAAAGATTATGAAAGAAAACTCAAATATTTATTTTTCTAAAATGTCAGCCCAAAAACTAATTCAACAAGGAGCAGAAGCAAAAATATTTTTAGTTCAATCTCAAAAAAAAGTCTCGCCCCGCTCTAAAAAATCTTTGGCTTCAAAATCTTCTCAGCGAAAAATCGTGGCGGAGCCCGATTTGGAGCCATCAATTCCGAGCGAAGCGAGCAAATTCATAATAAAAAACCGTATTCCAAAATCCTATCGCCTCCAAATCCTCGACGAAAGAATAAGAAAACGCCGGACAAAGTCAGAAGCAAAACTCTTGGAAAAAGTAAACAAAATTATTCATTCTCCAAAAGTCATTAAAGTTGAAAATTCTAAAATAAAATTGGAATTCATCGACGGCAAAAAACTATCAACTCACTTAAACGAATTTTCTTTAGAAGATCAAATCAAAATATGCAATGAACTTGGAAAAGAAATATCTAAACTCCACAATGAAAATATTATCCACGGCGACTTGACAACAAGCAATATGATTTTGGTTGATAATCCTCAATCAATCACAACACCACCTTCAGAAGTATCACACTACATAAAAAATTCTTCGGCATTAACAATTCCAAATAAGCGAGCGACAGCGAGCCAAAGTTTCAAAATATTTTTCATAGATTTCGGCCTCGGATTCCATTCTCACAAACTCGAAGACAAAGCAGTTGATTTGCATTTACTAAAACAAGCTTTAGAAGCAAAACATTTCGAACATTGGGAAATTTTGTTTAAGGAATTTATTAAAGGATATAAAAATCCAAAGGTTCTCGAACAACTAAGAAAAGTAGAATCGAGAGGAAGATATAAAGAAAGATATTAAAAAGTTTCCCTATCAAGTCTTAATGATTGATCAAACCTCTTTTCTAATGTTTTTGTAACACGAGTTAAAGTTTTTCTCGCTTTATCGTAAGGAATAGAAATTAATCCTTCGTAATCTTGTCCCTGAAAACTTCCCTTGAATGAATGAATTTCTTTTCTTTCAACAAGCCAACTCCAAAAATGATACGTAACTTGGGTTGGCAAAACTTGAGAAACATAAGGAGTACTTTGTCTGCTAATACCCATTCCGTGTTCAACATACAATAAAGAAACCGGCTGACCCTTTCCATCCTTGCGACGAAATCCATCTTCAAAAGTGTCAAACAATTTAGTCTTACTTCCAATATCTTTAACAGCATAAGGCACCAACATAAATGTTGCAAGATCATGTGAAATTCTATCCTCTTCTACTCTTGCAGGCATTCTTGGATTATCAGATATTCTTTCTTCATGAGGCCAAACATTTATTTGTCCTTCGCCAATATGAGAAACTTCGAGAGGATGTCCTTCATGAGGTTTAAAAATATAAAATGTTGGAATAGAAATTCTTTGTCCAAAGGGACTTTTATCATCACAATAAGTAAAATTCCGAGCTTTGCCATGAGCAATAACAAAACCCTCTCCCTCATTAACAATAGTAAACTCTCTTCCAAACTCGTCTCTTTGAATCATCTAAAAAACAAAGAATGTTTATTTATTAAGATTTATATCATACAAAATAATATAGCCCCACCCGGATTCGAACCGGGGTCACAGCCTTTCTTCTTTCCTAATGAGAAATTAAAAATATCCTCATCTTACTTTCAAAGGGCCGTATTCTTGACCACTAAACTATGGGGCTATAACAAACTCTACGTATTTGTATTTTTAAAACTTATTGTATCACAAACTTTAAAAACCAATTCCAACTCCATAAAACATGCCAAAAAAAGCAGAAACACCCAAAAAAATAAAGGAAAAAGAAATAAAATCAGTGAAAGTCACACAAAAAATATTCGAAAATAAAATCCTTGACTTAGCAAAATCTGGTTTAACTTCTGAAAAAATCGGTGAAGCTCTTCGTAAAGAAGGAATTCATCCATCTGAATATGACAAAAAAATATCTAAAATTTTAAAAGAAAACAAATCTTATATTAATCCAGATTTAAAAAACGTCGAAGACAAACTCAATCGCATTAAAACTCATTTTGATAAAAACAAACAAGATAAAAAATCAATGAGAGAAAAAGACAGAGTTTTCGCTCAATTAAGAAAACTCAAAAAATATCATAACGCAGCCTAATTACAAAATTTTTAAAATGGAAAAAGAGGTTAAACAAATAGTAAATAATTTCTTAGAACTTGCAAGGAAAAAAGAAGTATGTATAATAAGTCATTTTGACACTGATGGCATCACATCTGCAGTAATAATGATAAAGACATTAAAAAAATTAGACATCCAATTCACAGTAAAAATCATAAATAATTTAGAAGAAAAAATAATCAATGAACTTCCAAAAAACAAAATCATTCTTTTCTTAGACTTGGCTTCTAATAGTTTAGACTGCATTTCAAAATCAAATCAACAAGACGTCTTCATTATTGACCATCATGAAATAATTCAAGAAATTCCAGGAAATGTCCAGATAATAAACCCGCAATTAAAAAACAAAGAAATAATCAGCAGTTCAGGATTAACTTATTTATTTTGCAAAGAAATCCTAAACAACAAAAACTATGATAAAGAAATAGCAAAGTTAGCAATATTAGGAATGGTGGGAGATTGTCTTGAGAAAAATGTTGACAAAATAAATTCAAGAATCATCGACGATAACGAGATAATAAAAAAAAGAGGTTTATTATTATACCCTTCAACTCGCCCAATAAATAGGGTTCTTGAATTTTCTTCAAACCCATACATTCCAGGAATAACAGGCGATACAAAAGGCACATTAGAATTATTAAGAGAAACTAATCTTACACCAAAAAACGGCAAATACAAAAGTATAATTGAACTCGATGAAGCAGAAATGACAAGACTCGTCACAGCAATTTTATTAAGAGTTCCTAAAAGAAAGCATGAAGAAATAATTGGAGATATCTTTCTCATAAAATTCTTTAATAAACTCGAAGATGCCCGGGAATTAAGCGCAATGATAAATGCTTGTTCCAGACTTGGTGAACCAGAAACTGCAATACAATTATGTTTGGAAATGTCAGAAGCCAAAAAACGCGCAGAATCATTGCACGCTAAAAACAGACGACAAATTATTTCAGGATTAGAATTCGTATCAAATTCTGAAAATTCAGATAAAGTCGAAGGAAAAGGTTTCGTAATAATAAACGCAAAAGACAATATCAAAGAAACAATAATTGGCACCATAGCCAGCATCTTATCTTACTCTTCATTATACGAAGAAGGCACAATAATTATCACAATGGCTCACTACAATGACAACACAGAAAAAATCAAAATTTCTGCAAGAACCGTCGGTAAAAACGGAAGAAACATAAGAGAAATTCTAAATACAATAATAATTCAAATAGGCGGAGAAGTCGGAGGACATGAGTTTGCAGCGGGCGCAGTTATCAATAAAGAAAAAGAACAAGATTTCATTAATCTTCTAAAAAAGAATTTAGAAATAGAAGTTGTTAAAGTTTAGGATCTTGATTTCCTAAGACAATATGTTGCTAAAGCAGTTCTTATAGAATGTGGATCGTAATCTTCTTTAATGAGTTCTTGAATTGTATCTAGGGCAGTCATATAAGCCTTTGTTGCATTTTCATCTCCTGATAACTTCTCCATATCTGATTCTAATCTTTCAAGGATATCGCTTACTTCTTCCATTTCACTGCTTGATTTTCAGTTTTAAAAACCTTTCCACAACTCTTAAAAACCCATTCAATTAATTATTTCTATGACACTAGAAGAAGGCGATACAGTTTTATGCACAGTAGATAGAATAGAAGGAACTACAGTATTTGTACACATTGAAAGCAATGGTGAAAAATCTAAAGAAGGTTCTATAGTAGTTAGTGAAATCTCTCCTGGACGTATACGTAACTTAAGAGATTATGTAGTTCCAAAAAAGAAAATTGTATGCAAAATATTAAGAATATCACGAGGAAACGTCGAACTTTCATTAAGAAGAGTTACAAACAAAGAAAAAAAAGAAGTGATGAATATGTACAAACAAGAAAAAAGATATGAAAATATATTGAAAACAATTCTTAAAGATAAAACAGATTCAACAATTAAAAAAATAAAAGAGACATCAAGCATCTATGATTTTATTAAAGATATTAAAGATGGTGTGTCCTCTCCAAGAAAATTAGAAAACATCGTCGGTAAAAATGAATCAGAAAAAATTCTTGAGATTATTAGCAAAGAAAAACAAAAGAAATCTATTGTAAAAAAGGAAATCTCATTAAAAACAACTAAATCAAATGGCCTGTCATTAATTAAAGAATCACTTAGTGGTGCTTCTAAAAAAGCAGATATAATTTATATTGCAGCAGGAAAATATTCGCTAAAAGTAGAATCATCTGACTTAAAAAAAGCAGACCATGAATTACAAGAACTCATAAAAGATATAGAAAAAAAAGCCAAAAAACTCGGCATAGAGTTCAACGAAAAATGGAAAAGGTAAAACCCAATTTAAAATACGAAAAACTTAAATACTAAATTTCAAACTTAAATTTATCAAAAAAAAGTCAAAATGAAATCAAAAACCCTTAACAAAGCAAAGTATTTTACTATATTATTAGGAGTTATTTTTGACACAAAAACCAGAAAAATTCTAATTGGCAAGCGAAAAAAGGACCCTTACATACCCAAATTAACATGGGCATTTCCAGGAGGAAGACTTGACGCTAAAGGAGATTTAGAAAAAACTTTAGTAAAAAAAATTAAACAGAAAACAGGATATAATGTCAAAAGTTTAGGCTCTATCTTTGCAAAAACATATCCTGAAAAAAAAGACTTCTTATCAATTTATTATTTATGTGAAGCCACAAGTGGTAAACCAAAAGTTGGAAAAGATTTCACAGAACTAAAATGGGTAAAACCGCAGGAAATGCAAAAACACTTCACAACATCTTTCCATCCAAAACTCAAAGAATATATTATGAACCTTAAATGAAATTAAAAAAATGCTCTTATTGTAATTCTTACACTTTAAAAACAGATTGCCCAAAATGCGGAAAGAAAACTTCTGACGCTCATTACAAATTTATCAAAATAAGAGACGAGCGTTTACGTTTTGACAATCTTAAATATTAATAACAAAGCGTGGGCGCGAGCAGCTCCAAAAAGCAAATAAATTATCTCATTACCCTGTCCATAAAATCAGCCACAATATATTCAAATCTTTCTGCATTAATTTTCCTCTCAGCGAAAAATCCTGCCGCAAGGCGGATACGTAGCCATATAATCTCGCGAAGCGAGCTAATTCTCTTCAAACCAGCGTCGCCTGTTTTTCTCCAAGTTCAGCAACACCATACTCTCCATCATAACCTGGCTTAACATAAATCTTTCCTTCACGATTTTTTAAAATCAATTCAACAAGTTTATCGTCGACATTTTTATTAAAAAATTCTGGTTTAGAAACTTTCAACAAAATATTAAATTCATTTTCAAATTTTGAAATCAAATCATTATAAATATTCCATGTTGAATTACTTTCTAATCTTCCTCCACTAGCTAAAACAATAATTTCATGCAAAGGAAGTAATTTAAAAAAAGGTTTTGCACATTGAGGCCTAAAACCAATTTTATTAGTTGCCAATTCCTCAACACGATAATCAACGCCAATCACCAATGGTTTTCCGCATTTTGGACAAAGCCCATTTAATTTTTTAGTTTTCTCAAAAGAACATGAAAAACTACAATTCCTATGGCCATCATAATGATACTTGCCATAAGCCGGATCTGTTTCTATTGTACCAATAAAATCATTTTTTCTAATTTGTCTAACAAGTTCATCATAAGAATCAAACTTCTTAAAAATAGTCGCCTCCCGTCCTAAACGAAACGGCCAAAAACTATGGCTATCTGAAAAACTAACAATTGATTTATTATGCAGTTCTCCAATACGCCAGTTCATTTCAGGATCACTGCTCATACCAGTTTCAATCGCATAAACCTTCTCACTCATTTCTCCAAAACATTCCTTAAATGAATCAAAACCTGACTTGCTCCCAAACATACTAAACCAGGGCGTCCAAATATGCGCAGGAATAATTTCAATTTTATCGTCAATATTCTTCATCTCTCTAACGAATTCTTCACAGGAAATCTTAAAAATCGGCCTGCCGTCATAATCTCTTCTGCCTTTAGTATCCAAATAAGAATTAATCTTCTCTGCAACTTCAACATTCGGCACTAAAACATTCAAATGAACACGCCTGCCTTTTCTTTCTAACGAGCGTTTAGATTCAGTAAATTCCCTATCACTCGGGTGGGCGAGCGATTTCACGTTTGGGGTTTCTCGCGCGATGGTGGTGGAGTGAAGTCGCGAGTTGGTTGGGGAGTGGTGGTGGGAATCTGAATCTAAACGCGATTTGTTGTATGTTTCCTGCGTATAAATAAACGAAATCTCGCCTGTAATAACAAAAGGAAAACCATCAAAGAAATAAATCCCTTTGCCATTATTTTCCAACTTCTTTATCTCTTCAAACCAAATAGGATGAGTAAAATCTCCAGTACCTAATAAATTAATTCCCTTAATCTTTGCCCACTTAACTAAATTTTCAAAACTCAAATAAATCGACGTTGCTCTGGAATATTTCGAATGCAAATGTAAATCACCAATCATAACTTCATTTAAATCAATTTCCATAATTAACAAAATAAAAATAACTATATAAAAATTTAGATAAAACTACCTTCTCTTTTTATTAGCATAAATTATCCAAGCAATCGCAACCACAACAACAACTATTATCAATACCCACAACCAAGTTAAATTAGCTTTTCCTTTATCAACAATATCACTAATTGGCCCTTCTTGAATAGTTTCACCAGTATCTTCTGCTGCTGGAGCTTCTGGAACTTTTTCATAAATTGTTTTTACAGTTACTTCTGCTTTACCATCTTTTATAGAAAGTAGTTTAGCATATAAATCATAATATCCATCATTTGTTACATCAACTTTAGTATCTTCCCCAACATTCAAACTCATTGTTACAGGTGTACTTGCCACTTCAAGTGTAGCAGAAGTTGCAGTTAAACTCTTAACACCAACATAATGCTCTTGATCATTTATGCTTAATTTAATTCTAGCCTTAGCACCTAACTTTTGAGTATATCCACTTTGCAATTCTTCTGTTTTAGGAATATATGTACTACTCCAAACAGTAGCACTTCCTCCACCCCCGCCTCCTCCGCTACTTCCTCCAGATGTTCCACAATCTGAAGTAGAAAATGAAGTAGCTGCTGATGAACCGCCTTTACCTGCATAATTTGTACAAGTTGCAATATAAGCATAAGAATGACCACAATCTAATCCACTTTCAGTTATATTTTGAGTTGTAGATGTAGTTGTACTTGAACCTGTAATAGTAGCTCCAGATCTATCTACAGTACATGCCCCATTAATACTACTTACAGTTTCTGTTGCTGTAATAGTTACACCTAAGGAACTTGTAGTTGCACTCAATGAGGCCAAAGTTACTGAAGGTCCGCTATTATCTATAATAACACTATAAGGTCCAAAAAGCCTGCCTACACCTGTATTATTTACATTACTTATAGTATCATTTACTATTACAGTAATATTATAAACTCCATCAGGAAAACTTCCATTTCCAGAAGGAAGCGTAACATTCCAATTTGTTGCACTTCTATTACTTGCTGTAAGAAGTGAAACAGTTCTACTTGTAGCATTTGTAATGTTAAATAATACCAACTGGACATTATTGAATCTGTCAGTAATAGTTGCATTTAATATAATAGTTCCTGTATGATTTCTATACGGAGTTCCTACTGGATTTACAAATGTTACATGAGGTCCAATATTATCTCTAATTGTAACATTAGTTGAAGTAAGACTTAAATTTCCAACATTTCCAAATGTATCATTTACTGTAACATTATAATAATATGTTAATCCCTCATTGTAACCTATTCCTAAAGGAATACTCCAATTAATAGTTGTATTTGTATAATTATTTGATAAAGAAAAAACAGTTATATTTAACAAGCCAGAACTATTCCACAAAACAAAAGTTATTTTATTTACAAAAAGCTCGTTTATACTTATATTTACATCAATAGAAGGTTGAGAGGCATTAATATTATTAAATTGATTAGATGCATTTGCAGTAGTTCCATTACCATAATTCAAAACAGGAAAAGTAGTATCATTAACTTGAAGATTAAAGTTAGTTCTATTGACTCCAGTTGCATTAAGAGTTGTTATAGTAATAGGGTAATTACCTGGATGTGTACAAGTTGCATTAAACCAAAACTTGGCAATATGACTTCCATTCATAACACCTCCTGTAAAATTAGACCAACTCAATGTACTATTCAAAACTCCACTTCCACTTGTATTTGTAAAAATATTGCCAATTGTTGTTACACTTGAAGTATCATTAGTTGTAAGATTAGTATTATTTGAACCAGCAGTAAAAGTACAATTTGCTGGAAGAGTAATATTAATTTGAGTTATATTATTTCTATCTCCACTATTTATAGTGAAATTAAAAATTTGTTGTAAATCTTCTTTCACTGTCAAATTAGTTGCCCCATTGGTTATAGTAACAGTATGATCTCCAAGAACAAAATACATAGAAAATATAATTAATAATAACACAACGAAAACCAATGCATATTTTTGTACCCCTTTATTATTCATCGTCACACCTTTTAATATTTAAGATAAAGATTTGTCCTTTATAAATATTTCTTTTTTCCAACAACCCTATTCTTTTTTCATTTTTTGTAATCTATAATCTTCTTTTGAAGAAATTCATCGACGACAATTAAAAATTAAAAATAAAAAGTTTTATAAACATCCTTCTCAAAAAGTTTTCATGGAAACTGAAAGAACATTGGTGTTGATTAAACCTGATGGAGTGAAACGCGGTTTGATTGGCGATGTGATAAAACGTTTTGAATCTCGGGAATTAAAAATTGTTGCGCTGCAAATGGTTCAGCCGACGAAAAAACAAATGGATGCGCATTATCCTAAAGATAAAGAATGGATAACTAACCTCGGACGAAACACAAAAAAAAGTTATGAAGAATTTAATATTCAATCGACATTAAAAGAAGATTATGGAACAGAAGATTTGTATGAAATTGGAAAAATGGTTAGGGAATGGCTTTTAAATTTTATGACTTCTGGCCCAATAGTAAAAATTGTCGTCGAGGGATTGCATGCAATAAAAATGGTTAGAAAAATTATCGGCTCAACGGTCCCTGCATTCGCAGAGCCAGGAACAATTCGCGGAGACTTTTCAATCGACTCGCCTGATTTAGCAAACATGAAAAAACGCGCTGTCAAAAATTTAATTCATGCTTCAGGCAACGCTGAAGAAGCCGAGCACGAAATCCAACACTGGTTCTCTCCAGAAGACATTTGCGATTACAAATCAATTCACGACGCGATTTCAATGATAGATGAAATTTAAAAACTTAAAAACTTCTTTCTCCTATTATATATAGCCCCTTTAGTTTAATGGATAGAACATGTGGTTGCGGTCCGCATAATCGAGGTTCAATTCCTCGTGGGGGCGTGTTACCTAAGGTTAATAATTGCACATAGTTTTTTCGTTTTATCGACGAAAATCCATTTCGTGTTTTTTAGTATATTTTTAACAATTTTTCTTAGAATTTATTGGTTAAACGCTCCCTGAGATTTCCTAAATTTAAGTCATTAAGTTAGGAAGAACCTATTATTAATTTTAAAGTAGTAACAAATTAAACATTTAAATAGCTTAGTTTTCTATAAAAAGATATGGTTGAAGTAAAAGTTGTAAAATCCAATTGTGAAACTATTCAAAGGCACAGAGAGATGTTGGAGGATCTCGTTCATGAACTAAATGAAAATCTTGGAAGTACAGGAAAAGTCAGTTTAGGGAAAGAAAGAATAAAATATAACTGGGTATATTTAATATCTCAAAAGAAAGGTTGGTTATCAAGCAGACACCTTGCTGTATTTGATCGTGTTGGTTGTCCAGAATTTCGTGGGTATGAAAAAGATGATCCTATTAATGTTAATGTAAGAGTGTACACTCCAGAAGTATTGGAGACTGTCAAAAGGGTGGTTACAGAATATGCGGGAAAACCAGAAAGTAATGTCGCAAAAGTTGAAATAAGCCAACAGTTTTAATCTGCTTGTTAATATTAAACTTTATTTCTAGATTGTTAAGTTTTATAAAAAACCCTATCGTCGACAAACCTCTTAGAAATCTCGTGCTAACCTTAACCTAAGGTTAATCATCTCGTGAGCACATCATTCACTCTCAACAGCTCCATCCTTAATACCTGCTTCAGTTAAAAAGAAAACTGTTTCATTATCTGGAAGATTTGGAGAATCAATTAGTTTTGCAACACGAGAATCTTTTTTTCCCCTTCTCAAATAAATTCTATATGTTGAAGCGTGCCCGACAATATTTCCTCCAATCGCCGTCGTTGGATCTCCAAACATCTGTGCAGGATTTGACATCACTTGATTTGTAACATAAATAGCAAGATTATGCTGTTCTGCAAGTTTCATTAAGTTATGTAAATACTTATTCAAACGTTGTTGCCTGTCAGCCAACATTCCTCTTCCAGAAAACTCTGCTCTAAAATGCGCAGTCAACGAATCAACAATTACAAGTTTTATTGGCTCGCCATTCTTAATCATCTCTGAAATTTTTTCAACAAGCAAGATTTGGTGGTCTGAATTAAATGCTCTCGCAACAAAAATATTACCTAAAACTTTTTCTGGATTTGCTCCCATTGCCTCAGAAATTTGTTTAATTCTTATAGGCCTGAATGTTCCTTCAGTATCAATAAAAACTGCTTTTCCATTTGCTCCACCTTTTTCAACAGGCAGCTGCACATTAACAGCTAATGTCAAACCTAATTGAGTCTTACCGCTTCCATATGCTCCAAAACATTCAGTAATTGATCTGCTTTCAACTCCCTTTCCCCCGAGAAGCTCATTTAAATTTTTGCTTCCAGTTGTAATATTAATAACATTTGATCTTTTCTTTGCATAATCTGTACCAGTCTGAAATCCTAAATCTAACATATTTCGAGCAGCTTGAATTGCTTTTCTTGCTACAGCAGGACTAACGCCGGCAGCGTCGCCAAGTTCAGCAGGCCCCATTACAGCAAGCGACATCATATCATAAACTCCTGCACTCTCTAGCTTCGCAGAAACAGCAGGCCCAATACCTGGCAAGTCAGTCAATTTAAATTCTTTATTTCCTTCCCCAGAATCAGCTTCTTCATTACTTTCTTTCTTAACCATAAATAAACATAGAGTTCGATTTTATAAAGATTATTTGGATAGAGAATAGAGATTAAAGAATAACTAGTTTATATAAAAAGATAAAATACAATCAATAATCTTCTTCAAAATTCGGCGGCCAAAAAGTATGAATGACCCATCAACTCCAGGATTTAGATGTCGTTGAGTTTAAGAAAATAAATATTAAAAACAAACACTATCAGAATAATCTTCAAGGAAAACATCTGTATCATCCGAATTGTATAAACCATTAAAAACTATATCAACAATAATCTGCCTCGTCGGTAAATAAATAACCCTTTCCAAATTAAAATAATCTGCTTCCTGTCCGGCCGGTATAATTATTCCATCAGACTTAAATAAAGTAGAACCTCTTAAAGAAGAGTAACTTCCACCACCAGACCAACTATCCTTAATGCATCTTCCGCAACATTATAATCTCCTTTCGATGAAAGTTTAATAACCCTTATGCTAACTGCTTTTCCAGAAGCATCTTTATAATTTTTTGTTCTATCCACATCAATCGAAAATCTTACTTCTTCACCTGAACTTAATCTTAAAGAAGTAGTTTGTCCACTTTGACCTTCTTTGATATTTACAACTTCATACCCAGAAATTTCTGGAATAAGTTCATTAACGTTATCTTGAACTTCAGAAACACAATCTACAAAATTCTTTTGAATTGCAATTTGTTCTTGTCCAGATGAAACATTTGTATCCCCACTTCCTTTCACAAAGAAATAATAACCCCCTCCAGCAACAACAAGAATAGCAATAGCAATAAGTGCAATGTATGCTGTTGATAGCCCCTTTTTCATATCAAGAAGAGAGAGTTTAAATATATTTCTTTTTCTAAATTTCACTTCAATTCTTTCAAAAACTCTCCCGGATTTAAAATCTTTATCTCCCTAAACTCAAACATATTCAACAAATGACTATCATAAGTTATAATATAATCCACTTTTCCATCAAACGCCACTTCCAAAATAATATTATCTTTTGGATCCACCTTAACAATATCTAGTTTTGTTTTGGTTTCAATTAGTTGAGAGATAGATAAAATTGTTCTAATCAATTCTTCAATACTTTCTTTTTTGTCTTTTAGATGCTTGGAAAATTTTTCTTCTCTGTTAACAACACCAATTATTTCATTTAAAATATCTTTACTTATAATTATTTCAATTTTTTTATCAAAACAATTATTAATTAAATTATGCGCTTCGCCTTTCCAGAAAATTCCTGAAAGCCACACATTCGTATCAAGAACAACTTTCATTTCAGTTTCTCTTTGAATTTAACCTCGACTCCGCAATTATTTTAAATAAATCTTCTTGTGTAAACCCTGATTTTTTAGAAGCATCTCTAAATGGTTTTGTAGCTTCTTCCCATGATTTTACTTTTGAAGATTCGATTTTTCTCAAAACAATAGCATCATCGCTTTCCATTACTGATAAAACATTACCTTCCTCAAGTTCAAATTTATCTCTGATTCTTCTTGGAATTACAATCTGACCTTTTGTGCTTATTCTAGTTATTTCTACCATGCAAAAAGTAAGACGTTAATACTTAAATACTTTTCTAATCTTACTTTTTTAAAACAAATTACTCATTAATATAAAAAACATTAAAATATCAACTATAACAAAAGCAGCAAAAAACCCGGTTTCAAACTTTCCTCCTGTTCTTATCTTCCCGCTAACACCTTTCTTCGATGGATAAAACGGCCGAATCCCCTCAATTGTAAAACTATCAACAAGTAAATGCAGACTATACGCTAAAAATAAAGGAAGTGCCACAACAGGTAAAAACAATACAAAAAAGACTGTTATTAATAATAGGAATGTAAAGCTATGAAACAAGCCGCGATGTTTAACAAAAACCTGCAAAGGCCTAAACGTAGGGCGTTTTCCAAAAGTTGAAAATCCAGAATCAATATCAGGAATTAAAGTTGCAACCAACGCGATTATAACAAAAGAAATAGGATGTGTAACAATTGGAATAAAAAGCAAAATCGCCAAAATACTAACTGCAAGATGTGTTTTAGCTAACATTTTATATCCTCTTTATTATAACATATATTAATTGAATTAATACTGAAATAAATAAGCCAAACGCAGTTATTAACATTTGCGGTTGACTAAAACATGATGTTAAAACAAGATTAATTGAAATAAATGCAAAGATTGTGTAATTAATAAAATTTGACATCCAATTCAATATATCAAAATCAACCATCTTAAACCAAAGAAATTATTATTCCGTATATTAAAACAGCGAGAGCAAAAAGCCCCATTACCAACGCAAGATAAAATAATATCAATTTAATTGCACTCTCTTTCTTTTTCATGTTTCATTAAAGAATCAAAGATTTATTAATCTTCCTAAAAAATTACTACTCGCAAACTCGTAATAAATTAAAAAATAAATTTATCAAGATCATAAAAATTTAATCTAGTTAATATTATATGCGAATCAAAGCAATCTTACTTCTCCAAAACCTTAATCAACTCAGAAACATCAACGCTATCGATTTTATTTACGCTAAATTCTAAATTATTAAAATAAGAATTAAGTCTAACATTGCCTGTAAAAAACATTTCCTTTCCAAGCAAATCTTTTTTTTCTTTTTCAACAATATTAATATCTTCTAAATCGCTTAAACCCAATTCCTTAATTATATCTCCAAACATCACTGCTCGAATTGTCTCACTGCCGTCATCTAAAACTATATTCATCAAAACCCCTTTTTCTCCAGGATTAACCTTTGATTCAAATTGCCGAGGAGGAAATGCCTGAACAACAAACGCCCTTACTCTAACATTCGCACCTTGGACAAAATCAGAAATCTTCCTCTCTGCAGAAATAATTTCTGTCTTAACATTATTAATCTGCTCATTGCTTATCTTAAACTCAGAAAAACTTCCTAAATGCAACTCGCCCTCTCGCACAGAGCCATTATAAATTTCAACAACTGTATTTTTCTCAATCTGATTTTTCTCAATCAGCTCAATATGATTTGTATCCCACAAAACAACTTTAATATTGGAAGTCTCATCTGCGATGATAAAATTCACAACTTTATTTTTCTTTCCTTGTCTTTCAAAAGTCCGAACAGGAAATAAACTTATAACTTTCCCAACCACATTCGCTCGTTTCATTCCAGGCAGCAGCTCATTAATTTTCATTCGTTCATTATCAAAACTAATTCCCAATTCCGCCGCAATTATCTGAGCAGCCCCGTCCTTACTTATCAAACCGCTCAACTTCGCCCGCTTCGCTTCAACCCGCCTATCAAGCTCTTCTTTTTCAACACCCGAACTTCTTGAAATTCTCTCAAGAATCTTTTCATAATTCTCACCGTTTTGCATAACTAAACAAAATCACATCCATTTTTAAGTATTATTGTTAAGAACTATCTTTTAACTTTAGAATAAACAACAAAATAATAAATAATTGCTCCAATCAAATTAAGAAATATTAATACTAAAACCCAAACCAATTTATCATTTGGCCCTTTAAACTTCCTTTGAACAGCATCCACCAGCATCAAAATCCAAAAAATAAATAAGAACAACCCCATAATTAAAAAAAGGATTATAAGAAAAGGAGAAGTCCAATAATATACTAATTCACTTGCCATTTTTATTATTTAACTAAACAATTTAAAATTTATAAACCTTTTCCTAAAAACTGGCTTTGTTGAAAGTATGAATTTTTTGAGATTAGCTAACTTGTTGGAAAACTCAAGGAATGAATTAGAGTGGGTTTTCTTTCGAAGAAAAAAATTCAGTGGGCGATTACTAACTCAAAAAATTCCAAAGAAAAAGATTTCAAAAGAGCTCCTAAAAACTTATAAACCTTCTTTCCGATTTCAAATTGAAAATGGGAATCGCAGCAGTTAAAATAAAATTAATGCCTTCATCTCCAGACACAGATTTAGAAAAAATCAAGAAAAAAGTAGAAGCTCTTGCAAAAATAGCAGAAACAAAAAATCTCAAAATCACTACAGAGCCAATTGCGTTTGGATTAAATGCATTGATACTTTTTTTCGCTTGGGATGAAAGCAAAGAACTTGATTCATTCGAAGAAAAATTAAGAAAAATCGAGAATGTTAATTCTGTAGAAATCGTCGATATGCGAAGGGCTTTTGGATGATTACCTCGCAACAAGTTGCTCGATTATTAATTTTGATTAAATAAAACAACTATCACTAATTAAGGATAAATCTAAGTTAACATAACCCAATAAGTGAGCTCGTTAGAGCTAACCATTTTTTCCGGCTCTGTTGAAAAAGCATGAATTTTTTGTGTCAGACTAAATTCTTGGAAACGCAAAGCACAAAAGAGGGTGAGATACTCCTCGCCCTAAAGGGCGGGGTATCTTTACGTTAAATTTCGACAAATTATATAACTAATAATCTTTACATTTTGCCCCCTTAAAAAAATTTTGCATTATCATTTTTCGTCGAACAAATTGTGACGAAGTCCAATTTGTGAGCATTAATTCTGCGAAGCAGCAAATTTTTATCAAAAAGAATTTAGTATTATATCAGATTTCCTTCCCGCCTCCCTCCCCTCAACCTCGAAGGTAGAGGCTCCTCCCTGATTAGTGGGTTTTCGTCGGAATAAAATGGAGACGAAATTTAGTGGGCGATTACTGACACAAAAAATTCCAATAAAAAAGATTTTCAACAGAGCCATTTTTTCCAATAATTTCTTAAACCTCTTTGTATTCACTATTTCATGCCACTCACACATTCTCAAACAGAACAAATTAAAAAACAAATCATCCAGCAAATTGAAAATTCATTTCCACCAGAAAGCAAAGAAGGCGCGAAGCGCCAATTAGAACAAATGACTCCAGAACAATTAGAGCAATTTCTAATCCAAAACAAATTAATAAAAGACCTTCCTGATTCAGAACAATCTCCAAACGCTTCTTCAAAAATGCAGCAGTCACCATTCAGATTAATTGCATCAGAAGAAATTCCATCGCACAAAATCGCTGAAAACAATGACGCTATCGCAGTTTTAGAAATCAATCCAATTTCAAAAGGCCACATAATTCTTATTCCAAAAAAAGAAGTTTTCGACACTGAAGACTTGCCAGAATCAATATTTACATTAGCAAAAGAAATATCTCAAAACATAAAATCAAACCTTAAACCCAAAGACGTTTCAATGTTTGTCAACAAAGTTCTCGGAGAAATAATAATTAACCTTCTCCCAGTTTACAACAAAGAAGATTTAAATTCTAAACGCCACCAAGCTTCTGAAGAAGAATTAATTGAATTGAAGGAAATTTTAAAAGAAAACAAAGACAAAAAAGAAATGAAAAAAGTAAAAGAAGAAACAAAAATAAAAGTTTTGAGCTCAGATGAAATTAGATTGCCGAGAAGAATACCTTAAAAGTTTTTATATACAATCCTAATAAAACAACCCCATTAATAACCTTTCAAAAGTTAACATTAACAATCTCTCTCAAATTTTCTCTTAACAAAATCTGATTCACAGCTACAATAAGAATGAGCTCGCGAATTTCAAATTAAAAAAACCCAACAACACTTCCGCTAAACCACATAAAAACCAAAATCAAAAACGTAAAAAAGAAAACCGGCACAAACGGAATTCCTTCCCTCACTAAAACAAATTTCTTATTTTTTTTAATTGCCAAAATATCTTTCATACTAACGCCTTCCCATTTTGCTTTAACTACAACACCCCGGCGTATTTTAATATCATTATAAATCCAATCGCCCTCAACCAACTTCGAAGATTTAATTTTTTTAACCATGCAACTTTCATCAATTGCCTTCGCATAAATATAAACAACAGGCAATAAAAACAAAATCACCCCCAAATACAAAACCAACATATCAAAAACAATGCCAATAATAATAACCAGCAGCGCCGATACAAAAAAAGAATTCATAAACTTTTTATATAAAATAAATTGCTTCTTATATTCTTTAGCAAAATTCTTCCAATGTTTAACAACTAAAACAAAACTCCAAAGAATTCCATAAATACCCCCAACAACTAAAAACAAAAATAAGAACATAACAAATAAATTCAAGTTCTCATTAAAAGAATTTGATAAAGGCAAAACTGTACCTAACGCAATCATCAGCTTTGCATCACCTCCTGCAAAAACCCGTCCATAATAAAACAAATGTCCTATCACTAAAAAAATTCCCAATCCAATTAAACCATAATAAAAAAAATTCAAATCCTGAAAACTCTCCCCGCTAAACAGCGAATAAAAAAACCTAAACCCCAGCGCAAAAACTATCAAAGAAAAACTAATCCAATTTGTAACTTCTCTCTTTTTCAAATCTTGAATACTTGCAAATATAACTGCAATCAATCCAACAGCAATCAAAAACCACACCTCTATCATAATTTTAATAGCAAAAGATGGTTTATAAATTTGAAGTAATTACGTGGTAAAATTATTTGATTTTTAATATAACAACTACAAGAGCGTGTCTAATAATTCAGCTAATATTAAATTTATTATCGACGCAATTTCATTAATTCACTAACTACTCGGGTGGGTGGTTGGGGCGAGTGACTTCACGTTTGGGTTCGCGCGATAGGGAAGGAGTGGGGTTGCGAGTTGTGGGTGGTGGGACTATGAAATTGCGTTGGAATAAGTCATTAGAAAAAACTATTTTTAGACACGCTCCAACTACAACAATCAACTTAATATTTTTATTATACAATCATAAATAGTAAATCTAAATTAACATTATTAAGGGAAGTTGATTCAAGCTAACTCAAAGGATGGGTTAGTGTAAGGGGAACCTTGGTGCCCCTCAGTGTCTTACACTGCGAACAAAGTGAGTAGCTAAATTTCCACACATCAAAAACCATTCTCTTCTTTAATCTTAAAATAACAATTCTTACAAATATGAAATTTTCTAACGTTTCCACTTTTATCCGGAGGAGAAAATAACAATGCTCCAAACTCACTTAACTCTTTTCCACAAATATCACATTTTGGAGAAATCATTTTTTCTTCCCAACATTCATCAATCTCTGACTTCCGCCTTTTTTATAAGGGTGTTTTTTCTTATTACGTTTTTTATCTTTGCGTTTATTTCTTCTTTCACTAGAAGTCGAATAATCATCTGACATTTTAATCAATTAAATTATCTCTAAAAGACTGAACAGAAAAAAAGAGAGCTACAAAAATCCAAAATCCAGTATGGAATATATTTTTCCCAATTTCTGCACTAGCGTACATAATATTATATCTCGTGACTACATCTAACTGAACTAATTTAACTACAACGTCAAATACCTCTAAAATATTCTTTAATATAAAACCAAGGCTGCCATAAATCATTAAGTTAGAAACAGGGCTTTTTAATCTCCAAGCATAAATACATCCAATAAAAACAACAATACTTGCCAAAACAGTAATTATTCCAGAAATAAAATTCAACATAGAATAATCCGTTACTACGCTAAATGTCTGGCTAAGCATATAATTAACAATCCCATATCCAGAATACGCAAAATAACCAATAGAAACAATAAATAAGATAATAATCAAAAGCGTTGTAGGAGCACTTCTCACATCATCATGTTTTGCCATTTTTTTATTTTTTTATAAATTTATTATTTTTAAGCTACATTTGGAGTCCAAGTACAACCACTAGCAGCAGCACATGCAACACTAGTTGTTTTGGAATTACAATCAGTTGTAGAAACGCACTTATCCGGTTTAGTATCATCCCATACACATCCTTCTACTCCTTCACAATAACCCTTATCATCATTATAATTTCGACAATCATTAGAGTTAGCACAACTTCCAGTAATAACAGGCGGAGTTACAAAAGTGCCAGCCAAAACTTCTACACAAGTGTAATCATTAATCTTTACCTCTTCGGGTTTCCACAATTTCTCATCTTCAAGTGCTTGTGATTCTTTCCCCGTACAATATGATCTTTCTCTGTTCTCACATCTTTTTGGGTTATCCAATTGTCCTGTCTCTAGTATTATCTCACCAAGTTCGCAATTTATTGCCCTTTTACCTTTAGAAGTTTTTACTTTTTCTACAACTTCACAATAAGCATCATCAAGAAATTTATTATCTACTGCTAATTGTTTACATTTTGTAATTTGATTACTTATGCTTCCGGGAAGTAAGTCTAATATCTCAGAAAACCAACCTAACCCTTTTGTTGCAATGAGTACTAATAAAACAAGTCCTAAAGCAGCAACCACAAATAGAACAATTTTCCATTCCATCTCACCTTTCTTATCACTCTTTTTTAATTTCGCATCCATCCTCTTTATCATATTTGTTTCAAGTATTTTCAATTTATAAATCTTTTTATGTTTCACTTCTTAATTCTTTTATCAATAAAAATAATCACAACTTTTTTAAAACCAAAATTATCTATAAAAAAACTTTTATTGCTTCTCAATGTAACAACTGAATAAGCATCAGCAACACCTGTTTCGTCAGTAAACACAGTAATAACATTTCCGCCGGCATCTTTTCTAATCAACTCGGCGCTAACATCAAAATTCTTCAGCACTTCACTATAACAATTTCCTTTTTCAACAGCACTAGCAATTTCCTTGCAGTATTCCTTAACATCAGAAATTTCCTTAAACGAATGCAAACCAAACTCATTCAAATTCAATTCAGCATTAATTTCCTTATCATAAGAAACACCTACTTCATTCTCGGTTGTTGAAAAATCAGCATTAAAATTCTTCATCTTAACAAAAATATTATTAGCTTCAGCATTAATTTCCATATTTCCTAAATCAAAACCCTCAATCTTATATTTAGAAATTTCAATTCCAAAATTCTCAATCAACTTTCTTTCAAATTTTTCCTCTTCATTCCAAGGCTTATCAAAAATTAAATAATCATCTTTCTTAACGCTATTCACAATATATAATTCATTATCAATAAAATCCTGATATGTATTTATCGTTGCTCTTTCTAAAGAATCTTGTAAATAAAATTTTGCCTGATCTTCTTGAAAATAAACTTTATCTAAAATATCTGGATTTTGAATTGTTTCTGCATACGCTTTATTAGATGTATTAAAATAATACAATGCCACACCAACAAGCAGCAATGTCATAAACACAACCATAATTACAGCCATGTCGCCTCGCTTATTTTTTAAATTTATTAACATGATTCCTCCTTTTGATATGTTTTTAAAATAATCTCGCTGTCTTCAAAAAAAATAGAAGTTCCGCGAATATATTTCAACCTATTATAAACAAGAACTTTATTAACATCACTTCCAGTCAAGTCATTAACAACAAGAATAGTATCTGAATTTAATAAATAAGAATCAACATTTCTATTTTCCTCGTCACTCAAAACTAAATTTTCCTTAGAGCCATAAGAAGCATAAAAAATAAGACAGTCCCTTTTATTTGAATCCAATGTAGAACTTATGGAAACCAGTTCAGAAAAATAATTCCTAATTTCATCCTCAATCTTCTCTCTCTGATTATTTGCATTAGAACTCTCATCATTTTTTTTAAAATTTGCCCATTCAAAAATTAATGCCTTAACACTTTTCTCACCTTCAACTTCTAAATTTAAAACATTTCTTGTTAATGATAAATCTCCAGAAACATCTCCTGGATTTAATTTCAAAGAATTCTTCTCGCCGCTAATATACTTCTTCGTCGCTAACCAACCAGTGGCAATTACATAAGTATACATCAAAAAAAAGATTATAATAAACGCAACAAACCACGTCATGGTAGTTCCAACTTCTGCTTTATTTCCAAAATTTATTTTTTTTATTTCCATTTTATTGTCCAGTTGAAATTCGCGAACCTCTTTGATTCGACGCTGTACGAATTTCTAAAACTCCATTCTTGCTCTCGCCATTTATTTCAAATTTAATCGGCTCTCTTATTTTCAAACATTTAGCAAATTCTTTTCCTTTTGCGCCAGTATCTTCCAAAATTTGACAATTAGTTTGATGTAATGTGCTTCCTCCGACAATCGGCTCGCCAACAATACCATTTTCATCATAAAGTCTTGCTTCAAAATAAAAATCACTGGTGTCAAATATTACATTCGGATTCAAATTACACTTCTCAAAAATATTCAACACTTCTTCTTCATTTTTATTTCCCAACTCAAAATAATCATCAGCTAAGTAACCATCTTCATTTAAACACAGAGCAATTTTTTCATAAAGCAAATTAATTTCAGTTTCTCTTACATCAATACTAGCAGAATAATAAACTAAGACTCCAACCACAATTCCTACACCCACCATCATAAGCACAAAAATTTCCCAAAGAGACATTATCTTTTCGTCGCCTTTTTTGTCTTCGAATAAATCTAAGTTTTTCATGCCAATTCCTCCACAACCCTAATAATTAGGCGTTTATTTTCTTCATCAATTTCATTTTCAATTTTATAATTATTAAAAAATCTAAATTCATATCCGCCTTCATTTGCCAATCTTATTTTTACATAACCTAATTCAGAATTAATCTCAACAATTCTTTCAACAAGCGCATCATTCTTCTCAGCAACTTCCAATGCTTTTTCAAAATCAATTGAAAAAGTTGTTCCAGGCCTCGCTTTGTCCAACATCAAACCAATTTCTTTTGCATAAGCCTGTTCATAAACCAAAGCTCCTGTCGCAGATTTGTAAACAAAATATAAAATCGCAGAAAAAAACAAAAGATAAACCAATGCCCTAATTATAACAGGATACATTGTATCTCCAATTTCCCCGCTTTTATCAACAATTAAACTTCGCCTCTTTTTCATGAAACTATTAACAAAAAGAATGTTATAAATTTAACTTATATCGAGGCTCTGTTGAAAAAATAATAATTTTTGGGATAGCAAATATTTTTGGCAACGCAAAGCACGAATTAAGGGTGGGTCTCGAGACGATAGTCTCGATTAAGTGGGCAATAACTATTCCAAAAATTAAATCAAAAAATATTCTCAACAGATTCCATTCGAGGACTAAGGCGCACCTTCAAATTCATAACAATTCAAAACTTTTAAAGAATCACTTTCATATTGAATAACCATAGGCATTCCATATGTAAATTCCTTATTTGGTGTTGATGCAGTATAAAATGTCATTCCAGCACCGCCTCCTGCTAAAACTGCAATCCCAACACCAGTAACACTTAAACTACTTCCTAAAGTTAATGGAACAGCAATAATTCCTCCTGCAACAGCAACCCCCCCTACTGTTGCCCCTAACCAATTTCCAATAGTTCCATCAGGAATTGCTTGCGCAATAATAGCATAACTTCCTTTATTCAAATCAATATCTGTTGCACTTATTTTTTTCAAATCAATACTTCCTCTTCCCCTCTCTTCAATTTTTTGCCCTGCCTCTTCAATATATAATTTCATATCATCAGCATCTCTTGTTCCGTAAATAAATTCTAAATAACTAATCTCGCTATTAGGAACAACTCTATCTTGCATATATTCATTAAGCATTTCTTGGGTCACAACAGGAATATTTCCCTTGGCCTTTGTTTCATCATCGACGCCAATTCTTGTACAAATAACACAATAATTAGTATCCCATAATGAGTGCGGCATAAAATTCAACTTGCCTTTTCCCAACATATCATGACATCTGTACATTGCATCAGAAACAACATCTAAAATTTCTATTTGAGCTTCTCTTTCTTTATCGCTTAATTTTATATTAGTAACTTTATTTTTTGGAGTTGAAATAACTCCTGTCGTCGCACAATTATCACCAGAACCCTGCAGACAAAGTTTTTGTGTTTTGCAATTCAAAGGAATATATTCTCTGCCTGGCTCCCAGGGACCTAAATTAAAAGAACTCCTATGAGTAACAGACAAAGCACAAACTTCTCTTTCAGGATCAACTATTTTTATCGACCTCATTAATAATACTGTCAAAAATATAAATCCTATCGCAGCTATAATTAATCCAATAATCATCTTTGAAGTCATTCCTCTTTTTTTCATCTTTATATCAAAACAATCATCTTTTTATTTTTTACTAAAAACCAGTAACTCTCTTTGCTAAATAATATCCAACTCCAACAAGCAACAAAACAAAAAATATCCACCATAATAAATTCTTAAAAGTAAACTCGCCGATTAATGCTTTTTTGTTCATTTTCTATTAATCGAAATAACATTCGCCTCTGTTTTTTTAATTTCAATATCAGCTAAATCAATACCAATTCCTTTAACAACGTCGCTGGTTTCATCAACAGTGTAATCTTTTAATTCCTTGCAAACCCCTTTGGTGCAAAAAACTTCATATTTATAAATTTCAAGGGTTGTTCCGCCCCCAATTTCCCTGTCTTCAAATGGACAAACACACAAACAATTATTCTTGCAGGAATTAGGAACCCAAACATTTTTTACACCATACGCCCCAGAATTTTTCAAATCCTCATCAACATAAATCAATTCCCAAATTTCTTTATCTGTCCCGCTTGGCGCAATCAAAACAATTTTCGCAGTCTCGCCTTTATCTAACGCCTCAACAACACTCACAACTTCATTCAAAGTCTTTTCAAATTTTTCTTTAACATTATCGCCTGGAAAAAACAACATCACAGCAAGATAAACTAACAAAAAAATTCCCATAATCGCGAGAAGAATTTTCAAAACAGGTCCGACAAGAAATCCTTTTCTATCCATTTTATGCAGTTTCCTTCATTCTTTTTATTTCATCATATAAATTATTGTGTATATTAGAAACTTTTTCAACATAATCTGCTTTCGTATCTGGGCAATCTAATCCATTGTAATATCTTAAGGCAGCCAACCACCCAGAATATGTTAAATATAATTCTTGATGATTAGCATCTTTACAATTATCCTTTACACTATTCTCATAAACCTTTTCTTTTCCTGAATCTCCAACAGTTTTATATTTCTCTTGCAAAATAACCATCGCACATGCGATATTTTTTTCAGTTTTTCCTTCGCCACTTCCTTTTATATCATCAATGCTGCCAATAGAAACTCCTAAAACATTCTTATCTTTACATAAAACATTAAATGTATTAGAATTCACTTGCATCACCCCGACATCTTCACTTCCATCTGCATTATTATTAACAGCTGCTTGATTACAGCCGCCTTCTTGAATCATCAACGCCAAAACCATCAAAGAAGGCGCATTAATTTTTTTAGAATATTTTTCAATTAACTGCGCGTAAATAATTGGATTACTAACATCGTAATCACACCCTCTTTTTGTAGTTCCGTCGCTAATCCCTTTATTATCCTTGACAAATTTCATAACACCTGAAATATCGTCAGAAGAAATATCTTCATAACCAATCGTCGCTGGTCCAGGTAAATTAGCTAAATTCGCTGTAGCTTGAAACTGACAATGAACATGCTGATTTCCACAAGGAGTAGAATCACTATCTCCATGAATCTCACAGCAAGGCTCATTCCCATTACAATCAAATTTACATTTACTATCAGGACTTGGAACTGTTATTGAAGGATATAATTCTTTTATTTTAGTTTTAATAAGATTCATTTTATCAACATCCCCACCACAACCAATATCAACTGCTTGTCCTTTATAATGCCGGCTATTTTTTGAATGTGTTCCTTCGCATACAGAACTAACCCCGCAGCCCTGTTCACAAATATAATTACTCAACTCTTTATTTTCTAAAAATGTTAAAACATCAAAACCCAAATTGCATTCGCCTTTTCCATCTCCTCTGACTTCGCAGCTAACATGTGCTTGTTCCTGATAACACCCTTCAGGGCAGCCATTCTCATCTAAAACCCCACAATAAAAATTTTCTTTTCCTGAAACTTGTCCCGGAACAACAACAGAACCATCTAATTTTAATAAAAAATCTCCGGTCTTCAAATCCCTAATCTCATCTATATAAATATTCACCTGGCTCGCATCATCAACAGTCTCCAAAACTCCAACTTCATTATCAGCATCGAATCTATCAACTCCAAACAAACCAATATCTTTTCTTTTTATTTTATTGCCTTCTTTAAGATAATACTGAGTTTTATACTGGCTATTAGAAAGCATTTCATGATAATAATCATCTTCTGTATACGCTGTAATTCCACATTTCTTTTCATTCGAATAACTTACAACCCCTTCCGGAATAGAAGGCTGCAAATTTTCTTCAGGAACAATATCTTCTGGCAAATCATCAATCAAAACAGGCCGTTTCACATCATCGCCTCCAAAAACAGGAAGCGACCTTATATAAGAATAAAGATCAAATTTAACTATCAAAAATGCCGCACCCACTACTAAAAGCACAGCCAAAATAGCATACACAATCTGCCATTCTATTTCCCCTCTTTTCTTTCTTCCCATATTAATTCCTAAAATTTATTAATTTATCAAAAAAATCAAGAAGGTCATCACCATAAGCATACAAAAGCCCAAACGCAATCGCCATAGTAACAAGAACCATAACAGCAATAACATGCTCATTAATAAAATCAAATATATTTCCTTTTTTATCTCTAAAAAATTTCCTAATACCTCTTTTCAATTCCATAAACACTAAAGAAATTTATAATTAATAAATGTAACTGAACTGTTAAGTCAAGTTGCTAACTTAACATTTGCATTCGCAGGCTCATGGATAAATAACTCAAATCCGACGGGTCAGGATTTTCGTCTTAAAACCGTTTTTACGAAGAAATCCAAACGAAGTGGTTAGTGGTTGCAGGAACTGTGAAGAACCCGCTGGTGGTTCTCATTTCTGAGTATCAATAACTTGCGACTTCGGAGCAAGCAAATATTAGTAAAGTATGTTAAGAATCAAGGTTTACTTAACATGAACTAACGAATCTTCTTTTGAGTAATAAGATAATAAATTAATAACAAAACAGCCAGGCACATCCAAGATAAAACAATAACATAATACAACCAGTCAACAAAAAGTTTTTTTGAAACACACTCTGGACAATTTTCACCGCCACAATCAATTCCAATTTCATCAAAGTTTTTTAAGCTATCAAAACAATAACTGCAATATCCTCCAAAATTTCCAGTCAAAAACGAAACATCAAACTTAAAAAAATTTGTAAAATTAACAATGTCTCCTTCCTTAACTCTGCTAACCAACTTAAGATTCTCTTTTTCATAAATCTCAACATAATCTTCACCACACCACTCAACTTTTTTAGTAACAACAGATATTGCTAAATCACATCCTCTCTTTTCAATTTTATCTAAAGCACATCCATTATCATCTAAACAAATTCTAGCCTCAAAACCTCTAGCAATAGAATTTGAAATTAAATCACTTAAATCAAAATTCGAAGAACAAACGCCCCACTCACCACATCTCCAATCAGACACACATTTTGGTTCACAGGAACCATCCTCGCAAAAATCCACACTATCATTAAATCCAAGTTGCTCATCAACTCTCTCACTTGAAGTGTCTTTTTTAAAATCAAAAAATAAACCACTCACTGACATCCAAACAATAACAACACCAACCAAAACTAAAGAAACCAAAACCATTACTGTGATAACATCAGACAAACCTTTATCCATAAATTAATATAGAAAGATTGTTAATAAAATTAACTCAAATTGGCTTTGGTGAAACCATTTTGTTTTCAGCTAACTTATTGGAAACGCCATATCAAAAAGGGCGGGTTTCGAGGTGATAACCTCGATTTAGTGGGCATTTCTGAAAACAAAATCACAAAAAGAGAAGATTTCACCAAAGCGTTAAATTTTTATCCAGACGATCCAAGATTTGCTAAAACAACAGAAGTTAAAATAGACAATATTAAAATTCCAATCAAAGCAGTCAGGAAATACAGCAAACCACCGCTCATCAAATTTTTTCCAGTCTTGCTCGTCTTTTGCAATTTGTCCTCGCCAGAATCAACAGCAACTAAAGTGCCTGTCAAAATAAAAATAATTTGTATAATATAAATTCCAACTGCAATCTGCAAATAATAAGGGGGAATAGTATAAAACACATCAAACAATTTATTAATATTTCCTAAACTTTGAATGCCTAAATCGTCTCCTTGCAACTCTGCCAGCTTCAACTTATTCAAAATCGCAGTAATCATCGCAGCCAAACCAATTACAATTCCAGAAAGCAACGGAGCTAAAAAAGTCATGTTGCTTTTCATATCAGAAGCAATTTCAGCCAGCAAATCTCTAAGGCGGTCATTTATTTTTTTAATATTCTTAACATACTCTGAAATCGACATCAAACTTACTGCAGCAATTTTCAAACCTTTCTTAGAAGACTCGATTAAAATTCTCATCGAAGTTGCAATCAAATTAGAAGGATAATACAAAATTGCTCCTAAACGCCTTTCAAAAATTGCCCTCTCAACACTCATCCCGCTCTTTCGAATATTATAATTAACTTTCCTGAAAAAATCTTCAGTCCTTAATCCTCTTGAAGATTCAGCCACTTTTCCAAAAGCCAACTCGGGCGGAACACCATTTCCTAAACGATTGCCTAATTGAAACAACGAAGAAGTAAATTCCTCTTCTAATTGCTTTGTATTTTCTCTATGTTTAATTAATTCTCTTGTTCTAAGCTTAAATGAAATCGAAAGAAATAACACAATTCCCAACGGAATAAACAAACTTAACAGCAGCGCTCCAACACCAAACGGCCCATGCGTAACATCAACGCCGCCAATATTCCTTGTTTGAAAATCAAAAAACTTTGTTCCTTGACCGAGAAGCCCTAATCCTAATTCATTCATCATATAATCCTTTTGAATTCCCATCAATTCTGGAAGAGAAGTATATTGAAATATCAAAGGAAGAAATCCAAGTATAAAAAGAGGCAGACAAATAAAAAACGCTGTAACATATGGGGCCTTGCTTTTATATTTTGGATAAAGAGGATTTCTTTCTAACAAAGTTGTCTCGCCATAACCTCCGGGTCTTTGAACCATAACATTGCTCGTCAAATAAAAAACAAAAAATGGAACAATTAAATTAAATAAAATCATAATATGATACCATTTTATTGCTCCTTGCAGCATCGCTGAAGCAAGAGGCAGCAATGCCAAAGCCAAAGTCGGCAGCACAACTCCAAGCATATAAACATTTGTCAAAGGACTTTTAACATCATGGGTGAACTTCAACATCTTGTCATAAACACCGTCGAGAACAACTTCAAGTGATTTTTCCAAAGTCGCAATTCTTCTTGCATCATCTGGCTCAAACAAGCTGCTCTCAATTAAATGAAAACTCTCAATAAACTCAATACTATAATCTCTCCAAACCTCAAGATAATTATCCAAGCTTTCTTTAATAGTAGAAAACTTTCCAACTTGAACATCATAAAAAACTTTCTTCAAATCCAATGCCAAAGGATAATCCAAATGCTCCGACGCAAACGCAATCGCTTTTTCCAAATTAGGAGTGTGCCTCATATAAACAACAACATAAAGAATTGCAGGCACCATCTGCGACGACGCTTTAAGCCTCCACCTATTTGCCAATCTCTGAGGATAACCATTAACAAAATAAAATAAAAAAAGCGAAAGAATCATCATCAAAAAGAAAAACAAAAAAGGAAAATTGTTAAAAGAAAATCCTTTAATGAACATCACGCCGACTGAAATAAACACTGCTAAAATAAAAATTCCAAAAAAAGTCATAAAACTCAAAGTCAATGCCTGCCAAGGTTCAATTTCAAGATGAGCAATTTTAATGAACTTCCTCATCTTTGCCTCATCTTTTTCACTTGAATTCAACTTGATAATATTTCCTAAACTCCTTGCCCATTTTTCATAACGATTAAGTTCAGGCGCCATCTCGCGTTTAAATGTCACATACTCCCGACTCCAATTAACATCTCCTACATCAGCTGTCTTAATCTGGCTTTCTATTTTCCCTCCATATTTTCTAAGAACCTCATCTACTGTCGGTCTTCCAAATTCATCTGGCATATTATACCTCTATTTAAATTATCAAAGAAAGTGAATTAATAAAGTTTTGGAGAAATCAGCTACATCCTACATTACAAAAACCAATTTAATTAAATCAGAGATTTTGTTTGGTATTAGGGTGGGACGCAGTTTGGGTGGGCATATGATAACAAACAAAATCTCTCAAGAAAACCTAATTTGGGATGTAGCCGGAGAAATCAAACCATTAGGAATTACTTTGACTCCAAATCAATCCGCTTTATCATCTTACCCAATGCTCTAAAAAACTTAAAAAAAGATTTTCTATTTGTTTTTCTATAAAAATCAGGATTAGAATAAAATTGATAAGTTCTCTTTATGATTTCAAATTCTTTTTTTGTAAAATATTTCTTGCTTTCATTTAAAACAGTATATTTTGAAATAGGGCAAAAATTATTTAACATACAAACAGCCCAACATAAATGCATAGCACAATACCCTAATTCTTCAAGCTCTAACCCAAAAAATCTTTTGTTTATTCTATGCTTTTTTTCCATAAACTTTAAATGAAATCTTAAAAAATTAAGATTTTCTTTAGCAAGATTTATTCTCTCTTTTCCTGCAATTTTACAAGAAGGCAAATCCAAATCTAAACTCAATTTAAAATATAATTTTTTTCCATCTCTTAAAGCACAATAAATAAAACTGTTGCCTTTTTTGTATTCTTCCTTGAATCTGTTAATTGGCCACAAATGAATATCAATTGAATTTTTTATCTTTGTTTTTTTATAAATTAAATTTTCATAATTTCTCTCAAGTTCATATTTCTTTCCTCGCTTTGTGATAAACATTAAATCATAATCACTATTTTCATTAAAATCACCTCTTGCTCTTGAACCCATTAAGATTACAGATAGAATATCTTTATTATTCTTAGAGATATCCTGACATGCTTTTGACAATAACATACAGCGATAAAAGAAAACAAATTAATAAAGTTTTGGAAAATTAAGCAACCAATAAATCTTGACTAAAACAAGATGTTTGAAAACTAACCAATGGAACAGGATTGAAAATTTTAGAAGTTGTATGATTATCCCTTTTTTTAGTTCCATATTTAATATGATATTTTATTCCCCTATCTCTACAAAATTGTTCAACTATTTGTGCACATTCCTCATAAAAATCTTCATTACTCTCATAAGAACTACTTTTCATATTATAGTTTAACTTTCCAAAAATAATATTATCAACAAAAGAAATTTCTTTTAATATTCTTAACAAATCTTGTTTAACTAAATTAGGTGTTGGGTATGGTTCCATACTAATCCATGTCTTTAGTCCAACATCATGCAACTTTTTCAATGCTTTTATTCGTCCATTATATTCTGCACTAAAGGGTTCAAACTTTTTCTTAAAATCATTATCTAATGAAACCAATGTTATCCCGTATTCATTTTCCTTAGAATATTCTTTTGTATTAGTTAATTCCTTAGAATAAATTCCCTTAGTCAAAACAGTACACCTTATTCCAGATTTATTTAATTTATTTATAATCTTCAAAGTTAAACTCCCTACTTCTGGATATTTATACATAAAAGGATCAGTAGTAAAGCATAAATGAACATATTTAATTTCATTTTTATATTTCGGAATTTCCTTATCTAAAAGTTCTAACGCATTCTTAACAAGTTTTGGTTTACACCATTCCGCATAAGTTTTAACTTTCCCAAACCTCTTTGCCATATTAAAAGCATAACATGGAAACCTACAACCATGAGCACATCCCTCGACGTGATTAATACAAAAATCAGCATATTCAACTTTACTCTTATATAAAAGACTACTACGATTAATATAAGAAACACCACTCTTTTTCATATTAAATAAATGAAATTAATATATTTAAGCTTATCTAAAAATCCAAAGTCGCTTGTCTATTCTTAATAATATCTAGAGACATTTTAACGGCCAAATCAGAATGCTTTTCTATTTCTTCCTTAACTTCTCGTATTGACTTCATCCAAGGGTTATCCCCTTCTGTTTTGTGAGTTATAAAAATTAAGGTGTAAGAAAAATTACTGGAAGATTTAATTTGTGTACTTAATATTACTGCATCATTTCTTTCCTTCAAAATATTCATTTTATATATCTCAATTAAATTTTCTTCATTTGTTGCATTTTTCCAAGATTCATTTCCAAAAAAATTAGTTAATGCCTTATGACCATTACCTGTTACTTCATTTGTACAAAAAGTTCTCCAGCAAGTGCGATGCATAAATGTTAAAAGAATATCGCTTCTGATATTTAATAATTTTTTCATTGATTGCCAAGAAAATTCCATTTTATAAGGGTCTGTGAACTACCCACAGACTAAAGTCAGGGGCGTCCACGTGCTAACTCAAAATT
>CAYXNP010000002.1:0-111350 GCA_964466575.1 Candidatus Woesearchaeota archaeon | reverse complement strand
TTAATTTTGAGTTAGCACGTGGACGCCCCTGACTTTAGTCCGTGGGTAGTTCACAGAGTTGGAGCATCTTTTACATTAGATGCAGTTTATCTTAGTCTTGCTGCTGCCGGAGCGTATTACGTTTCAGAAAATATGGATTCTTTAGAAAGTATAACTAGAGGATTCTCTGATTTTGTGCATAGTTTAGATCCAGGAAAACTGGCGCGTGTGGCAGCATTTGTCGTCGGAATAAATTTTGTTGACTATAAATGGGACGTAACAAATAGATTAGATAATTCAACAAAGAAATTACAAGATAGAATTTTTAAAAGAAAAGATTAGTTTTTATTGAATGAAGTTTTTTCAATCTTTTTTTAGCGTCTATTTTCTTTAAGTATTCAAATACTGATTTTGAAATATCTTTTTTGCTTTCTTTAGACAACCATTTTTTACGAATATCACTCGCTTTAATTCCTTTAACTCTGCTTTTTGATTCGCTGAAATGATGAATTTTACATCCTTCAATAGAGCAATATTTGTCAAATATCTTTTTTACAGTTTTGTTTCCGGTAAATAAAATATCAAAATGCCCTACTATTTTTTCAACATGCTGCGCATATTTTATATTATTATTTATATCAGGAATATAATAAATTTTATAATTTCTGATTTTTTTGTCTTTGAAAGCAAGTCTTATCATGGTCTCTCTTTCATGAATTGTAAAGGGGTTTCTTTTTGTATGTGAATGTTGAGAAGAACCTATTCCAACTTTAATTTTATAACCTTTAAGATAATACTTTTTTATTATAGCGAGATGCCCTAAATGGAATGGCTGAAATCTTCCTATAATAAAAATAACTTTACTTTTCATTTTCCATAACTCTCTCATAAAATTTTCTTGTTGAAATGTAATGCGGCAATCCAAGTTTCTTTGCCTTTTCTCGAGAATTTTTTCTATAACCAAAAATTGCAACAGGAGTTATTTTCACATTTTTCGTAAACATAGCTTCATTATATTCAACCAATCTATATTTTTGTTTTTCAAGTTGTTTTCTTCCATGTGCCATCCTAAATTTGTTAACTTCCTGCCAAACTTTCTCAGGAGTAGGATATCTTTTTATCAATGCATCAATTGTTTTGAAAATAAATTTCTTATGTCCCTTAATTAGTTTATTATTGTAATATTCATGCAAGCTATCTTTGATACGATAATATTGAACAATTATTTTGTCTGTGTCTGTTAGAAGCACAAGATCAAAAGGAGTAACGTGATTTGGTTTTTGTTTAGTCTTGAATATTAATCCTTGGGGACGATACGTCTTCAAATAATTTTTGTGAATTATCGTACAAGCAAGTCTTTTTTTTCTTCCAAAACTATTGGTATTAAGCTTAATTGTTTTAGTTTTAACAATATCGTCCATTGTCTGAAAACGAACTTTCTTTTTCCCTTTCAAAGTTTTCAATACCAAATCTTCTTCAAATGATTTAACATAAATTATTTCTTTCACCATCTTTTATATTATCTTTTAATATTCATATTTAATAAATTATTCTTCGCGCCAAAATGCCCTAAAACAGATTCTGATTCTTTTAATGCCAATTCTAATGATTCATCTATGCTCATGCCAACAATTTGTCCTGCAACAAATCCCGACGCGAAAGCGTCGCCGGCTCCTGTTCGCTCAACAACTTTAACATTTTCATGCGGCTTGATTGTGTACATTCTATTTCCATCATAACAACCAACCCTTTTATTCTTATCAGTTATCACAACAATTCTAACACCAAGACTATGAATATTCTTTAACAAATCAGGAAGCGACTTCCCCTTAACCAATATCTGCGCCTCTTCTTTATTCAAAACAATAATATCACAAATTTTTAAGAGAGGTTTTATATTCATTTTCTTTATTTGATATGCGCTTGGATTAAATGCAATCTTAATTCCTTTCTTCTTCAACAATTCAGCAAGTTTTAATTGTGTCTTAAAACTCTTTTCCAACAACGACGACAAATAAAGCCATTTTGTCCGAAAACGCCGAACATCATTCAAAATAATTTCATCATTAACTCCTTTGTAAGTCAGGATTGTTCTGTCATGCTCCCTTGAATCAAGAATAACAGAATAGCCGCTGTTTTTTCCTTTTTCAATTCGTCCAAGAAATTTCACGCCCTCGCTTCTCAAATTATTCAAAATTCTTTGTCCATTATCGTCGTCGCCAATTTTAATTATCGAACCAGTTCTCAAACCCAAACGCGCAAACGCAACTCCTGTATTCGTCGCACCGCCGCCAACATCAAACCTAACATTTTTCACAAGAATTTTTTCCCCGACATTATAACATAATTTCCCCTTTGTCTCAGCTAAGTCAGTATCTAAGAATACATCCACTACAGCTCCGCCGAATGTTACAACATCAAAACCACCTATCATTTTATCCTCTTTTGCAAAATTATTAAGAATTAGTAATTTATAAAATGATTGTTAATTCAAGATTTAACTAACCAATTTGCGATTAGTGACTTCTTGCATATCTATCATACCTATCTCTGTCATCTTCTATTACAGTGCCATGTTCGTAAATCCAATCAGCAGTTTTTTTTAATTCCCTGATATAACTTTCTTTTTCTTCAGGAGTCATTTGGTCAAAAGTTTTACCTGTTCTTGATTCAGTTCTAATTTCTGGAATGTTCATAATTTATTGTATCTGCTCCACTACCCATTTTTTTCTCCTCAAAAAATTTATTTGCTAATGAACTAAAACATTTCATTCTCATTCCATAATGTTCCAAGTTATCTGGTTCTTGAACTAACCCTTCAATAATTCCTGTTTGAGCTAAAGGAACTAAATGAGCATACTCTTCAGGAGAAAATTTATATTCATCAATAACTTTAATCAAATCATCGTGATCAATAACAACTCCTGTTTGCAAATATGCTTCTAATCTACCTAACATTCTTTCTTTAGAAGGATCTCCAGAAGTCAATTCTTGATAGGGTATGATTCTTGATATCCTACCTTCGGCTACTCTTTTCTTGACAGCATTTATTCTTTCTTGCATTTCTTTATCTATCATTTTGAGCCTCCAAAACTTTATTTACAGCGAATTCAACGGCGTGGCTCTTGTTTCTAAACGTCCCTTTCTCAACGAATTTCTCAATATGTTTGATAGTTTCTTCATCTATGCTTATGCTTATTTTTTGTTTCATACTACTAGGTAGTATAATGTGGCTATATAAATTTTTCTGGTAGTGTCACTATATAATTATAACAAACTATCACAATAATAATTCAAAAACCCTTCGTGACATGTAACATATTTTATGTGATAAATAACATAAATTCTGTGATAAGTAACAGAAAGTTTTATAAATTATAAATCATTGGTTAAATTATGACAACAATAGAAGAGCATAAAAAAATAATAAAAGAATTTATCGACGATATAAATGAGAAAATTAAAGCAGGATTGTTAGTGGAAAGGCAGAAAATAATTGGGTTTTCTGCTTCAGAAGCCGCAGCAAACTTGTTTGCATTATATCTTCATGAGAAGAAATTAGTTGAACCGAGTTTCAGTGTTAATCATCGTTTTTTCGCTTCTAAAAGAATTGCAGAATTAAAATTTAACTTTGATTTTCCTTTAAAAGAAAGACTGTTTGAGTTATTGGTAAATCAAGAAACTTATAGAAATAAATTATGTTATGGAAAATCAAAAGATGAAAAAATAGTCCAAGACGCAATTAAGAATATTTTTGAAATTAAACATTTAGTTGAAAAAAAATAAAATGTCAAAAGCAATAGCATATATTTATGATTTTCTTTCTTCAATCTTTGAAGATGAAGAACTAATTAAAGAAATAAATGAAATTATATTATTCGGCAGCATTGCTAAAAAAACAAGTGATAAAGAGAGTGATATTGATTTATTCTTTAATATTAAAAACGAAAAAGAAACAAAAAATATAGAAAGAGAATTATCTTCACTTCTAAAAAGTTTTGAGGTAAAATCAGAAAAAACATGGAAACTAAAAAATATCTCTTATCCAATTAATTTTATAGTCGGCGGTTTAATGGAGGAAAAATGGAAGGAGTTAAGGGACGAAATTATTAGTTCCGGAATAATACTCTATAGCCAATATAAAGAAATGTCGGAAAAAACAACCCACTATCATTTATTTTATTATTCTTTAAGCGATATAAAAAGAAAAGATAAAATGAAGTTTATTCGCGAAGCATTCGGTTACTCTCTAAAAAAAGGAAAAAAAGAATATATCCAAAAAGGTTTGATAGAAAATATCAATGGAGAAAAACTTTCCCCTAATACAATACTAGTTCCTTCACAAGAAACTCAAACAATAAAAAAACTATTCTTAAAATATAAAATAAAATATAAAATATTAGAAGCTTGGATTCGGGAATGATTAAGCGATAAGGGTAATGGTATATTTCATTTCAACTCCAATATTGCTTTTTTAGCAGTTTCAGTTAGAAAATCCATTTTCTGTTCATTATACTTTTCTTTATTTCCTCTTGAAATTTTTGAACCTTCTTTTTTTATTTTTGCATATTCATCTCTAACATCATTATGTTTTATTAAGTAATATCTAAAAGCAATAAATGAATTAAACGTTTCTTTGTTTGATGTTAAATGTAAATGAACTCGTCTTTCTTTTTCTTTGTGTAAAACTCTTCTGCTGAAAAATTTTCTTTTATCGTCAGCTGTATTTGGGTTATATTCATATTTATTATTAGTTAATAATTTCATAATCCCTGCGATTTGATTTATTTTACAAAATACAACTATATCTATTATTCCTTTACCCCCTAATCCTGGAACAGAAGAACTACCAACATACTCAATAATTACCTCTTTAGGTAGAAACTTTTTTAATCTGGACTTCTCTTTACTAAATAATCTTGGATAATTTTTATCATACTTTTGGTATTTGTATTTGTTGTTTCATTTCTTTCAAAACCTCAACACCAACCAACTTCTCACCCGCTAAATAACTTATCAAAGCTCCGCCGCTTAAACTAATGTATCCAAATTTTTTCTTACTTATCCCGCTTCTCACAATCGCATTACTAATATGTCCTCCTCCGATTAAAGAGAAACCATTGTTTTTTGCAACAGCTCTTAAAACAGCGTAGGTTCCTTCTGCAAACTTTTCCTCTTCACAATATCCCAACGGCCCTTTCACATAAACACTTTTTGCTTTTAGAATTTCTTTAACAAAAATCTCCTGCGTCTTTTCTCCAATATCATAAATCTCATATTCAGACGGAAATTCTTCAAGCTTTATTTCAACTCTTTTTCCATTTTTATTTACAGCGAAATCCAAGGGAGTTATGACTTTACATTTTTTAATCAACTTCTTCAATTCAGGAACATACTTTATATTGCCGGTTTTTTCAAAATATTTATTCATATAACCAAGCTCAACTCCATTAGTAATCAAGCACAATTGTCCGAACAAACCTCCAGCAAGAATTCTTCTTCCAGATTTCATCAATTTCATATTGTCTTCTGGCTTCGCGCCTGCTAAAATATATAATGTATCTTTCAAAGAAGATTTTTCCAAAGCTTCCAACTCTCTCTCCATAACTCTTCCAATACAACTCTTTACATATTTTGGAAATTCAGTTATAGAAGTTTGTTCCCTATGAGAAACTGAAAAAGCGTCGTTAACATAAAAATCTGGCTTGAAATATTTATTCTGAAAAAAGAACTTTAATATTTTATTCGGCTTGTTTTTCGGAGACATTTCGTCTTCGACAAACCTTATATTATCCAAAAGCAAAGCCTCGCCAGAACCCAATAAACGCACTTCTTCAAGAGCATCATTCCCTATCACATCATTAACATATTTTATTTTAACGTATTTATTGAGTTGCTTAGCATGTTGCTCTAGCGTCGTGTAATCCTTATTTCCTTTCCTGCCTTGATGCGCAATTACAACAACTCGCGCGCCTTTTTTCTTTAATTCTTTTATAGTTTCAGCCGACGCTTTAATCCTAACAGAATCTAAAATCTTTCCATTTTTCACGTCGCTGTTCAAGTCGCTTCTTAGCAAGACGAGTTTGTTCTTAAAATTGTATGATGATAGTGTTGGGAGTTTCATGTTTGTTTCTTCCTCATGAAAATTGTTTTCTTGCTTTTAACATATCCAATCTTTTCATAAAATCCAACAGCTTCAGCATCTTTATTTGTAGAGAAATAAATTGATTTTATCTTTTTTTTCTTTGCATAATCTTCGACGAATTTCATCAATTCTTTTCCGATTCCTTTTCTTTTGAATTCATGTTTAACAATTAAATCTTCAATGATAATAACTTTACCTTCCCAATATTGTTCAATCTTAAAGACAACAACTCCGGCAATTTCTTTCTCAATTAAATAAACATAAATCTCTCCAATTTTAAAGTAAAAAGCCAAACTTTTAATCACATTATTAATTGACTCTTTTTCATTATAAGGTGGCTTGCCAAGTTCTTTTTTCATCAACAAAGCAATTTCCTTTAACTCACTCTTTTTAGCTTTTCGAATTTTCATCTCAACCTCTTTCTTTATACCATATTCATGTTAACAATTCTTTTAAACTTTCCTTATTGATGGAATTAATGAACAATCCAATTATTCACAAATTTAAAGATAGAAAAAAGAAGAGCTGGAAATATAATAATAAAAATAGCATGATGTACACGATATATGCTTAAATAGGTTGGATGTTTTAATGTGGGATGAAAAAAGGAGCATTAAGTATCTTTATGCTATTAGGTTTATTTCTATTGATAAATTCAGTTGATGCTAAAGTAATAAATTGTGGGAATGACTATGATTGTTTTTTGAATGCGTCTGTGAATTGTGAAAAGAGCAAAGTGATGGTTAATGATTCGATTGACTTATTTTTTGTAACTTTTGATATTGAAACTCAAATGCAAATAAAAGGGTTGAAAAAAGATTATTGTTTACTTTCTGTGAAAAATAAGAAAGTTGACTTTGTATTAAATGAATTTATTTTATATGAATTTTCGTTTGGAATGTTAACACATAAACAATTTATTGAAATGCAAAGACGAGCTCGAAGTCAAGCCAAACAATATAAGGATATATCCGGAACATGCAAATTATTGCCAGATCAATTAACTTCCTTACTTCAAACTTGGGAATTCGGATTTTTTAGTAATCAAACTGAAACACAAATAGAGGGATGCAAAGGCCGATTTTTTAATTTTTAATTTATTTACTCTTTCCAAACAACACAATCAAATCAACCAATCTGTTAGAATAACCATACTCATTATCATACCATGACAGAACCTTAACCAAATTTCCGCCGACAACCTTCGTAGATAAACCGTCAATAATTGAACTTCGCTTGTCGCCGATTATGTCAGTTGAAACAATTTCATCTTCTGTATAACCCATAATACCCTTTAACTTTCCCGCAGCAGCTTTCTTAAACGCATCGTTAACTTGTTGAACTGAAACTTTCTTCTTTAACAAAACAGTAAAATCAACAATTGAACCGTTCATAACAGGCACACGAATCGCCAAGCCATCTAATTTATTTCTTAAATAGGGAAGCGCCTCTGCCGTCGCTGTTGTCGCGCCGGAAGTTGAAGGCACAATATTCACTGCTCCAGCTCTTCCTCTTCTTAGCTTTCTTGCATCATCATCAATTAATCCTTGCGACGAAGTGTAAGCATGAATCGTGTTCATCATTCCTTTTTCAATTCCAAAATTCTCTTCAAGAACTTTTGCAACCGGCCCCAACGCATTCGTAGTACATGACGCGCATGAAATAATTTTCAAGTTTTTATTCAGAACTTCTGTATTAACTCCAGGTAAAATAGTCGCGTCGTGATTCTCTGCCGGAGCAGAAATAATAACTTTCTTCGCGCCTGCTTTCAAATGCTTCGCCGCTTTTTTAGCGTCGCGAAACGCACCCGTGCTTTCAACAACAACATCAATTCCTAACTTTTTCCACGGCAGCTTCTCAGGATCCCGTTCATGCACAACAACGATTTTCTTTCCATTAACAATTAACATATCCGGCCCTTTAATCACAATCTTCCCATGAAAATTTCCATAAACAGAATCATATTTCAAAAGATACGCCGTACTCTTAATATCATGCGGATCATTTATTGCAACAACATTTAACTTTCTCTCCATACAAACTCGAAAAATAACCCGTCCAATTCGGCCGAAGCCGTTTATCGCTATATTCATTTTATCCTCTTTTATATAATAAATAAGAAGACGAGTTTAATAAATGTTTTTGTTTGATGATTGGAACTCGCAAGCTCGTTCAGATTGCATTATGTTAACTTAGATTCATCAATTATTATTTACTATAAACAAACGATTATCAATTTTAAACATTAAAATAATTCCATAGTGGAGAAGCCTGGCGTAAGCCGAGCAACTTTGCGAATTTCCATGTAGCCCTGATTTGAGCGGGGTTGCGAGAAGGCTCGGAACAATTCAAAATAATTATAAACTCTCCTAACTTAATCACATCATGAAAAAGCTGGTGTCAAATCGTCCTTGGGGTAAATTTGAACAATTCACTCTGAATAAAAAATCAACTGTGAAAATAATAACTATAAACGCAAGAAAAAGAACATCTCTTCAATTCCACAAAAATCGAAGTGAGTTCTGGAAAGTTTTAGACAATCCAGTCAAAGTTACAATCAGAAAAAAAACATTCACAGCAAAAAAAGGCGATGAAATTTTCATTCCGAAAAAAACAAAGCACAGGCTTCAAGGTTTATCTAGGGAAGCAAGAGTTCTAGAAATCAGCTTAGGCAACTTTGATGAAAAAGACATTGTAAGAATTGAAGATGATTGGGGAAGAAATTAATTATTTTTTAATATAAGTCTATTTCTTAGTAGTAATCATAATTATATCTAAGGTCTTTTACATTAACATTTTTCTCCCAAAATTTTTCCTTGACGAATGTCTGGAAAAATTTAATTAATAACTGTGAGCGAAGCGAGCCAATCAACAAGCGCAACATTTAAAATCTATAACCACTTTCATCTCCCATGACAAAGAGCGGTGATTCAAACTCGAACGATTCGTACATTTTATACGTCGGCACTTATCCGCCGAGAGAATGTGGTATTGCAACTTTCACGCGCGATTTAACAGACGCAATCGACCGCCGTTTCTCTCCTTACATCGGCGCAAAAATTCTCGCAATGAACAACAACGGCTTAAACATTTACAATTACCCAAAAAATGTCCATTATCAAATCTCGGACACAAACATGGATGACTATCTCGAAATCGCTAAAAAAATAAACGACGACGATTCAATAATATTAGTCTGCGTCCAGCACGAGTTCGGTATTTTCGGAGGAGATAAAGGAGACAATCTTCTTGCTTTTTTGGAATTACTGGACAAACCAGTAGTCATAACATTCCATAGTATTCTCCCAAACCCGGAAGAGCGTTTGCGAAACGTAGTCAGATCAATTGCTAGAAGAGTTGATGAAATAATTGTTATGACGCCAAAAGCAGTTGAAATTCTTGAAGATGATTATAGTATAGAAACAAGAATCACTCTTATTCCCCACGGAATTCCAACTGTTGAATTTGAATCTCAAGAAAAAGAAAAACTAAGATTAGGATTAAACAATAGAATTGTTCTTTCTTCATTTGGAATGATATCTTCTGGAAAAGGCTACGAACATGTTATAGCTTCATTGCCGGAAATTGTTAAGAAATTTCCGGAGCTGCTTTACATTATCGTCGGTGAAACACACCCAAATGTTAGAAGACATGAAGGCGAACGCTATAGAAATAAATTATCAAAGCAAATAAATAAATTAGGATTGGAAAAAAACGTAAAATTTTATAACAAATATGTAACCTTAGAAGAAATTTGTCAGTATCTAAAAGCCACAGATATTTACATTTCGTCAGGAAACAATCCAAATCAAATTACTTCTGGAACTTTAGTTTATGCAATGGGCACAGGACGTGCTGTAATTTCAACACCTTTCCTGCACGCTAAAGATGCAATAACAACAGACAATGGCTTGCTTGCAGAATTTGAAAATAAAGATTCTTTTTACAAACAAATTCTTTACTTGCTAGAAAATGAATATCAGCGTCGAGAAATGGAAAAAAACGCTTACTTTGCTACAAGGCATATGACTTGGCCAAATGTTGCAAACTCTTATATGAAAGTTTTCAAAAGGTATATGCAATTAAGGGAACCAGAAATTAAAAACCTGCCAAAAATTAATACATCTCATTTAATTAAATTGACAGATAATTTTGGAATTATTCAATTCGCAGAACAAACAACTCCCAACATGACTTCCGGATATGCTTTGGATGACAATGCACGCGCCTTGTTGGTTTCAACAATGCACTATGAAAAATTCAGGGAATTTAATCAGCTTAATTTAATAAAAACTTATTTAGATTATATTGAATATGTTCAGGACGACGACGGAAAATTATATAATTTTGTAAACAAACGAAAAATAATTAACACGCGAAAGTGGAGCCCAGACGCTCATGGACGCGCATTGTGGGCGCTGGGTTATTTAATCTCATCAAAGAATACTCCAAATGACTTTAAGGCAAAGGCCGAGCAAATATTCATTAAAGGTTTAAATGCAACATTTGATATGACTTCTCCTAGAGCAATCGCTTTCACAATAAAAGGACTTTGTTTATTTAATAACACAAAAGATTCATCGTATGTTATTAGCAACATTAGAAAACTCGCAATGCAATTAGAAGCGCTTCACGAAGACAATTCATCTTCAAAATGGAACTGGTTTGAACCCTATTTAACTTATGCAAACAGCAAACTTCCTGAATCAATGCTTTATGCATATCTCGCAACAAACGAAAGACAATATTTAGATATTGGTTTATCTACATTGGATTTCTTAATCTCAAAGACTTTCAAAGGAAGTATGTTTGTTCCAATCGGTCAAGACGGCTGGTATAAAAAAGACGGCAAACGCGCTTACTTCGATCAACAGCCAGTCGACGTCGCATACATGGTTCAAACTTTAATTTTAGCTTACAAAATCACAAAAGATGAAAAATACAAAAAGAAAGCACTCAATTGTTTTCAATGGTTTCTCGGCAAGAATATGCTTAAACAAGTTGTCTACAACGAACAAACAGGCGGCTGCCACGACGGCATCGGCAAAAACGCAATCAACTTAAACCAAGGTGCAGAATCAACTCTTTCTTATCTCATCGCGAGATTAAGCTTGATGGATTTGTAATACGATAAGTATATAATTTTATGAGAGTTTTATTATATAAAACATTTATTCTCGCCAATACATTGTTCTAAAACAAACCTGACTCTTTCAATAATCGGCGCAATCGCTTCAACATCTTTTTCACTAAAACCCCTAGAATCTCTTTTATCAGTTAAATTTAAAACTCCAATAATTTTTCCTTTCGATTCAATTGGGTAAGAAATAAAATTATCTGTTTTATATTCACTCCATAACTCTCGATGGCCAGCAATATTAACTTTTCGTATGAAGATTGCTTTCTTTTCTTTGACTGCCATTCCCGCGATTCCTTTTCCAGCTTCGACCTCGGCAATATCAATAACTTTCCTATTAATTCCTACTGACGCAACGATTTTAAATTTTCCGTCTTTCTCAACCATCAAAGAACATTTATCAATTCCAAAAAACTTCGAAATCGTTTCAACAATAAGATTCAATTTTTTATCAGAGCTATCTTTAGACGAAACAATATTCCACAATTCATTCATAACAAAGTTGCTAATTTCTTCTTCCATTTTAACCTGTTCTAACCTCTTCAAAATGTTTTCTAATTCTTTGTTCTAAAACATCGTAATCCCAACTTCTTGTAGGATTCTCAATAAATAAATAAAATCCCGGATAATGCTCATCATCTAAAAACATTCTATAAATTGGACAATTGATGCTGCTAAAGAGTAAAGGATCATTCATATCCCAACTATCTTTTCCAATAATAGCAAACGCAACATGTCTGCCGTCTCTCAAATCAAATTCATGGTATTCGTTTTTATCTTCCTCCATTTTATTGTTTTTCTCCCGGCGCATAGCCCAAAACTTTTTCAATTTTTCTTTTCGCTGTTACATATTTTGTTGCATGATAAATTTTTTCAAGTGCTTTCTTTGATGCTTCGCGTTTTTCTGTGTCTGGACCCATAACTAATTGTGAATCATTAACCCAAACTTCCCCTGTTTCCATAGACATCATAGCTACATCAAATCCTTGTTTGCATGCCGGATAAGGAATATGTTCTTGCGTTTCCCAATGCCCACTTTCTTCCTGCACAACCCTCTCAGCACTTAGCCCATTTCTATGAATATCAATAGACTGATATGCTAAATCCAATTCAATTTCGTCGCTTGATTTTCTTATACTAAGAATTTCTTCAACTCTTTCTCTTGCTAAATATTGAAAAAACCATAGCGAATGTTTTAAGTTAATTAATTCTGTTCTTGCTTTTCTTCGTTTTTCAATATTTGGTTCAGTGACTGCTGGTTCGTCAATAATTGTTTTTCTAGGAACCCAAGAATCCCCTGCAGTATAATCCCAAGTAGTCATACCATGACCCAAATCAGTTTCCTGAACAGCATATACTTCATGATTCTTTTCTTCCTGCAAAACAACTACAGCATCCAATTGTTTTTCCAATTCACTAATCCTCGCATGAATTCCCATAAAACTTTCAACATTATCAATTATTTATATTTATCGACGCTAAATTCACTACTTACTTGGACTAAAACAAATTCATTTATTTTTATCAAAAATAAAAATCTTTCAAAATCATCTCACTCCAAAATTATTTTAACTCAGATTTATCTATTATCACTATCAAAATTGAATCCAGTTCACAAAATTTCCTTTTCAATCAGCGGTGTAACGAGTGCTATTTATCAAAAATAAAAATCAAAGAAATCTAATTCATCTCTTCATCCTCAGCGACAAATAATCTTTCAAAATCATCCTCGCCTTCGTCTCTGCGAAATCCAATACTGCTGCCGTCCTTAAAATTAACTTTAATAAAAACCGAACTCACTTCAGGACAATGGTAAATTGCCTCGCCAAACTTCGAAATGACTTTTCGCGAAACTTTCTGCTCTTCCTCTTTTGTTATTTTAGCTATTTTCATTTGAATACTTTAAAGCAAGCTTTTATTTAAAAACCTTATATCACCAGATTATATATTTGTTATTATAGTAAATAATCAACCCATCAATTTTTCTAATCTTCTTCTTAATATTCTTCTTAAATTTTTTCTTTGCTTAGGGATTTTCAAATCGTATTTATCTGGAATGTCTAGATTTATAATTCTATCTTCTGAAATTTCGCATGAAGACTCAACCTTCCATTTCCTTAAAACATCCATTACTAACACATAATCAAATGATTCGACCCTTGAGCTTGTCATATAATGTTTTTTATTTCTAATCCCATAATGTTCTGCGTAAACCTCAGTTTTCCTCTCTTCAGCCAATTCATAAAGCACTTCAACAGCTGTTGGACTTCTATTTCTCCCCATTGAACAAATACACAAATATCTTTTTGGAGTTTCCATTTGAAGTGGCTTATCTTAATATTAATAAACTTATTGACCAAACCCCTTTAAATGTTACACCTATATAATGATAACAATAGAAGGGTTTAAAAAGCTAATTTATAGTATTGTTATATGGAAAAGTCTGATGTTAAGAAGTACAAAAAAAACGTATTTGTAAAACTCAAAGAGAAGAACTTTAATTTATGGGTGTTATTCTTTTTACTAATATACGTAGTGATAATAATAAAGATAATAACTATTAAACAAATTGATAATACATTGCTTTTCGGTACATATAGCATATTAGTATCTTTGTATATTTTATCTAGATTTTCTATTGCATATTTTTACGATCCTGTCAATCCTGATTTAATTAATCCTAATTATCGTCCAACTGTAACTTTTGTTACACCTTCAAAAAACGAGGGAGATAATATAGCAAAAACATTAAGAGAAATGTTGAAGAGTGATTATCCAAAAGATAAATTTGATATAATTGCAGTTAACGACGGCTCAACAGATAATACTTTGGATGAAATGTTAAAAGTAAAAAGAGAGGCAGAAAGTATGGGGATTAAAATGAAAGTAGTTGATTGGAAGAAAAATAGAGGAAAAAGAGAAGGTATGGCTGAAGGAGTAAGATTATCAAAGAGTGAAATAATTTTGTTTGTTGATTCTGATAGTTTCATTAAAAAGAACACTCTAAAAGAATTAGTAAAATACTTTCAAGACCCAGAAATTGCTGCAGTTGCAGGACACGCAGATGTTTACAACAGCGATACTAATCTTCTTACAAAAATGCAAACAGTTAGATATTATGTAGCTTTCAAAGCTTACAAATCAGCAGAGGCAATTTTCGGAAGTGTTATGTGTTGTAGTGGATGTTGTTCTGCTTATAGGAGAAAATATGTACTAGAAGTATTAAATGATTGGAAGAATCAAAGATTTCTTGGAGTTCAATGTACTTATGGGGATGATAGGGCTTTGACAAATTATCTTCTTGAAAAATACAAAACAATTTATGCACCTGAAGCTGAATGTTACACTGTAGTTCCAGATACATGGAAAGTTTTCTTCAAACAACAACTTAGATGGAAGAAATCGTGGACAAGAGAAAGTTTAAGAGCAAGTGTATTTATGTGGAAGAAAAATCCCATAGCATCTGTTTCATTTTTCCTTGGAGTCATACTTCCTTTATTGGCTCCAATAATCGTATTTAGAGCAATTATTTGGCTTCCTTTTACAAAAGAAATAATGCCATGGTTTTACATATTTGGGTTAATATTAATGTCTTCAATTTATGGAGTTTATTATCACATCCATAAAAAAGATAATTTGTGGATTTATGGGGTTGCCTTTGCATGGTTTTATTCTTTAGTATTAATTTGGCAGCTGCCTTATGCAATTTTAAAACTTAGAGATTCAAGCTGGGGAACAAGATAATGGAAGAAAATAATTACAAGTTTAAACAAAATGTAAGCAAGAAGAAATATGTGGCTTCTATAATTATATTAATACTATTCTTTTCAGCGACATATCTATATATTTTGAAAGAAAGTAATGTAGAAAGTTATAGAAAGGATGCTTCAAATTTTATTTATGAAAATCTCTCATTACAAAAATTATCAGAAGTTAAACACGTTTACATAGAACCTATTAATTATGCTTCCAAAGATAGCAAGATTCAATCACCAGTAAACTCTGGAAATAAGACAATAATTATTAGAATGGATGACATAGCTGCCCATCAATATAGAGGCACGTCGGAAAAGTTAATCCAAGATATTCTCGATAGAAATATGTCAATAACAATTGCGGTAATTCCTAATAGGATTTACCAATTGCATGAAGATAAAGAATTAGTTTCGTGGCTTAATGAAATGAAAAGCAATCCTAATTTTGAGATTGCGTTGCATGGAAGTGAACATACATTTAATGAGTTTAAGGAGTTAAATTATGGAGAAGCATATGAATCAATAAAAGAAGGTAATAAAGAAATTTTGACAACTCTTGGAATTGTGCCTGTAACTTTCATTCCACCATCTAATGAATATAATTATAAGACACTATTAGCATTGAAAGATGCTGGATTCAAAATTTTTTCAGCTAAGGAAGATGAATATTATTTAACTGAACAAAAGGATTTCTTATCACTTGGATATACAGCAAGAACTTATGATTTTTATAATACTAAATTTATCCCCGTAGAAGGGGTTATTGAAGATTGCAAGAAAAGTTTAGAAGAGGATTATTATTGTGTTGTCATGATTCATCCTCAAGATTATTTGCAAAAAGATGATTCCGGCGAAATTGTAAATGAATTTGATTCTGAACGATATAGCGAATTTAAAAAAATGCTTGACGAGCTTGATAAATTGAGTAAAGAACAAAACGCTGAGTTCAAGACATTCAAAGATTTGATTGTTGAAGGATAACAAATATATTCTCTAAAACATACAATTCAAAATATATGTTTTATTATCTTAATTGTTTAAATACACATTTTGATAATATATTTTATGAAAAGAGGTATTGGTTTAATTGTTTTAATGTTATTTTTATTGAGTGTAACAGTTGTAAACGTAGAGGCAAGAGATGCAATAGCTGTGAGTTCGCCCTTTGTTTATAGTTTTTCTCAAAATGGTATTTTATACGAAGCTGGCAGCGACGCTGAAACATCAAGTCCTTATTTCTGGCTTAATTCAGGAGGTAAATTAATAATTGAAAATGGTGCAGGAAAGACAATTCAAAAAGAACTTCTTTCAAATGATAAATGGAGATTAATTTATTATAACTCTAATCCCTTAGACACAGATAATGGTTATCATCCTCAAAATATCTTCAGATTATTAACAAGAGTTAAATGGAAAGACTTTCAACAGACAGTTTATTTTAAAATTAATAGGGATCAATTAAGCTTAAGCCCAAATCGCGACGGATATAATGGAATTCTTTTAATGAGCCGCTACTTAGATGGAAATAATTTTTATTATGCTGGAGTCCGAACTGATGGAACAGCTATAATAAAAAAGAAATATTTTGGAACGTATTATACTTTATCTTCAAAAAAGATATTTCCTGGAGTTTATGACAGAGGCTTAAATCCTAATTTACTTCCAAAAGATAAATGGATTGGCATTCGGAGCGAAGTTAAAAACGTTAATGGAGAATCAATTATTAAACTTTATATGGATGAAAATAAAAATAATAATTGGATTTTGATTCTGGAAGCAAGAGATTACAAAAAAAGTCAAGGGTATCCAATTTTATCAAGCGGTTATACTGGAATAAGAACAGACTTCATGGATGTTGAATTTGATGATTATAAATTGATTAAGTTTAATTAACAACAATATTCTTTAAAAACGAATAAACTTCAAAATAGTATCACTTTTTAATACAACCCTATAGTTTCTAATGTTGTATGCAAAATTCTCGCTGCGAATTTTCTTGGTGTATATTTTGAATATTCTGCTCTTATGTCGCTGCTTTTTACAGTTCTAAGAAATCTTTCCATATCTTTTCTTGCGTCATCAAATTCCCTTTTTGCTATGTGGTACTCTCCATAATTTGAATGTCCTGAATCTTCAAGCTGTCTTAACTTTAACCCACCACTTTCTATTCTTTTCTTTATTCTTTCCACCCTTTGTCTTTCATTCAATGGCATCATGTCCTCCTCTTCTCCAAATACTTCTTCTTTCTTTTCTTTCTATATCGGGAGAAAAACTGCACTCTCTTTTTAATTTAGTTATTAAGTCATGGCTGAAATTATTTTCTAACGCAATTTCCAATGCAGAATGAAAACTCCCATTGATTATAAAATAAGTCAGCCTATGAATTGGCTCCTGCATATCTTCAGGAACTTCTCTATAATCAGGAATAAATGCCTCATATCTTTCCAAACGGCTTCTAGAAATATTTCGGTAATCTTCTTCAGTTTTTAATGCTGCAGCCACCATACCCAATAACGCACTTAATACTATATATACTTTGCTTGTCTTTTAGTTAACGAATGATAACGAAAATAGAAAATATTAAATACTTGTTAACCTTTTTAATGAAAACATTTATTTAGTTATATTAATATGTATGAAATGGACGAAACCGGAAGGAGAATTCTTAACGAGTTGATAGAAAATTCCAGGCAGTCCTATAGAAGTTTAGCAAAGAATACAAAAGTCAGCATAGTAACAATCGCAAAAAGATTGAAGCAATTCAAAAAAGAAAAAATCATAAACCAATTCACGACAAGAGTCGATTATGACAAACTTGGATATGACATTCACGTGTTGATTATGATTAGGGTTTCCAAGGGTCAGGAGTCTGAAGTGGAAAACAGATTAAAAAGTGATTCTAATGTTATGGCTATATATGACACGACTGGAGAATTCGATGTTTTAGTAATTGCGCGATTCAAAAGCCGAAGAGAATTAGATATTTTCATAAAAAGAATGCAGACATACGACTTCGTTCAAAGAACAGTCACAGCTTTAATTCTAAAAACTATAAAAGATGAGAGGATAAAGATTTAACATTTATTATTTACATTATTTCAAATAAATAATTTTATAAATATTTTTCTTAATCTTATAATTTGTTGCTCTTCCAGTCGCAGATTAATTAATAGTTAATAACACAACTTTGGACGAGTGTTTATGTTTTGACAATCTTGAACATTAATAGCAAAACATGGACGCGAGATGTGCAATATTTATATTAAGATTACATCATCAGTTTGTTTTAACACACTAACAAAACATTTTAATACACTCTCTCTTTCCTTAAATAATGAAGAAAGAAGTAATTGAAGATGCGTATGCGAAAGCAAACGAAGTACTGGAATTATGCAAAACTAAAAACGGATTTTTCGCAGCTCATCCAGGTTACGACGCTGTCTGGAGCAGGGATTCAATGATAACTTCATTAGGAGCAAGTCTTCTTGACAAAAATTTCCAGGAAACATTTAAGCAATCATTGATAACTCTTTCTTCTAATCAATCAGAAAACGGGCAGATTCCCAACGCTGTTGACAAATTCTCAAAACGAAAACCCCATGTAGATTTTAAGTCAATTGATTCAACTTTATGGTTCATAATAGGGCATTACATTTACAAAAAAAGATTCAACGATGGTTCTATGGAAAGAAAATATTCTGCTGAAATAAAAAAAGCATTGACATGGCTTAGTTATCAAGATATGGGTGAAGATGGAATGCTTGAGCAGCTGCCGACATCAGATTGGTTTGACGCATTTCCGCATCGTTATGGGCATACAATAAACACAAACGCACTTTACTATTATGTTTTAAAAATTACAGGACAAACATCCAAGTCTCAAAAACTAAAAGCGATGGTCAACGAAGACAAAGACGATGGTTTGTGGGACGCAAGCAAAGGTTACTATTTACCTTGGCGTTGGAAAAATCATAATACTTACCACGAAAAAGGTGAATGGTTTGAATCGTTGGGAAATTTCTTAGCAATATTATTTGGTTTAGCTGATGAATCACAAACAAAAAGAATTTTATCTCATGTTAAAGAAAAAAGAATTGATAAACCATATCCGGTAAAAGCAATTTTTCCCCCAATAATTCCTAAAAGCAAAGACTGGCAGGATTATTTTTTGGATTCAGAAGCAGGTAAACCCTTTCATTACAGCAACGCGGGAATCTGGACTTTTATCGGCGGATTTTACATTTTGTGTTTAATAAAAAACAATAACATCAAAGAAGCAGAAAAGCAATTGGAACAGCTTGCAAAAGCAAACATAAAATCAAATTTCGGTGAATGGCTTAATGGAAAAACAGGAAGACCAGGAAAGTCCCATGCCGGCAGCCAGGAAGGCAATCAAGCTTGGAACGCAGGAATGTATATTCTCGCTTACGAAAGTTTATTGAAAGGAAGAGTGCTGTTGTGATTAATCTCCTATTTCAAAATAAGCTTCTCTTTTATCTGGATCAAAAAATAATTTTGCTTTAGTTTTCAACATAAAATCAACACCTAAAAGACTTGGTTGAGTTGGATTATCATCATCTTCTATTGGAATTTCTACAGGCATTTCTACTTCAAATTCATTTCCAAACTTTAATTTTGATTTTTCAATTATTTTAGTTTGTATTTTTTCACCGCCAATGTTAACAGGTTTGTGTCTTCCATCTAATTTTTTAAGTTGTATTTTAGAAATTCTCATCTTCTTCGTATCTAAAGGACCGATAAGAGTTATCGGACTGCCAGTATCAACAATAGCATTTATCGGAACAAATCTTGAAAGCTCTTTCACTCTTAGAATAAAATGAGCCATTACTCTTAAATCTCCTGCAAATTCATAAACTTCCAATGGAATTCTTTTCATTTTAAAGAATTAAAGTGAAGCCTTCTGGATGTACAAATTCTATAAAGACATAAGAGGGATTCTCTCCCTTTTTTTCTATTTCATTAATTAATAAATCCACGTTTTTATCAGAAGCAAGAGTTTTAGAATTCTTTACAGCCACAAATTTCCCTTCAAAACCCTCTTCCCTCAATTTATTTATATTTTTATGGAACCATTCACTATCTTTTTCAAAGTTTCTCAAAACAGACATTTCTTGTAAATTTTGTTCCATGATGCTTCCCTCTTTTCTTATTATTTAAAGATTATGATATTTAAAAATGTATTGACGAAAAGATGAATAGGGAGTGCTGTTGTGATTATTTCTCGAAAACTATAAAAAATGGTAAGTCATCTAAACCTATATAATGAAACATTTTGTAATTGGCTCTTCTTGCTTTTTTTGAAAGTTGATATTTTCTTAAATTAATTCTTGGTATGAATGGATAAAACCTTATTTCTTGACTTTTTCCATCATTCCATTTAAAATTAAAAAAAGTCGGCGGAACCATATACCCAGATTTCAAAACTTTATTCATTATTTCCCATCCAGCACCAAAAGAGATATTTTTTGGAGAAGAATTCACTGTCTTTACTTGTGCCCTAAAATAACAAGCGCTACATTGAATATCTACAAGGGGATAATTAAGAGGAAGTCGCATGAGTTTGTTTTTACAATTAGGACAAGCAACTAAACTAACGATTTCTTTTTCTCCCATATTTCCTAATTCCTTGTTATTCATACGCTAAATTAGAATACAATATTTTTAGATCTGTCGGTTTAGTTTTCATTTTCCAACTTCAACTTTTTCTCACCCCACTTCATAGCCCTTCGCAATTAAAACTCTCCTAACACTTTCATCAATTAGTTTTTCATCAATACTTCCCTTATCAACTTCTTTCTCAATATTTTTAATCAATCTATAAGTTTCAAATGAACTTAATTGAAAATCAAGAATCAAATTCTCTCCAGCGTTAATTAAATCAATATACATTATTTTTCTCTCAGGGTAAAAATCCTTCAATGCCCTCATATTAATCTCATCAGCAACAATTAAAACAGGCTCATCAATACTCGAAATTACTTCTTTTGAAACACTCGAAGGTTTTCCATTAGAATTTAATTCTCCCTCAGCGATTTGATGACTAATCATTATTGCAGAAATATTATTTTCTAAACAAATATCAAACAAATCAAGATCTTCTTTTGTTATTGTTACTGTGTCTTTCTGATAATGCAAATTTTCCTCCAGCGCTTTTCCAGGATAATGCTTGCATGTTCCCAGAACATTTTTCTGCAAACCGCCAATATATGCTTCAATCTTATTTTCAATTTCTTCATTTGTTCCAGCAAAAGTTCTTCCTCCATAAACATCATCTTTCAATTCAGAAACAGGAGCAAAATTCAAGTTAAATCCAATTTCCTTTAATATTTCTCCGTGCTCTATTCCTATTTCATTCGCTTCTTGAATAGTTTCAACCTCTGAAAAATAAGGAGACAATTGACTTTCTGGAGAATTATAAAAAGGCGACCAAGCCCCTTCCAAATCAGTTGCAACAAGAAGTTTAATTTTAGAATTACTTTGATAATCATTAATTAATTTTTTATATCTCTCTTCTGTTCCTTGCCTGTCTAAAAAAATTCCTCCAACATTTAAATTATTAAATCTTAAATCTTTTTCATCCCCTCTCACCATTATCATCTGCGCAATTTTTTGTCTCAAAGTCATGGAATCTAAATCAACTTTATTTCCTTCAATTAAAATATTCTCATTATTCATTCGGGAAATCTCTTGGTCTATTCTATAAAAACTAAAATAATAAAAGCCCAATAAAAAGATGACTATTCCAATAAATAATATTCCCACTAAATCCTCTTTTTTTATTTGAATCATTTTATTTTAAAATATCTTTATTTCTTTACAATTTTTTATAAATATATATAGTATTTTAACTTTTTGATTTTATTAAAGACTAAATTAGATAAAGTTAATAAGTATAAATTGTTAATGTATTATAATGATAAAAATACCAAATTTCAGAATAACCCAAGAATTCCTTAAATTCTCTGTGGTTGGAGCTATGAACACTATTATTCATTTACTGGTTCTTTATGTTCTTACAGAATTTTTTTCTATTTGGTATATTTTATCTTCCTTATTTGCATTCTTAGTTGCAGTTACAAATAGTTTTATTCTAAATACCCTATGGACATTTAGAAAAGATATAAGGTATAAAACTACCAAGAAATATTCTAAATTTTTTATTGTTAGTATTACGGCCGCGATTTCAAATTTATTTTTCTTATATGTTTTTACAGAATTTATTGGATTATGGTATATGATATCTCAACTTATAGCGATAGCAATAACTTTAATGATAAATTTCATTGGAAATAAATTATGGACATTTAAAGATGAATAAAAAATTATTTTCGATTTTAATAATATTATTTGTGTCTTTATTTTTATTTTACAAACCTTTGTTGAGCAACCAGCCATTAGGATTGGATACGTTAGGGCATTTAAGCAAAGTTTCTTACCTCAAACTCTACCCATTTGCTGACTGGGACATGTCGTGGTATTCTGGAACTTTATTCTTAAAATTATATCCTCCTTTATTTTATTATTTAACTGCCCTATTCCCAAACACTTTTTTTGCAGCAAACTTTCTCAGTTTCTTGAGCATATACCTAACATCGATAGGAATTTATTTTTTTATTAGATATAAAACCCAAGACGAAAAAGTATCTTTGTTTAGCGGGCTTAGTTATCTAACTGTTTTGAGCATTTCATATTATTGGATAAGCACAGGCAACCTGCCTTATTTTTTTGCGTTATGGACAATTCCCTTTTCATTATATTTTCTTGAAAAATCTATAAAAGAGAATAAAAGAATTGATTTTGTCTTTTTTTGTTTAATCTTTACAGCCGGAATTCTTATACATTTTATCGTCGGATTTTTAATCGGCGTTCTAATGTTCTTAAGATTTCTTTTTGAAGGTATAAATTGGATTAATATTAAGAAAATATTTTTATACGGCGCTATTCCAATTTTACTCTCTTCATTTTGGTTTATTCCTTTTTTGTTTTACTCTAACTCATCGGCAGGGTATGAGGGCTATGCTCCAGATTTTTCATTCTTATTTGGGTTTGGCGAGTGTTGTTGGGGGCTGCAAGCAGGCGGAATTGGAGTGTTGGCATTTTTATTTATTCCTGCTTTATTTATTTTATCTTTTAAAAAATGTTGGAATAATAAATTAATATTATTCTCTTTATTAGCTGTCTTTATCCTCGGATTTTTGCTTTTAGGAAAATTAGGAAACCATTATCCTTTCGGAGTTGACCCAGTTAGATTTGTTTTGCCATTTTCTATTTTTTTATCAATATTTTTAGGATTAACAATCTACAAAACAAAATTATTTGAAAATAAATATTTGCTCGTAGGATTATTTTTGATTTTGTTTATTGGATTATTATGGAATTTTACAATAATAAATAAGAATTTTGAGAGTTTTTCTTATTATGGGGAAAACAGTAGATACGAAATTATACAAGAGGTAATAAATGACAAAAATTTTCCTTTGCAAAACGAGTTTTCAAATTATAGGTTTGGGACTTCAAGATATGTTTTTGGAGAAACAATTAATTATTTCATGCCCCATGTATCACATAATTTTGGTTATCAAGATGCAGGGATGTTGAATTTACAAACTCATCGCGATTTTCTTGATGCTATTTGGAATTCAGAAGATATCAATAAATCTATTTATTATTTAGACTGGTTTGGAATAAAATATTTTGAAGGAACAACTAGTGACTCTATGGGTAAATTTGAGAATGATGCAAGATTTAAAATTATACTTAAGTTTTCTTTAAATGGTTACGCCTTCACTTTATTTGAATATTTAGAAGCAAAACAAATTATTTCTTTAGTGGATTATCTCGACGATGATTTATTTGGAAAAGAAAAAGCTTTCGAATGGGAAAGAGAAAATCCAGACAAAGTTATAGTAAAATACGATTCTGTTGATGAAAACGATGCAGTTTTATTTAAGGAATTTTATCATAAAACATGGAAAGCAAAAGATTTAGAATCTGGGAAAAATCTTGAAATTCATAAAACTAATCTTGGATTCATGTATATCAATCCGCCTTCAGATTCAAAAGGGATAATTTTTTACCAAAGCAAGACTATTGAAGAAATGATTGGAATTTTATTAAGTATTTTTGGAATTATCTTCTTACTTATTTATCTTAGAAAATACAAAAATTAATTTAAGTATTAATTAAATTCTCTTTCAACAAATCCAGCATTATCTTCGCAGAAACTTTGTAATGAAAATTTTCAAAAGCATGTCTTGCAGCAGCTTCGCCCATTTGTTTTCGAAGGTTATCGTCTTGAAGCAGCCTTAAAGTGCATTCTGCAAGTTGATTAATATCTGCTCTGTACGCAAAAGTTTTTGGTTCAGGAAAAGTAATCTGGTGCTTTTCTTCAAACCCCATCCAAGGATAAGCCCACTCTCTATCTAATTTAATTTCATGGCTGACATCAACAAGAAATCCGGTTTCATTATGTTTAATAACATCTTTCGGTCCTCCAACATTAATAGAAACAACCGGTTTGCCGCAAGCCTGCGCCTCTAATTGAATCATTCCAAAACCTTCTAGTCTCGACGGCGCAGCATAAACATCGCACGCATTAAGCAGCATTGCCATAAACCCTGGAGAATATTCCCCGCTAAGATACGTAATACGATTCCTGTCAAAACCAAGTTTTTCAATTAATTTATCTTCTTCGATTCCATGGTCTTCTGCAGAAAAACCTTCATTAACTTTTAAAACATATTTCCAATTTGGAAATTTATCTTGAAATTTAGCAATCGCCTGCATCATCTCCTGCGCACCTTTGCTAGTTACGTCGCCGCCGGCAGTGAAAATCATTTTCTCGTCTGGCTGAATTCCAAGCAGCTCTCTCAATTTCTGCACTTTCTTGTCGTGTATTGGAATAGGTTTAAACACATCTGGATCATAACCAATCGGACAAACATGAATATTATTTCCATGCAATCCATCTCGAATGTAAGTCTGTTTAACCCAGTTGCTTGTCACGCACATCAAAGGCAAGTTGTTAAATGTATCATGATAATTCGCAACCCACCCGTCGGCATTAAACCACGGCACAGCCTTTAAACCATGATTCAAAGGAGAATACAAAACATCAGGCGAGTCCCCCCAAAAACCAATTCCAATAACTGCATCAGGATTAAATGATTTGTAAGTCCACAATTTTTGTAAATTATTATTCCTGCTGCATTCCATAACTTCAACACCCAATTCTCTTAAACCCTTTGCTAAATAATGTCCTTGTAAACTCTGCCCGTCCATCTCTAAAGGATAAGGATATAATAAAAGAATTTTCATTCATTACTCCATAATAATTTACTGCCTTCGGCAGATTTAATAAAATTATTAATAACCAAACCAGTATCAATTATATTCTTGGGATTATTTTTATTTATCATCTTATCAATTCTTTGCGTTAACAAAATTTTTTATACATTTTAAAATCAAAAATCAAATGCTTCAATTTTTCCAGCGCTCATTACTTCAAACCCTCCTTCTTGAAATCCATACATGTCACGAACAAGCTCTTTTTTCCTTTTAAGGATTTCTTCACTCAACCCTATATGTTCTTTTGCATTCGGATTCGCAATCATAACTTTCAATTCAGGATTAACTGGCGGAATTTCATTTCCTTTGATATAAGAAAAAAACTTCAACATCTTGCATTTCAAATAACCAACTTCAACCATTTTCGCGACGCTGTCGTGAATTTCCTTATGTCTTATATGTCCATACTCGCCGTTTTTTCCATGAGTATAAATAACATCATATTCTTTAGAAGGTAAAAGAGAAATTATTTCTTCAATTACTTTTACAATTTCAATCGGCTTCAACTCCTCATCATCTAAATCAGAAATAATTCCTTTAGCATTCAAAGCCTCACACACTTTCATAAACTTTGGCTGTCTATCCTCGTCGTGTTTTCTGCATAAAGAAATTATTGTCCAATCTTCAGACGTATTTTGTAAAATAGTCCCACCCATCCAAATTGTTTCATCGTCAGGATGAGCGATAATTACTAAGGATTTCATGAAAGATAGAAGTGAATAGGGTATTAAAGTTTATTTAATTTTAAACATAAGGTTTATTAATTTAAATTTACTTAAAAAAAGATGAAAGAAAAATATTCTTTTCTGAAAAGATATAGAAAGATTAAATATGACGAAAAAAGTAATACACTCTATCTTTTTCCACAATCAAAGTTATGGGGTTTAATTGGGGTTATCATTGGAATAATGCTAATGTCTCTATTTTTTCAAGATACAAATGAGTTAATTGTTAAAATCTTTTCTATCATTCTTTTTATATTGGGATTATTTTTTATTGTAGTATCATTACCAGGATTAAATTCTTCAGTATCCTATGAATTCAATAAACAAAGAAGGAAATTTAAAGAAATACATTCTTATATATTTCCAAAAAGAAATATAATTAAAGAAAAAGATTTTAATGAAATTGATTATTTAGAAATTTCAATTATACCTGATCCCACTGATGTAAGCTTAACTTTAATGAAAAAAAATGGTGAGGAAATTAGATTTTATAGTGCACTCCTAATAAAAGGAATAACGGAAGACATGGTTTACGACCTTACGTTATTCCTTTCTGAATTTTTTAAAGTTAAATTTAAAATAAAATTTCTTACATTTTTCTCAAGTATTGCTCAAAGAGATCTTAAAAAGCATTTTCCAAGATTGATTAAAGATAAAATGTATATTGGTTAATAATTCTATAACTTCCTCCCCGCCTTCTTATCAACCACAACAATCACATTTTTATGTTTTCTTAAAATAGAAGCAGGAACATCTTCAGAAATTTTCCCTTTAAGAGTATTGAAAATCGCCTTAGCCTTCTCCCTACCAAACGCCAACAAAATTATCTTTCGCGATTTCATAATTGTCGCAATGCCGACGCTGTAAGCAGTCTTGCCTTTAATATTAACTTTTCGCGTCTTGCTCTTAAACGACGAGCCAGGTTCATTAAATGCAATGTGGCTATTTTTTCCAATTCCTAAAATCTGCAAATCAATTCCTTTTGCTTTTTTTATTAAAAAATCATATTTTGAAACATTTGAAGATGATGGAAAATTAATATTTTTTCTTGGAATATTTATTTTATTGAATAAATGTTTATCCATATACTTTTGATATTTCTTATTTGAATAATCATCTAAATTAAAAGTCTTAACCTTAGAAAAATCAACCTTGCTCTTAACTAATTCTTTATACAATGGAATCATTGTTTTTCCTGTGGCTAAACCAAGAACTGAATTAGGTTTCTTTTTAATTTGTTTAGCAATTATTTCCGAAGCTTTCTTAGCAACTTCTTTTTTGTTTTTAACAATTAATAGTTTCATTTATACCTCTTTTCTTAATTCTTCATATTCTTCTTTACTTATATTTATTTGTTTTAGTATTTCCCTCAATAAACCCTTTCCCAAATCTTCGTTTCCGTGAATTGGAATAACAGTTCTTCGTCCATCTTCATGCTTGTATCTTACATGACTGCCCTTTCCTTGAACTTTTTCAAAACCCAGCATTTCAAGAATTTTGCAAAACTTTTTTCCAGAAATAATAATTAACTTTGTCATTTTACATGACTGGCTTTTTTTCAATCTGAATTTTTTGAATACCTATAAATTTCAAAGGATTGACCTCTTCGTTATCTGCTTCAAGGCATAATTCAATTGCTTCTTTAATCCTTTCTAAAACTTCATTCAATGTTTTCCCTTGGGTATAACAACCATCAATTTCTGGAACTTTTGCTACATAAACCCCATCTTCATCTTGCTCAATAATTATAGTGAAATCAAGTATATTCTTTTCCATAAAATACAGAAGAAACCCCTGCTTAAAAAATTATCTATTATGGCTATTCAGAAGCTAGCGAATAATAATGTAATAATAGGAAAGGTTTTTAAGGTTTTTTAGAAAAGTTAGCACTCGTAAGCTCGTGGATTAATATAAAATTAACTCAGATTCAACATTGAGTTTTAGTAACTGATAAAAATTCAATCTTATAACAAACATCTAACTTTGAGAAATTATGCATTATCTTTTTTTCTACGAAGTGCCTTGATGAAGTCAGGCACTGAACAATTATCCTCGCGTCAGCGAGCTAATTTTATCTCCACTCCATACTTTCAAAAATATCCTTAAAAGAAATTTTCTTTACAACTGTAACTGTATCAGCTCCGCCGCAATATAACAGGACTGATTTTTTATCCAAAGTTTCAACAATTCCTGTCGGAAAAATTACATTATTCATAAACCCAACTTTCTCAAACTCATGCGAAGGCTCAAACAATGGCTTGTCTTTTGGTGAAATAGCTAAAATTTTTTCTGGTTTTTTCAAATCCAGTAAAACAGCACCAGCGCTGTAAATACTATACTCTTCTTCTTTTCCATTAATCTCGTTAATTTTTTTCTTGATTTTCACTCCATGATAAATGCAAAGCCATCCCTTGTCTGTTTTTATCGGCGGCGGTCCAGCGCCTATTCGTTCCTGTTCCCAGCTGTTTTTTCGAGGACGCATTAAAATCTTGTCTTCTCCCCAATGAATTAAATCTGGCGAATAAGACAGCCAAATGCCCGGCTTGTAATTGCTGAACGAAGTTTCAGGACGATGCATTACGATATACTTGTCATTTATTTTTTCTGGAAACAAAACAACATCTTTGTCCTGCTCAGAAAAAATCATCCATTTTTTCTCCCAATTTTTCAAATCTTTAGAAGTCGCCATATAAGACGAGATTCCATTTTTCAATGAAACTCCGACATAAGTCATAAAATATCTGTTTTCCATTTTTACAATGCGGGGATCTTCAACACCGAGGTTGCTGCTAATCGGCGTTCCGCTAAAAATCGGCTTTTGCTCAATTTTTTCAATATTAAATCCGTTCCTACCTAAAATTACTCTTCGGAAATGCGAAATATGCGACAACTTAACATCACAGACATCTTTCACCAGCACAATTTTATTTTCTTTTATCTTCAGCGGATTTTTTCCGTCAACATCAATATATTTAAATTTTGATTTTCTCGACGAGGTAATCATCGGGCATTTTTTCAGTTGTTCATGCTCGATTCCCGCAGATTCGGCAACCCGGACATAAAGCATAATTTTATTGTCAGGCAGTCTCATAGCGCCAGGATTAAGAATGCCCTTGACAATCCAATTCTTAACTGAAGGTCTAAAATCTTCAGGTTTCAATAAAAGTTTTGAATTAATTTTCATTTTAGTTTTTCTCAACCTCTGGATGTTCAATTCCTCTTTCAATCATGCTCTTTAAATGTTCAATATGTCTCTCTTTCTCTTCTTTATATTCAGCAGCTCTAACTTCTGAATTTTCAATCATTTTTGAAATATATTGTCCCCCCAAAAAGTGCGGAGTCAAAACATAAGAAGCGCCTTTATCATACAAATCAAGAGCGTCTTTAACAGAATGCGCTCTCAAAATTACAATCGCAGATTTATTTATCATTCTAATATTTTCAACAAGCAGCAAATTAGTCTCAAAATCTGGAATCGTCGAAACAACCAACTTCACATCATTCAACGGCAGCTCATTTATCAAATCAGAATCATAAGCATCTCCATACAGCGCAGGAATTCTCAGCTTCGACAAGTTCTCAATTGTCTCTGGGTTAAAATCAACCACAACATAATTTTTCTTAATTTTTTTCAAACTCCTTAAAATTCCATAACCAATCCTATTATAACCAAACAAAATCGCGTCATATTTTTTCTTCTTTTCGTTTTTCCTTTGAGCAGATTTTTTTTCAAACACAAGAAATGTCGAAGATATTTTATTATAAATTTTCTTTGAATAAATTATCATATAAGTCGATAAAGTAATTGTAATCACAGCAGTTAGCGTTATAGTCGAGATAACTTCATTATTTTCTATTCCATATTTTGACAAATGTCCAACACTCAAACCTAATGTCAGCAATATCAGAGAAAACTCGGAAATTTGCGCAAGCGTTGTTCCAACAATGAAGTTGTTCCTTTTTGCATGTCCAAACATTGCCATCAAAACACTCAAAATTATTGGCTTAAAAATTAAAGCAACCAAAGAGAAAAGCACCGCATTAACCAAAATATTCCCGATGTTATCTAATTGAATTCGCAATCCCAAGATTATAAAAAACAACACTAAAAAGAAATCCCTTAACGGCCTTATCTTCGCACTTATCTCGGTGCTGTAAGGGCTTATTGATAAAACAACTCCAGCAAGTAAGGCGCCAATTTCAATAGAAAAATTAAAAAAACTGAAAAGAGCAGCAATTAAAAAACACCACGTAATCGAAAACAAAAACAATAATTCCTGCGATTTTGCAACCGACTTCAAAACAAACGGCAAAATAAAAAACCCAACAATTAAAGTCGCAAAAAGCAATCCACCGCCAATTAACAAACTCTGCAGCGCAAACATTCCCCAAGAAGTTGAACCATCAATCATTCCGGTAGATGAAACAAAAATCAAAATTCCAATCGCAGCCAAATCCTGAATAATCAAAATTCCAATCGCAATTTTCCCATGAAGAGAATCCAATTCAGACCTATCTGACAATAATTTCATAACAATAATTGTAGAAGAGAACATCAACGCCGCACCAACATATGCCGAAGCCACAACATCCCAGCCGACAACATACAATGCAATAACAAAACCCAAACCAAAAGTCAAAGCCATTTGGATTAATCCAATAACCAATGAAGGCAAACCAATTTCTTTAATGACTTTTGGATTCAAATGCAAACCAACTATAAACAACAAAAACGCAATTCCAAACTTGGAAAAAACATCAATTATTTCCGTGGAAGTATTACCGAAATCGAGGATAAACGGACTTATTATCACGCCCGCAATAATATAACCAACAATAATCGGCTGATTAAACAACCGGATTATGTAAGACACTATAAACGCAACTAGCAAAATCACTGCAAACTGCAAAAATATTCCTTCAATCGCCATTTTCCTCTTTTATAATAAATTAAGGAGAATTGAGTATAAAAATGTTTTTTATTATCCAATATACAAAAACTAAGAAATCTTTATATATTGCCAATCTCTCAAAAAAACATGGATGATTTAATTAAAAGAGAAAATGAAATTATTGGAGACAAGTCCGCGGAAATGAATGTTTTTCATGATGATAAAGTAATAGAAATCAGAAAGAAGAAAATAATTAATTTTTTAATACAACCAAAAGTTTGGGTTGCATTTTTCTTGATTATTGCAATTCTTTTAGGAATTTATATTAGAACATTGCCAATGCAAGACCATACTCAAGGGCCTGTTTCTTTTTCTGGTTTTTTATTAAATCCTGGAAAAGCGTTTGGCGGCACCCCTGGTTTATGGGATATAACAACCCAAAATTGGACACTCGGCCCAGATTTAGATCCATGGCTTTTTTTAAGAACAGCAGAATCTGTGATAAAAACTGGCTCATTTCCAAAAATCGACATGATGAGAAATGTTCCCCTTGGTTTTGACAATTCCGGCGAAACAATGCTTCTTCCATTAATGATTGATTGGACTTATCACCTATCTAATTTCTTTTATTCCGGAACAAATCCTGAATTTGCAGGCGTATTATTTCCTGTCTTAATGTTTGTTTTAACAATAATTTCATTCTTCTTATTTGTGCGAGAAGTGTTTGTTGAAAAATCAAAAGAGAGCAAAATCAATGCAAATGCAATCGCCTTAATCTCAACTTTCCTGATGATTGTTGTCCCAATATTTTTATCAAGGACAGTAGCAGGAATTCCCGAAAAAGAATCGGCCGCATTTTTCTTTATGTTCTTAGCATATTTCTTTTTCTTAAAAGCATGGAAATCAGAAAAATTAGTAACAGCTTATATATATGGAGCTTTAGCAGGAATAACAACAGCAATAATGGGGTTGATATGGGGCGGTGTCCTTTATATTTACATTCCAATCGCAGTCGCAAGTTTAGCAGCATTAATATTAAACAAAGTAAAATTAAAAGAAGTAATAATCTACGGCGAATGGATAATTTTAGCTATTTCAATATCAGTATATTTCTCAAATAAAACAAATCTAATCACAATGCTTACTTCGTTAGCATCAGGCCTGGCATTTTTAGTTTTCATTACATTCGTGGTTCATTTAGTTTTATGGAATACAAAATTATCTAACAACAGGTATTTATCTAACTTAAAATTACCAAAAAACATTGTTTCAATAATTATCTCAATTATTTTAGTTATAGTTTTTGCTTCAATTCTTATTGGCCCATCATTTGTTGTTGATAAAGCCAAGGCAATTCATCAAATGATATTCAGGCCAGTTATAGGAAGATGGAACACGACAGTTGCAGAAAACCGGCAGCCATTTTTCACAGAATGGCGGGGAAGTTTTGGCCCATTCCTAAAATTGGGCTCTCAAAATATTCCAATCATGTTTTGGCTTTTCGTAATTGGTTCAGTCGTGTTATTTAGGAATATGTTAAACAAATTAAGAAACAAAGACGCATGGATTTTAACAGGAGCATATGTAATTCTTTTATTATCAATAATTTTCTCAAGATATTCTTCAGCGAGCGTTTTCAACGGAGATAATTTTATTAGTAAAGCGGTTTATTACTGTGCATTTTTATTATTCGCTTTTATATTAATAAAAATTTATTTAGAATATTATAAACGAGACGATAAAAGTTTTGAAAAAATTAGATATGATTATTTAGTTTTGCTTTCATTATTAATTTTAACTGTATTTACGTCGAGAGGCGCAGTAAGACTAATTATGGTTTTAGCGCCAATCGCTCCAATCTTCATTGGTTATTTAGTTGTCGAGTCAGTAGAAAAATACAGAAAAGCCGAAGACAAAAACTTGAAACTAATATATTTAGGAATTGTGGTAGTTGTGATTTTCCTAACAATTTATATCTTTTATGGAATGCCTTTTAATACGCAAAAATATCCTGGATTTTATCAGCAAATAACCAGTGAGGCATTTAGTTTTGTTCCTTCATCATATAATCAACAATGGCAAAAAGCAATGCAATGGGTTAGGGAAGAAACTCCTGAAGACGCGGTCTTCGCTCATTGGTGGGACTATGGTTATTGGGTCCAAAGTATTGGAAAAAGAGCAACTGTTCTCGACGGAGGAAACGCAATCACGTTTTGGAATTATTATATGGGAAGATTGGTTTTAACAGGAGATAATCAGCATGACGCATTAGAATTTCTATACAACCATAATTCAACCCATTTACTAATAGATTCTTCTGACATAGGTAAATACGGCGCTTATGCACAAATCGGCAGCGACGAGAATTTTGATAGACTTTCATATATTGGAACTTACTTTTTAGATGAAAAACAAATTCAAGAAACACAAAATACAACAATTCGTCCTTATATAGGAGGATATGGTTTAGACGAAGATTTAGTTATTGAAGAAAATGGAAAAGAAATTATGTTGCCAGCAGGCCAAACTAGTGTTGGTGCAATTATGCTGCCTTATTCAATAGATGGAAATAATACAACACTCCAACAACCTTATGTGATAATGATTTATCAAGGAGTTCAGCATAATGTTAAGTTAAGATATATAATTGTTGAAGAAAAGTTTTTCGATTTTGGTTCAGGAATTGAAGCAACAGCATATATCTTTCCATCACTATCTCAACAAGGTCAGGGAATTAGCGTTAACAGAATTGGTGTTGCAATGTTTATAACTCCAAGGCTAATGAGGGGAATGATGTCTCAAATTTATATCTTAAATGACCCCCTTAAAAAATTTCCTAATTTCAAATTAGCCCACACACAACAAAGTCTTTTAATTGAAGGCTTAGAGTCACAAGGATTAGATCTTCCAGATTTTGTTTATTTCCAGGGAATTCAGGGCCCAATAAAAATATGGGAAATTGAATATACTGGCGACGAAGAAGTTAAACAAGAATATTTAGACAAAGATCCAAATAAATATCTAAATTGGCAGTTATAGTTTCAGAAAATGGATTTAATACTTTTAATACCTGTTTTTATTAGTTTGATTTTAGTGATTTTTTTCCTTCCAAAATGGATTAAGAAATGCCACTTTACAGGATTGTTATGGGAAGATATGAATAAATTTTCACATCCTAAAAACGTTGCATCATCAGGCGGAATAATGGTTATAATCTCATTTGTCCTGGGTGTTTTATTATATGTTTCATTTAGGACTTTTATATTTCAAAACATTGAATCAAATTTAGAAATTTTCTCATTATTAACTTCAATTTTAATTTTAGGAATAATTGGATTAACAGACGATTTGCTTGGATGGAAAAATAACGGCTTATCAAAACGATTCAGATTATTTTTAATATTATTTGCATCAATTCCATTAGTAGTAATAAATGCAGGAGTTCATAAAATTAATCTCCCTATATTAGGCAACATAGACTTGGGAATTTGGTACCCTTTATTTTTAATCCCATTAGGAATTATGGGCGCCACAGCAACGTATAATTTTTTAGCAGGTTTTAATGGTTTGGAAACAAGCCAAGGAATATTAATTATTGGATTTTTGTCTTATATCTCATATATTACAGGCACAGCGTGGCTGGCAGTTGTTGGTTTATGTATGGTTGCAGCACTTTTAGGATTTTATATCTTCAATAAATTTCCAGCATTAGTTTTTCCAGGAGATGTTTTAACCTACCCAATTGGCGGTTTTATCGCAATTATGGCAATTCTTGGAAACTTCGAGAAAATCGCTGCATTTGTTTTTATTCCATATATAATTGAAACCGGATTAAAACTCCGAGGAGGATTAAAAAAACATTCTTTTGCAATTCCAAATCCTGACGGCAGTTTAGAGCTTCCTTATAAAAAAATCTACAGCCTGACACACCTTTCAATATTAATTCTAAAAAAATTCAAAAATAAAGTTTACGAAAAAGATGTTGTCTATTTAATTAACCTATTCCAGATAATTATTATTTTGCTTTCATTATTACTATTCAAACAATTTATTTACACTTAACATGTTTAAAAAATATTTATCAAGTGAACTGGGAAAAGGCGCAATAATTTTATTTGTCACAATGAATATTTTTAATGTTCTGAATTATCTTTTCCATTTTGCTATGGCGCGCGAGTGGATGTTAGGTCCTGAAGGATACGGCACCCTGGCGGTTTTAATGTCAATAATTTACATTTATGGCATCCCAACAGAAGCAATTCAAAATATAATAACTAAACTGACTTCTAAACTTAATGTTAAACATGAGAATAAAAAGATAAAATTCTTAATAAATAAATCATTAAAAAAAGGATTTAAAATTGCAATAATAATCTTCCTTTTTTCAATAATCATTTCAATTTTCTTATCATACTTTTTAAGAATTAACTTTTGGTTAATTTTATTAACAAACTTAATAGTTTTCATTTCTTTCTCAAGCCCTGTTGCAAGAGGAGTATTACAAGGAAGAAAAAAGTTCATTTCGTTGGGAAACAGCATGATTATTGAATCGTGTTTAAAATTATTTTTTGCAATTTCTTTGGTTCTCTTTGGATTCAAAGTTTTTGGAGCAATGATTGGGGTTTTATTAGGTGTTTTTGCAGGATTTATTTTTTCCCTATATTTTAGCAGAGATATTCTTTCAGAAAAAGAAAAAAAAGTTTCTTTTCCAAAAGCCTATTCGATGGGCATACCATATTTCTTGGTTATGCTTGCAATTTTATTGGTATTTAGTTTAGATATAATCCTCGCGAAAAGATTCTTCGCGCCAGAATTAGCAGGAAAATACGCCGTGTTATCAATGCTGGGAAAAATGATTTATCTCGGCACTTTTGGAATTAGCAAAGCAATGTTTCCATTAACCTCGGAGAGAAAAGAAACTAATCAAAATTCATCTGGTCTATTCTATAAATCATTAATTTTAATAATTATAATATGTGTTATTTCAGTTTTAGTTTACGCAATGTTTCCTAAATTAATAATTAGCATTTTATTTGGAAGTGTTTATTTAGAAATGGCTCCCTATTTAGTTTACTCTGCAATCGCTCTAAGCTTTTTATCATTAACCAATTTAGTATTAATTTATGGACTATCAACAGACAAACTCAGAAAAACCCGGTTTCTATTTATCTTTGTTGTAATTGAAGTCGTTTTACTTTCTTTATTCCATGACACTATTTTACAATATATTACCTCATTTATGGTTTCTAACATAATAATGTTTATAGGCAGCTATTTTTTCTTAAAACGATGATTACTTTCGATAAATTGAGTATAGTAATACCTGCATACAACGAAGAAAAAAGAATTAGAGGCACATTAGAATCCTATTGCAGTTTTTTCAAACTAAAAGTTAAAACAAAAGAAATCTCAGATTTTGAAATTGTTGTTGTTTTGAATAACACAACCGATAGAACTTTAGAAATAACCAAACAAGTAAAGAAGAAATATAGTGAAATAGTTATTATGGATTTAAGACCTGGTGGAAAAGGATTCGCAATTACAGAAGGATTCAAAAATATATTAGAAAAATCAAAATCAGATAAACATTTAATAGGATTTGTTGACGCTGATATGGCAACTCCCCCAAATGCTTTTTTTGATTTAGTAAAAAACATTAAGCATTATGATGGAATAATCGCAAGCAGATGGTTAAAACAAAGTGTTATCAAAACAAAACAAACTCTTTTAAGAAGATTTGTTAGCAGAGGGTTTAATATTCTTGTTAGAACAATGTTCTTTTTCAATTACAGAGACACACAATGCGGCGCCAAATTATTCAAAAAAAGAGTAATTGAAAAGATAACTCCTGAATTAAGATTAACAGAATGGGCTTTTGATGTTAATTTGTTATATCTTGCAAGAAGATTTAATTTAAAAATAAAAGAATTTCCAACAATCTGGGAAGACAAACAAGATTCAAAAGTAAATTTAACAAAAGTTCCAATTCAAATGTTTTCAGGTATTCTTAGATTAAGATTAGTTTATTCTCCATTTGAACCAGTTTTAAGGCCGTTGAAATTTATTTTAAAAATTGCAGATAAAATATTAAGAAAAAAATGAAAAAATTGAATTTAGGATGCGGACAAAATATACTGAAAGACTATGTTAATTTAGATGCAATGAAATTAGATGGCGTCGATGTAATTCATGATTTAGAAAAATTCCCCTGGCCTTTTAAAGACAATACTTTCGACGAGGTTTATACTTCGCATACACTGGAACATTTGACCGATTTAGTAAAAGTTATGACCGAATTAAGAAGAATTTGTAAAAACAATGCGCGGTTAAAAATAATTTTACCCCATTTTTCCTGCGGGAATGCATATAGGGATCCAACCCACAAACACAGAGGATTTAGTCTATTTACCTTTGATTATTTTACTGAAAAAAGTTTTTATCAGCTCCCGCAATTTAAAATTTTAAAAAGAGAACCAAATTTTATCGGGCGGCAATTTTTAAAGGGAAGATTTAAGCCAGTTTTAATTTCAGTAAACAATATACTTAATAGTTTAGTAAATATAAATCAAAAAATATATGAACGGTTTTTTTGTTGGGTTTTTCCAATCTATGAGATTTATATTGAGTTAGAGGTTTTAAAATGAATCAAAAGAAAATATTTTTTATATTAATCGTAGTTTTAATCTTATTCGGGATTTTCGCAAGAATTATTTCATTGAACAATGATTATACTGCAGAAGAGACAGAATTTACACGTTCAGCGTCGGCAATTAAAAATACCGGCCACCCAATATTTTATCAATCAGAACAACACCCTAATAAATTAGGTCTTTGGCACCCTCCAATGTATATTTATTTAATTGCATTCATGTTTTTGATTGCTGAAAATGAGATTTCTGCAAGATTAATTAATGTAATTTTCTCATTTCTAACAACATTCTTAATTTATTTATTTTGCAAAGATTTAATAGGAAACAAAAAAGGAAAAACAATTGGGATTATATCTTCTATCTTCTTTTTAATAAATTATTATATTTTGTCTTCATCAATACTTATTGACATTGACATGCTCTCAACTTTTTTCATATTTTTATTCATTTATTCAATATTAAAATACACCAAATCTCACAAAAATATATTTCTTGTCATTAGCACAATTTCACTATTTTTCGCAATATGGAACCGTTATCCTATGGCATTTTTAGTTTTCATTGGAATTGGAGTTTATTTTTTAGTTAACAAAGATTTACGAAAAGATTTCAAGAATTATTTTATCGTCGGTGTAATTTCAGGAATTTGTTTTTTTGTAACATGGTTTATTTACAGCTCTCTTATTGAACCTGGAACATTTTTTTATTTCTTCTCGCATAACGCAAGCCTAGGCAGCGAACAAATCTCAAATTTATCAATTTACATTCCTAGTTTTTTACTAAACATCTCGCAATTCATAAGGTTATTCACTTTTCCCGCAACAATCCTCATAATACTATCTTTCTTTCTTCTTCCTAAGAAAAGCAAAATAATTAAAATTCTTTCAATTTACATTTTAGTTATCTTAATTTTCTTTTTATTCCTTCCACGTCCGGCGTTTGGTTATCCAAGGTATTTCTTAACTATTTCTCCAGGGATTTCCATTTTAATAGGAATTTTAATCTATGAAAATCTATCACCAAGCAAATTTACAAAAAAAGAAGTTTTCCTCTTTATAATCAGTTTTCTTATTTCAATAATTATTTTATTACTTCTTAATCCACAGCTAACAATTTACAACAGCAAGGGCTTAATTCAAGCTACAAATCTTCCAGACTTTTTATTTAATATACTCGCATCAGTACCAATACTTTTCGTATTCTTTTACAAAAAATCAAGAAGAATATTAATTATAATCTTAATTGCGCTCTTATTAAGTTACAATCTTTATTTCGACATAAAATTTCTAACACACAAAGCTCATATAAAAGAAACAGGATTATACATTTACGATAACACCGACGCTGATTCAGTTGTAATGCTGCCAAATGCAATGGGGCATTACACTCAAAGGAAATTCTATAACAATGATAATAATAAACCAAAATTAGATTTTTCTGTTTCATACTTAAACAAATACTTCACTAAGAGCCTGCAAAATCGTGAAATGAATGATAACTTTTTCTGGCCAGCCGGAATTTATTCCGGATTATACTCTCCTTCAGTCTCTGAACAAGATTTAGAAAAAGTTGATTATGTTGTAAAATACTATGAAGTTAACAAAGACGAATTACAGGGTTTTGAATTAGAAAAAATAATCGGCGAGTTTTACATTTACCATAGAAGTTAAATAAATACTTAACCACACTCTCACTTTTGATATGTACTCCCACCACAATCTCTAAACTATCCAATTACTGCACTTATACTCATCACAAATTTATCAGGTATTCTTCCTTAAATATTCCTTAGCGAAGAATAGTGGCTAAGCCCGATTCGTAGCCAATATATTTCCATCATAATTAATTATATAAATTGTTAAAATGAGGCAATTATATGTGGAAAAAAAAGAAAGTTTCAGTTGTGTTCTCAACATATAATGAAAAAGATTCTATAAAAGAATTCATCGATGGTTTATTTAAAACAGGCTATGTTGATGAAGTAATTGCCGTAGATAATAATGCTGCTAAAGGAACAAAAGAAGAAATCCTTAAAACAAAAGCCAAATACTTTCTCGAGTCAAAACAGGGCTTTGGTTGGGGTTATCGCAGAGCATTACACGAATCAAAGGGCGACTTAATTATAATGTCAGAACCAGACGGCACCTTTGACCCAAATGACGTTGTAAAATTCTTAGCATACTCTGACAATTTCGACGTAGTCTTCGGCACAAGAACAACGTCAATAATGATTGGCTCTGGCGCAAACATGGGCTGGTTTTTAAAATGGGGAAATTTTGCAGTCGCAAAATTTGTTGAGATTCTTTTCGGTACGAGTTTCTTATCTGATGTCGGATGTTCTTATAGGCTAATCAATAGAAAAGCATACGAAAAAATCAAATACAAATTCATAATAACTGGAATGGAATTCAACCCAGACATGATGCTCCAAATTATTAGAAACAGAATTCCTTTTATTGAAATTCCTGTAAATTATCTCAGAAGAGTCGGAGTGTCTTCTGCAACAGGCGACTTCAAACGAACTTTTGTTATTGGATTGAGCATGATTGGATTAATATTAAAGCACAGAATTGGTTTAGTTAAAAAATGAAAAGAATAGTAATAATGTATGATTTTTTTTCAGAACATGGCGGTCTAGAAAAAGTCATGCTTTTTCAAGCAAAGACATTAAAAGCAAAAGGTTGTAATGTAACATTCGCATTCGCATTTGTCGACGAGAAATTAAAAAAAGAAAAACTATCAAAATATAATGTAATAGAATATGGAAAACTCCCAATAAAACTAGAAGCAGTTCAAATTTCTTCAACAATTTTCCGAAACAGGATAATAAACCAGTTCAAAAATTTCGATTTAATAATATGTCACTCATTTCCATCATCGTATGTAGCTTACAGAATTAAAAAAAAGTTCAAAATTCCATATATTCTTCATTTACACCATCTTCCAAAATTCATTTACAATGCAGACCTAAATTGGGCTAAAAACGATTTCAAAAGACTAATTGCATATTTTATAGTTAAAAAAATATTTAATAAACCCTTCAAAAAATTAGACCAAAAATGTATAAAAAACGCAAACAAATATTTTACAGCGAGTAAATCAGTTCAAAAAGATATTAAGGAAGTTTATCATATTGATTCTAAAGTTATTTACCCACCATTAAACGCCGAATTCAAAATAAAAAAATACAACGAAAAATCAAACTTTGTTTTAAGTTCAGGCAGAGTTGTTAAACAAAAAAGATTGGATTGGTTAATTCAAGCATTAAGTAAAATAAAAAACAAACCAAAATTAGTAATCGCAGGTGAATGCGAACAATCATTAAAATCAGAATTCACAGAACTCGCTAAAAAACTTAATGTTAACCTCTCGTTTTTAGGATTAGTAGATAAACAAGAATTAATCAGGTTATACAATACTGCAAAAGCAACAATCTCACTCTGCCCTAAAGAAGGATTTGGTCTTTCTCTTGTCGAGTCAATTGCTTGTGGAACTCCCGGAATATCTTGGAAAGATGGCGGTGGCCCAGAAGAAATAATTGTCGAAGATAAAAATGGCTATCTCGCAAAACCCTATGATATCAGCGACCTCGCATTTAAAATTGAACAAGCAATAAAGAAGAAGTGGAATAAAATTCAAGTTGCGAAGACAGTTGAGAAATTCAACGAAGATAAAATAATGGAAGAGTTGATTAAAGAGATATAATTCATAATCAAGAACCAAAAGTTAATTGGATTCAATCTTGATAATGGCTATAATTGATAAATCTGGATTAATGTAATTGGATTTGAGCGAATGAAATGAGCGAACTAATTTTCAGTTTACTACAGCATGTATTTCTATCTGTCAATCTTAATACAAACTTTTATAAACTAAAAATATGATTTAATTATAGTTTAAGTCTTGAGCTATATGTTCAAAAGACTTGCAGCTCAGGAATTTATTTCTTGAAATGAAAAACTTTAAGGAACTTGGATTAAGTAAGAATATTTTGGATGTCTTGCAGAGTCTTGGATTTGATGAACCAACCGAGATTCAGGAAAAAGCCATTCCCTTAGCGCTAGCTGGAAAAGATATAATTGGCGGTTCAGCGACGGGAAGCGGAAAAACTTTAGTATTCTCGGTTCCGATAATTGAGAACCTAAAACCAAACAATAAAGTTCAAGCGCTAATCTTAACTCCAACTAGAGAACTCGCCGAACAAGTTTTAGCTTCAATAAAACAATTCTCTAAAAATAAACCTCTGAATTTCTTGGCAATTTATGGCGGCGTCGACATGCAAAATCAAACAAGAAGAATCCCTCAAACAGATGTCATTGTCGGAACTCCTGGAAGAATATTAGACCATATGCAAAGAGGCAGTTTAAATTTAAGCAATGTTAAATTTTTAGTATTAGACGAAGTAGACAGAATGTTTGACATGGGATTCCATAAAGACGTGGAAAAAATAATTTCGCAATGCCCGCAAAAAAGACAAACTATGATGTTCTCTGCTACAATTTCTCCGAACATCGACCATTTAGCAAAAAAGCACACAAAAAATCCAGCTGAAGTCGCAGTCAAATCGCACGTTGACCCGGCAAAGCTAAAACAAATTTTTTACAACGTCGAGAGCCACATGAAATTTTCTTTATTAGTTCATTTATTGAGAGAAGAAGTTTCAGATTTAGTAATGGTTTTTTGCAGCACAAGAAACAACGCTGATTTCGTCGCAAATAATTTAAATCTAAATAGAATAACAGCGAAGGCAATTCACGGCGGAATGGAGCAAAAAAAGCGATTAAGAGTTTTAAGTGAATTCCACGGAAAGGGTGTAACAGTTTTGGTTTGCACAGACGTCGCTGCAAGAGGACTCGACATAAAAGGCGTGAGCCATGTTTACAATTACGATTTGCCAAAAACAAGCGACGAATACATTCACAGAATAGGCAGAACAGCAAGAGCAGGCGAAGAAGGAATAGCAATAAGTCTTTTATCAAACCGCGATTACGACAACTTCAACAAAATCCTCGAAGACGAACATATTAAAATAAAAGAAGTCAAGCTTCACAAATTCGATATGATTAGAGTTAATACAGAATTAATAAGAAAAGGAAGGGGTTTTTCTCAAAGGGGAAATCAGTCGAGAGGAAATTTTCAATTTAGAGGAAATAGCAGAGGACAATCGAGAGGAAACTTTCAGTCACGAGGAAATTCTGGAAGCAGCAGAGGATATTCAAGGGCACCAAGAAGTAATCAATCATCTGGTGGATATTCAAGAGGAAACCAATCTAGTAAAGGATATCAAGGAAGTAATCAATCTAATCAGGGACCATCGAGGGGAAATTTTCAAGGAAGAGGAAATTCAAGGCAAAATAATTTTAGCCAGAAACCAAGACGAAAATATTAGTTAATTTAAACTCAACATTGAGACTGATAATAATCTTAAAATAAGCAATAATTTCTTAAAGTTTTGATTTTACTATAATAAAATGAATCTAGAAGAATTATTTTGCATAACATATCGGAAGCAAACACTCCATGAATATGTCGAGCCTGCTTTACAAGACGGCATTAAAGTCTTCGACATTTACAAATGCAGCATCTGCGGAAGTGAAAAGATACAACATATGAGGGAAGTTCAAGATCCGGGTTATAGGGAGGAGAAAGAAGAAGGAAGTTATAGGTTGGGGAGGAGTTGAGTGGTGATAGAGGAAAAGACTTTAATATATTAATAAACACATTCATTAATGGACTACACTAAAGAGGTTAAAGAATTGCTCAAAAAATATTCTGATAAAGAGGTTATTTTTGGCAAGGATGAGAATTACCTTTTAGAGAGAATAAGTGCAACCAAAGAAGAGATTATAGAGGATTTATTTCTTAATAAAGACTTGATATTTACAGAAAAGCAATATAAAACTAATGAAATAAGATATGCTTTGTTTTATGCTTACTCAAAAAAGAAAGGTCGTGTATATGCTATTACTTTCTTAGATAAGATAAGGATTATAACTGCCTATCCTTTGGGAAGAAAAACTTTATTAAAATACAAGAAAAAAAGATTTATAAATTAAAGAATATTGAATAAAATTATGGTATACAAATTTTTATATGATGATGAGTACGATATTTTAGCTATTTATAATTCTGACAGAGGTGTGGAAGAAAGTGTAGAGGTATCAGAGAATATTGTTTTGGATTTAGATAAAGATGAAAGAGTTAATGGAATAGAAATTATGGATGCCAGTGAGTTTTTAGGAGCGTTCAATTCAGAAATAGATAGGGAATTTCTTTCTCAACTTGATGAAGCTTGGTTAGATTATAAATCATTTAGAAATCAATGGATAATTTTAGTTAATCTGAAATCTAAAGGCAAGCAATTCGTTCAACCGATGCCACCATTAAGAAAATCTGAATACGTCAGTCCTTTGATACTTTCTAGTGAGTGATTGGATATAGAAATATTAATAATTGAAGAGTTCTTGAGAAGAGGATGAAAATAAAAGATTTGCCGAAGGATGGAAGTTATAGGTTGGGGAGGAGTTGAGTGGGTGTGGGGGTTGGGGAAAGGATTGGGGAACATATAACATTCCTATGCAAATTATTTGTATGTATTAATTTCTGAAGGTCTAGAAATTTTTATTTGTTTGTTTTTGTTCAATAAAAAAGGGGTCGGCTTACTCGGTCGAAACTCGAGAATTCTTGAGAAGAGTAGATAGGTATAAGGAGGTTTAGAATAAGATGAATACATTAATTTATATAATTGCAAAAAATCCACCATCAATTTTGCTTGCATTTGGAGGCATTGGTTGGTTATTGGGAATTGCAGGAGCAGGTATGCTTTTGTTTTTAGGAGTCCTGTTACAAGTTGGATGGCTTGCTAGATATTTTATTTGATTAAATTTTAGAAAGAATTGTTGAAATTGCTTAGATCTTCTTAGGGAGTCTTATCGCTTCCCAAAATCAACCAATAAATTCATCCAATTCTTTTTTAGAAAGCTTGCTTAAATCTTTTTTCCCAATTCCTTTCTTTTTATAATCATTCTTTAATTTGTTTAACATTAAGATCCTTTTTTTTAATTTGTCACTTTTATCAATTTTTTCTAAAAGGGGTGGTGGACCTAATTTAAAAAATTTATAAGTATTATGAATCGCACTCCATTTTTCCATATTTTTATCATATTTTCCCCCATTAGCATATCTAATTTCCATATTTTGTTGCCGGACCTTTCTTCTAAAATCCCTAATTTTTTTATCAGTCCAGCCAGCTTTTTTGTGAATGTAAAAACTTCCTTCTGGTTGACCTTTTCTCATGTGGGGGCTATAATTATCATAATCTAAATCTAATGGCCTATATCTGCAATCTATTATTTGCACACCCCATTTTTTACATAAATTTAACTTTTTAATCATTTCTTCATAGGGAACATCAAAATTATATATCATGAAAATAGAAATATCTTTTAAAGGATATTCCGCACTCTTAAGTAAATCAATTTGCTTTTTAATTGATTTTTTATCTTTAACACTATTATCCCATGCAATCCTCACATTATTGAATCTTGCTTTCTTCAACAGGATGGCGAGTTCTGGATCTTTTTCTAGTAATCTACCATCAAATCCACTTTGTGATTCAAAAGTTACTGGCTTACCATTTATTCTTATCTCTGCTAGATTTTTTAGAATATCCTTAATCTTTGGATTTGCAAAGAAATTATTATCAAAAAAGATTACATTATTCTTGCCAACACCATCTAATTCTTTTTTTAGTTGTTCTAATGTTTTAAAACTAAGTTTTGGTTCTAACTTCCAAACACCACAAAAATCACATTTTCTTATACATCCCCTCATAATATGGGTTGCATGATATTCTACGGGAGGAATTAAACTATAATCAGGTAAAAAATTCTCTGCTTCATTATGAACCCCTACAAAAAATTTAACTTTATTTCTTTTTGTTAAATCCTTAAATTTTTCTTGGTTATGGTGTAATGTAACATAAATCCCTCCAATCCAAATATTTTTTTTTGGAAATAAATTTCTATAATGTTCAACACACCCCCATACATAATTTGACCAATAAGTAAACATTGATGTAATTAAAATTTCATCTGGAATAAAACCAATTTCTTCTTTCTTTACTTTTCCCCTCACTAGTTTGACTGAATTGCCCTTCGCCTTGTTTAATGAACCTAATTTTAATAATCCAATTGGAACAAAATTTTTATGAATATCATTTGCCCTATTTTTAGATCTATTAGGATAAGGAAAGTCTGGCTCAACAAGTAATACTCTTTTTTTCATTAAAAGTATAAAGAAAGTGATCTTTTTAAAGATCTCTGATCACTTTAGGGTGATTAATTAAACAAGAATCCTATTCCAAAAACTCTTCTTTTTCCAAATTTTCTTTTTCTCTTTCCAATTTTTTTAAATCCTCTTCTTTAGCTTTTCCAACAATTTTTAGTATTTTTATCCCTCTTATTTTCTCATCTATTTTAGATAAACCCTCTTTTTTTAATTCTGAACAGAGTTTCTTTAATTCGCATGCTAATCTTTTTATTTTATCCTTTTGTGCTATATCTTCTGCTATTTCTGCTCTTTCTTTTCTAGTTAATTCGCTAGCTCTTTGCGTTAAATCTTCAACTACACGAATAAATGGAGAACCACGAGTTGGATGTTCAGATTTTAAGTCATAAAATATCTGCTCAATAGATTCACCATATTCAAAAAGCCTTTTTCTGGATTCCTTGTCTTCATAAACTACGGGAATTTTACGTATATCATGCGCAGTTTTAAATTGGTCATTTTTAATAGCCTTAATGATCTTCTCTTTTATTTTAGGGTCTTTATTTTTTTCTATTTGTCTAATCTGATCATTTGAGACTAATTGAACGAGGTGGCTAAACTTTTTATTATCATTTATTTTTTCTTTTACCATAATTTCATAAGCTGAGATCTGCTGTTTGATCCATATTTCAGAATTACCAACTATTTCCTTGATCTTATCTATACCATAATCATCTTCTTTCAACATCTTTGTCATCCAACACCCCTTTTCATAAGTATTCCATTCTATTTTGCCTATTATATGCTCATTTCCTAATAATATATCTATTTTTTCTTTTGGTAATTTTTTTATTAATAAAACCTCACATCTAATAAATTTCCACTTATCTTCTTTATTTTGCGCATATAATCTTCTAAAACAACACAATCTAGTATTCCCTTCAAGAACATAATTATCATGCACTATTATTGGATTTATTAATCCGCCATGGTGTTCTATACTTCGAAATAATTTATGGGTATCATCATCATCCCACAACTTTTCTTCTATTAGCTTTTCGTCCTTTTTGATTTCTGGATTTTGTTTTATAATAGATAGTATTCTCGGATTCTCTGGATAATACTTCAATTTAAAAATATCTATCATTTCAGTCTTTACGAGAATTTTTTCTCCTCCTAGATTAATATAATTTTTTTCTTCCATATTCTTATCCTAAAATCTTTAGTAGCTCGTCCTTAGTTAAAAATTTATTTCTTTCATGAATATGATCTGTATCTCCAAGAGCAAATTGTGCTAATAAATGTTTCTTTTCAAGTATTTCATCAGTATATTCGTCGATAGTATCTTTTGCTATTAATTTAATAATCTGACACTTTTTTTGTTGACCTATCCTATGTATGCGATCTTGCGATTGAAGATAATCGTCCATTTTAAAACTTCTATCAAGATATATGACATTATTCGCTGATGTAAGAGTCAACCCGTCTTTTGCGGCAGATGGATTAGCTATTAATATCTTAATTTCTAGATTTTGCATAAACTTTTCTATGATATCATCTCTTTCAGCCATTGGAATTTCTCCAAAGAGCATAAGAGCTCCATAATCCTGATACCTTTTTCTTAGAGTTCTTATATTTCCTCTAAAACTTGTCCAAATTATGACTTTTTCATTTTTATCTAGAATATCTTTTATTAATTTGTCTAGTTCTTTAAATTTTGCAGGCGTATCTTTATATCCTTCTTCTAAAAGTGAAGGGTTACTTGCTATTTGAGTTAATCTCAATAATTTAACTAGGTAATTATCTATTTTTTCTAATATTAAATTGTCATCAATATCTTTAAGTTCTAAGTATAATTCCCCCCTTAATTTTTCATACATTCTTTTTTGTTCTTTCTCAAGAACTACAAAAACTTCACGATATAATTTTTCTGGTAATTCTAGGACATTTTTTGTTCTTCTAATTGATATTTTGTTTATCTTTTGCTTAATTGAATCTAAAATGTTTTCATATTTTTTTAAAGAAGTTTCACCTTTTAATTGTATTCGAAACTTTTTCTGAAACTCCTTAAAATCTTTCCCTAGTGTTTCCCCGTTATCCAAAAAATAAAACTGAGACCACAAATCCTCTGGCTTGTTTGCAATAGGAGTACCTGTAATAATTATTCTTTTGACCCCTAGATCCTTAATATCTAAAACTGATTTTGTTATTCTTGACGATGGATTTTTAATTACTTGTGATTCATCAAGAATAATTGCAAATTTATATAATCCTAAAAAAAGCTTAATTTTATCTAACTCCTGAACAAAAGAATCATAGTTTATAATATGAAAATGAGAAAAATGCATAAAAGATCTCCCCCTATTTTGCTTAGACCCTACAATAACATTTGTTTTTAGATAAGAATGTTTTAGCAACTCGTTTTTCCAAGTTTTCACTAATGTTTTTTTACATAAAATCAAAACCGAATCAATAATCTTATTCTTTAAGTCTTCACAAAGAGCAGATATAACAATCTTGCTCTTACCTAAACCCTGTTCATCAAACAACGCTAGGCTTTTATTACCTTTAATAAATTCTATTGCTTCTATTTGATGGGGCATGGCTAAAGTCTTTGAAGAAAAATTAAATTCCATTCTCTTCCTCAACTAATAAATCATCAGGCATCCAGATATAGGAAATATTGGATTTATTTAAAAGTTTTAAGTTTTGTAGCAGATATAATAATTCCTTTTCTGATGATTTTGGGATTCCGATGATTAATTCACATAATCTTTGAGATTTAGTCATTAAACAAGAAAAGTCTAAGAATTGTTCTTTAGTTCTCTTTGAATTTAAATCGGAAGAAGTTTTGGCCTCACCAATACAAATTCTTTTGTCTTCCAAGTTTATACCGATCAAATCTGGCTTATGTCTCTTTATTTTTTTTGGAGCATTTAATGACAAATCTCCAATCAAAGATTCATGACCATCAAAACTAATAACAAGATATCCCTTTTCTCTCATTCTTCTTGCTATTAAACCAAGAATTAATTGATGGGAGTTAGATGTTGCCATTTTACTCTTTGAACTTATTTATCATTTTCTCAAGTTCTAAAGAAAGATTCTTAATTAAAATTCTTTTTTGGGGAGAATCCCCATCGGTTATTTCCTCCTCCTCCATTCGAGTCATCTCTTTTAATCCATCTAAAACCTCTTCTATTGCTTCAAAGAGTTTAGAAGAAATTTCGGGTTTTACTACACTTAGTTCTTCAATTGCACATTTATATCCCCTTCTAACTAATATTTCTGTTGATTTTTTATCTTCGAATATTTTTTTGATATTTCTTACATCTTGTGCCCGTTTAATTTCTGATAGACCAACCCACTTACAAAAATCTTTTATCGATAATTTAATTTCTTCCATACCTTGTTTAATTTTTGGATTTTCATATTCAACAAAATAAGAAAATTTACTCAAAGCATCATTTTGTGATCCATATTCTGGAAGGAATTGTTCAGTCATATTTTTATAAGCCTCTATCCATCTCCTAATTTGACTTTTATTAAGTTTTGTTTGGCTTTGCAATTCCTCTTCAGTATAGCCTCTTTTGTCCCATAAAATATATAACATTCTTGCCCTTTCATAAACTTCCCAATCATTAACTCCCCTTAAATGTTGCATAAGTCTTATAAAATTTTTAACCTTTTCTCCAACATTCTCAGGAAGAATCTCACAAGGTATCTTCTTGTAATTATCTTTATTAGGATATTTTCTTCTAAGATCCTTAAAGATTTCTAAACGAGTATTTCCATCTATCACTAAAAATTTTCCCTCTTTTTTATAGATCCATATAGGATTCATTATTCCTTCATGTATTTCTATACTTAGTTTCAATCGGTTTACATCATCTGATTTTTCCCTTAGTGCAAAGGCTATTTCATCTTGTGAAAATTCTTTTTTGATCTGATTATCTGACCAATAACCAATACGGGGATTTTCTGGGTCTAAGTTTATCTTGTCGATATCTAAATCATCTCTTAATACTTCGATCATTTCACCAGCTATAGGGATTTTATGTCTAAATCCTTCTTGTTCTTTTTTAACTATTTTATATCTTTTACTCATAGATTATAAGGGTTTAAAGAGTTTTTAGGGTTTTCTATTCCTCCCAAAGACAATTTTCACTCCCCCTTTTCACCTCACCATCCCAATAACCTTAATCAAATCTTTTTTTAGATATTCATATAATTTTTCAGCTTCTTCTATACTTATTCCATTCTTTTCTTCCATGTTGTTTTTAACAACCAAATATCTTTCATAAACGTTCTTTCCATTTGAAATTCTTTTTATTAATCTCAAAAAATCTTTGTTGGAGTAATCCTTGTTTTTTGCCAGATTTTTTATTATTTCAAGTGTCCGTATTCTCAAGATAAGAGTATATGCAATTTTATCCTCAAGGTATTTCTTATTTTTTCTTTTAGCCTCTTCAATATATTTCTGAATTATTTCTAATTTTTCTTTAGTTGTATCTAAATACCATTTTACATTTTTTTGAGTTACTTTAACATCTATGCTGCTTAGATAGTTGGAATTTAAGAGCGGCTCGGCCTCCTTTATCATCTGTCCAATTGGAAACAAGTCATGGTTTAATTTCTGAAGCAATAATTCCTGAGAGATTATTAATAAATTATATATTCCTTCGCTAATCATCTCTTTATCAATAGCTTTTGTTATAACTAAAACATCTATGTCGCTATTTTCGTTTTCTTCTCCTCTTGCATAACTTCCAACTAAATACACGCCTATAACTGATGCTAAATCAATGTTCTTTTTTAAGATTTCAAGCACATCATATAATATTATTTCTGGTGTTTTTTTTACCAACTCAATTCTTACTTCCTTGTTCAACCATGCTCTTGGAAGCACAACTGCCGAAGAATTTCCTGCCTTAATTGTTTTTTTTATTTGTACATCCATTTTTTATTTTTCCTCCAAATACTCTTCGTCTTCATTTACTTGTTTTAAAAATTTTTCATCTATTTCCTTTCTCCAATAATCTTTAGTCGTATCTTTTCTGCCTTTTTCTTTTTGAATCTTTTCTTCATGTTCCTCTATATTTTCTTTAACTGATGTTATTCTCTTCTTTCTTAATTTTTTCATGTGTTTTCTGTCTTTTCCCATTTTCCTTATCTTTATGTTCTTACATGTACTTACATCTTTATAAATTTTTCGATTCTAAAAGAACAATTCCTACAACCCCTTCTAAAATCTTTTATACTTTCCCACACCACTCACATCCCCTTTCCGGACACTCTCCCTTCAACATCTCCAACGCATTTCTCCAAACTTTCTCAGCGTTCTTTATATTAATCTTCATCTTCTTTAAAGTGGTGTCAAATATAACTTCTCCCGTCGGCAAAACCTCTTTTGGAACGTAAAACAAAAGAAACGCAAAGTCTTCAGTTTGATATCCATTTTTTCTCAATAAGAAATTGTATATATCAAGCTGGTCTTGGTAATGTTCATGTGTATCTTCCTTCAAATCATAACCTCGTGTTTTGTAATCTAGAACAATTAGTTTCTTTCCTTTCATTAGGATATTATCTACAGCACCTTTGAGAATGTTGCCCTCTTTATCAGAGTAAGAAATTCCTTTGAAGTTGCTTCTCCATATCGCAAGAAGTTCATGATTATCAAAAAGTTTCATGTTCTTACAATCTCCATTCTTTTTTAATTCCGGAGGAAGTTCTCCTTTCTCCCTGAACTTATCAAAATGAACTTTCAATATCTTGTCCATGCCACTCGGCAAGCTCGGAAAAATTCCTTGTGGTCTTTTCCAAATTTTATGATGCGTCAGCCAAAAACAGCGAGGGCATTCTTTAAATAAATTCAATCCAGATGGTGAAAACTTATATGCCATGATAAAAAGAGATATGGAGAGTTTTTAGGTGTTTCTATCTCACCAAACTTCCTTCGCCAAATAAAAAACTCCATAAAGAATTCCTGCACCCAAAGCTGCTCTAAAAACAAACTTTCTTGCATAATATCCAACATCTACTTCCTCGTGTGTTTCCCAATATTGAGGATTATTCCCAAAAGTCGAAGCCTCGGCATCAACAACATCTTTCATTCTAAGCTTCTTTTTTCCAGATTCATCATTAGTTGTATTTTCTAATCCCATAAAAAAATAAAGCACCAGAATTATTTATATATTTCTATCTATTCCAACAACACAGGCCCATCATCACGATGCTTATGCCATTCTTGAAGAAGCATTAAAACATCATTTGAATTAACAACCCCATTACCATCAAGATCAGCATAATTCCAAATTGGAGTGTTTGTCAACGTTGGTATTAAAGTATTGGTTTCTGTTGGACTAGGCGTTGTCGTGTAAGTTGGTGTATAAGAAAATGTAAATGTTGGTGTATTACTTTCAGTAAATGTCGGCGTCATAGTAAAAGTTTCTGTCGGCGTCGCACTTGGAATTTCAGTCCATGTTGGATAAAAAGTGTAAGTCGGATAAGGCGTGTTAGTATTATAAGGTGTTTGTGTTACTAGTTGTGGCCTTTCTGTATAGGTCGGATAAGGAGTTTGTGTATCAACAGGGGTGTTTGTTCGTGTTAATGTTTCAGTTATCGTCGGAGTGCAAGTTGCTCGTGGCGTTGGAAAATTATGGAAGACTTCAAATGAGCTGTTGTTACCTTCATTACTTTCTAAAACTTGATTATAAAAATCTGCTTGAGTATAATTAAGATTAATTTCATCACTTCCAGACCACACCGTACCTGTTGTTCCAACCGCTAATCCATATACAAAATCCTTAAAATCATCATTAATTTTAACAGTGAAAGGTCCAGCATAATTATTCCCAACATTTTCAACCTCAACTTCCAAACCTAAATCTCTAGAATTACAATCATTAAATTCAGTTGTTAATCTCATTCCATTAATTATTAAATCGGCTCTATGATTTGGTGTATATGTCGGCCGAGGAGTGTTAGTAAAATAAGGCGTTGAAGTTGGATAAAAAGTGTAAGTTGGATAAAAAGTGTAAGTTGGATATGGAGTTAATGTTGGTGTTTCAGTCGGAGTTGAAGTTTCAGTCTCAGTCGGCGTTGGAGTGTCAATCTCAGAAGCATCAATTGCTATTCTAAAGCCACTCACATTATGAGATGTACTTGCTACAACATTTCCTCTTTCAGCTGTTCGACAGCCATTAGCATTATGTGTCCAACTACCACCTCTCATAAGAGAATTACCAGGTAAGGTATTTATTGGATTAGGTAAAATCGCTTCTGGTTGACTATAAAAATCTTCCCGATAAAAATCTTGAATCCATTCCCACATGTTTCCATGCATATCATATAAACCATAATCATTTGGAAGTCTAGATGCAACCTGTTCTGCGTGAATATTATTATTTCCATTCCAAACCATAAATTGATTAAAAAGATTATTAAAACTCCCATTAACAAGATCATAAGATGTATCATCGCCAAATGAAAAAAGATTATATCTTTCTGGATTTGATTCGCTTCCCCGACAAGCATATTCCCATTCAGCCTCAGTAGGTAATCTAAAATTATCTTGACTTAATTCATTTAAATCATTTATAAAATTTTGAGTATCATTCCAAGAAACATAATAAACAGGATAATTATCTCCAACCCCATAACTATTTGCTGGTTGAACACCAACAACAGAAAAGTATTGTGCTTGTGTAATTTCTGTTTCTCCAATATAAAAATCTTTTGTAATCGTAACTTCATGTTGAGGTAATTCATCAGGAAAAGAACCATCTCTTAGAGTTCCAATATTTCCCATCCAATAAGAACCAGCAGGAATTCTAACCATATTCAATGTTCTTGCACCTGTTGGTAAATCCAAAGGAACAGTATAACTTTCACTTCTCGCAGAACTCAATCCCATTGTCAAACCTGTAGCTATAATCAACCATTTAGAAATAATTTTATCCAAAGTTTTTCCCATGTCATTACTCTAAATAAATACTTTTTAAAACTTTCCTCGTCGAGAATTCACTACTTGGTTGAACTAAAAATGCCCCAGATACTTTTCCTTAACCCAACTCCAAAGTCTCCATTCATATGCATGATGAAAATATCTTAGTCTCCATCTCAATCTCGCAGAAACAGTATAAACAGCTCTCATAATCAAATAAGGAATATAATGCCACTTCACATTCAGATTATCATAAACTCTTCCAGTCTGATTAAAATAATCAAACCGAATTATGTCGCCAATCGTCTCAAGCCAAGCAATCTCTTTTTTATTCAACCAAACCTGCGTATTAAAATCAGAAAGATTATGATTCGCCCAACCTTCCAACGACTTTGGTTCTTTATATCCCAACTTCTTACAATCTTCAACAAGCGGATCTCCAGGATAAATCGTAAACGCAAAAATTCCATTAACCTGCGTGTCAGGATTTATTTTCTTTAACTTATCAATCAAATTCAGCGTCTTGAAAACATCTTCTTTTGTTTCACTAGGAACACCATAAATAAAACTCAAGCACGGAATAATTCCCGCTTCTTTCGCCTTAGCAACAGCAACAATCGTATCCTCAACTTTTATATCCTTATCAACCAAATCAAGAATTCTTTGACTTCCTGATTCTGCGCCGCCAGACATTAAATCCAATCCACTTCTCTTCAACATCTTAAGAAACTCAATTTCATACTTAGCAAAATAATCCATTCGACAAGCCGCCCCCCAAGTAATTTTTATTTTCCTGTCAATCAAACCCTGCGCAATTTGTCTAATCCTTTCCTTATTCGTAAAAAAATTATCTTCTGTAAATTCAATTCCCTTTGCTCCGGAAACTCTAATTATATCCTCTATATCATCCAAAGTTCTCTCAGCAGTAACTCCCCTCCATTTTCGTTTATGAAAATTAACATTAAAACAAAACTTGCATCTGTGCGGACAACCTCGGCTCCCATTATAAGGAAAATGCCCAAGAGTTGTCTCAGCCTTAGTCAAATCAACAAGATGATATGCTGGCTTCGGCAGTTTATTCATATCAATAAATTCCCTTTCAGGCGTATTAACAATCTTGCCGTCTTTATCTTTAAATGTCAGTCCATTTATTTTATTCAATGGTTTTCCCTTAGATAAAGCATCAGCAAGCTCTACAACAGTTACGTCGCCCTCGCCACGAACAATAATATCTACATTCTCATTCCTAATTGTCTGAATTGACAAAATCGAAGCATGAACACCCCCCCAAACAATCGGCACCTTCGGATATTTTTTCTTGATATATCTTGAGAATTCTAATCCAGATTTCAAGTTACTTCCAGTAAAACTCGTCAAACCAACAAAAAGAGCATCTGAAAAATTAACCTTCAAGTGATCTTGAAATCTCATGTCAATTATTTTAACATCATACCCAGCCGGCTCTAATGTCGACGCAACACTAAGTAAAGACAAAGACAGCCGCACAAAATGCGTTTTTTCATGCGGATAAACCAAATAAATCTTTCTTTTCATAAAATTACTTCTAACTATATTTTATAAGGATTATTGAGGATGATTATATATTCGCATATTATGAACATTATTATCTTTACTTATCTATTTTATTTTATAATCTAAAATTATTTTATATTAAATTAGCGCTCATTTCATTCGCGTTATTAATAAAATTTTAAGTTAAAGTACTGAGTAACAATGCTTTTTAGATATTAAGTATTAACAATATTTCTTTGTAGAATCTTGCTCTGGAAAAATCCACATTATTCTTGCGAACTTGTGAGCAGAGTATTTTCCTCACTAGAAATTAATTCTTCACCAGCATCAATCTTCTTCCCAGTATTCTTATAAATTATTAAACCCGCCTGTGTATTTTCCTTATCCAAGAAAAAGCCATTAATCGGTTGCCACACATCCTGATTATCCTGGACATATTGCATTAAAAAATTCTCGGGCGGAAAAACATGAACAATTAAATAATCTGCATTATTAATTCTAACAGAATCATTTTCTGTAATATCCGACGTCATATTAATATCACCATAATAAATAGCATACGGGTCCAAACCAATTCCAACAATCTCGCTTCCAGCAGGAGCATTCGCTTTCAACCATAACATTCCTTGTTTTATTTGTAAAAAACTTTCGCTTCTTAATTTAATTATATCATCTGCTTGTTTTATTTGCGCTTTTGCTCCAAAAAACAAAATCACTACAATAACAAGAATCGCAAAAATTTGATGATACTTTCTCAAAAGATCATATATATAACCCAAACCAAAACCTGCAAAAATGCTCATCGTAATTGTCGTCGGCAAGAAATACCTATCATCAGCACTTCTCAAATAAAAAATAAAAAACGAGAAGAAAGCTATCATAATCAAAGCCAAAAGTAAAGAATCTCTTAATTTCTTATTTTTAAAAATATAATTATATCTAATAAAAGCTTCAAATAAAAGTATTGCACAACCAATCAAAAAAAGAAGAAAGAAAATATTTTGCAGATATATGGAGATGTAATTCAAAAGATTGTATGCAATTGGTCTGGCAACTTGTTCCGACGCATTTCCAAAATTCGCTCCAATAAACCTGGAAATAAAATCACCACTTAAAAAATAATTAAGTAACACTGCGAGCAACATCGGCGAAACTCCTGCAATTCCACAATACCAAAACTTTTTCTTATTTAAATAAAGCTGCTTTCCAAATAACAATATAATAAAATAAATCACAAAAACCATTCCATTGGGATACTTCATTAATGTACCTAAAGAAAGCAGGAATAATGAAATTGAGAAATATTTATAATCAAATTCTTTTTTTGTAGCAAGAATAAAATAGTAAATACTTGAGAATAAAAAAACTAATTGAGGGACATCTGTCAAAAACCTCATCGTATAAAAAAGATGAATCCATATTACAGAAAAAATAAACGCTGAAATAATCCCGACCCTTTTATTGTAAATCTCCTTTCCAACCAAATACACAAAAAAAACAGACAAAATCGAAGGTATAAACTCAAGAATAAATTTGCTCCAATGTTCAGGCATTTCCATTAACATCAAACCCGCCCACATAATTGAAAGCAATAATGGCCTAATAATTATCTCATTAATAACTAACGTATTTGAATCAAATGTGTTCGAAATAAAACTCTTCGCAATAATCCCATAACTCGCTTCATCCCACCAAAACGGCTGATTTTTTGTTAAGATAAAAAATTGCCATCTAAGTGCAAAAGCGAAAATTAAAACCGCCAGCAAAACAATATTTTCATAATCTTTAAGCCAAGCCTTAATTTTCAATTTAATATCTCTTTTTTTCTCAACAATCTCTTTTACCTCATCCATCTTTTATTATAAAAAACTATCTTTATATTTATTTCGTACTTCCCACCCTCTTCCATGCATCAGTATAATACCTATTTCTAATCTTTTCATTAAACGCAAGATTAAGCCAAATGTAAAGTCTCAATGGAAATAATTGCATAGTATAAAAAAATTCTTTCAAATTTTCAGGATATTCAAAAACATGATATGATTCAATAATCTCGTTTGACAGGGTTTTCATTCGCGGAATTTTTTTCGGATTAACATACCGATAAATTGTTCCATGAGATGCAGCAGCTCTACGTTTTTGTTTCAAAAAATCTTTCATATTAACAGGAAACTTAACATAAACTAAAGCTTTTGATGCATACTTAATTTTATATCCATTCAACCAAAAGAAAATTGGAACAATCGTGTCCTCGGCAATATGGACTGGAAATTTTTTAATCACGCCTTTTCTAAACGCCCATAAATAACCAGAACATTCAAGAAACCTATCTTGCTCATTTCTTTTTTCTCTTAATTTGTGAGCAGCATAACATAACATATGGCTCCAATATCCAAATAAATCTATTCTGGAATTTTGAGAAACCGGTCTTCCTGAAACACAACCAACATTATCATCATCAAAAAACCTAACAAGTTCATTAACCGAATTTTCAGAAACATAAGCATCACCGTCGCTAAAAATGAAAATATCTCCTTTTAATTTAGGAAGAATTAAATTCATCGCATAACTTTTTCCTTTTCCAGGGTCAGTAAATAATTTCAGATTTTTATTCTTATTCTGATAACTTCGCGCAACATTCAAAGTCTCTTCATCAGGCGCAGCAACATATAATTCATATTCCTCCCTAATTTCCTGATTCAAAAAAGATTCAATTGCCTTGCCTATTGTTTTTGGCTCTTTAAAAGAAGTTATGACTATTGAAATCATGAATTAGATTTCGTTAAGTGATATTTAAAGATTTATGAAGGAGAAGTATATTGTTGTGATTATTTTTTATTACTATGATTTAATGAATCTTCCGACGGTAAATTTATAAATGTATTTTCTAATTAAGTAAAATGCCAACACAATCAACTTATGCAGAAGCAGGAGTTAATATTGAGCTAGGTGATGATGTTTCTAAAATTTTATATAATGCTGCAAAACAAACATGGAATAATCGGAGAGGAAGATTAGGAGAATTGGTTGTTCCTTTTGATGATTTTTCAGGAGTTAGAGCTATTGATGTTTCTAATTTACCTGCTGGAACTTTAATGAATATTGGATTTGACGGCGTTGGAACTAAAATGGAATTAGCTGAAAGAGTTAATAACCACAAAACTATTGCTTACGACTTATTTGCAATGGTATGTGATGATGCTGTTGTTAGGGGCGCAGAGCCAGTTTTAATTGGAAGTATATTAGATGTTAATTCTTTAGGAAGGGGAGATGAAATTTATATTGAGCAAGTAAAACAATTAGCAGAAGGATATATTGGTGCTGCAAAAGCAGCAAATGTTGCGATTGTTAATGGAGAAGTAGCAGAATTAGGGAATAGGGTTAGTGGTTATGGAAATTTTAATTATAATTGGGGAGCAGCAGTTATTTGGTTTGCTAAAAAAGATAGAATGTTTACTGGAAGAGAAATTAAAGAAGGAGATTCGCTTGTAGGATTAAGAGAAAAAGGATTCAGATCTAATGGATTATCTTTAGTTAGAAGAATAATGAAAAATACTCATGGAGAAAATTGGCATCAGGTTTCTTGGAAAGTTGGTAATGATTCTTTAGCAGATTTAGCATTAACTCCCTCGAAAATTTATACGGCTGCAGTTGTTGATATGTTTGGTGGATATGACAGAGAACCAAAAGTTGAAATTCATGGAGTTGCTCATATTACAGGAGGAGGAGTTCCAGGAAAACTTGGAAGAGTGTTAAGACCTTCTGGATTAGGGGCTGTGATAGATGAACCTTTTGAACCTTCAGACTTTATGTTATATACTCAAGCATTAGGAAATGTAGCTGATGAAGAAGCATATAAAACATGGAATATGGGACAAGGAATGATAATCGTCACGCCAAAGCCAGAAGCAGTTATTGGTGTTGCAAAAGTTCATGGAATTGATGCAAAACAAATTGGTTATGTAACAAAAGATCCTACTATAAGAATTAAAAATAAAGGAGCTATGAATCCAGAAGCAAACAAAGAAATGGTAGACGAAACACTTTATCAAAAAGGCCCAGCAGAATTAATTTTTGAAGTAGTATAAAATTACTTTTTTTCAGAACCTTTTAAAATTTCCTCAACTGCACTATATACTTCTTCTACAGAAACAGCTGACATTGCTTTCATGCTCGGTTCTTTTTTTAAAAAATATTTATCATACATGGGACTTTTAATTTTAATCATCCTATCATAGGGATAAATTTCATCAGGCGGTGTGCAATTAAATATAGCAACAACTTTCTTTTTCAAAGCCAACGCAGCATGCATTCCAAATGTGTCTCCGCAAACAACAACCTCACAATTATTAATATCATTTATATGCTCTTTCAATGTGTCTCGCATTTCTAAAAAATTAACATCATAACCTTTCTCTTTAAGAACATAATCCAGTTCATCATAGCCATTCCAATATTTGTTTTTCCAAAAACTAGTTGTAACATTAATCAATCCAATTTTTCCCTTAACTTCATCGATTGGCTTCGGCTCAATACCAACATCATATTCCTGTCCATGAAATTCTTTCCCAATCATTTCAATATAAATTTGCGGAACAGATTTTTTATTTTCTTTTTTTAATTGATCAGCGTCTAATAAACCGAATTTGCTTATCCTGGACATATCAAACCAATATTTGCTTTCAGGCGAATAATCAATCTTATTTTCTTCATCTAAAAATACACCAATCATCCTCCTCATCTTAATTTGTTTCAATAATTTTAAAACCCCCATATCCTCCTCTAAATTAATAACTAAATCAAATTCTTTATTCTTTAATTCATTAAGATTATTTTCATCCTCCATAAAGTAAATTTGAGAAATTCTGTCAGAATTTAAAAAATCTTTGGAGTGTTTTTTGGTTAACCAATATATTTCTCCTTCGAGCTCTCTTAAAAGAACCGTCGTTCTAACTACATCGCCTATTGCACCAAGTTTTATTATCAATGTTCTCATCGTGTTAAACTCTATAACGAATCTTATCATACCAAACTTTAAAATTTACCGGCGTTGAACGATACAACGGCTTCGCAATTCTTTCTCGCGTTAAATCCATCACACTAACAAAAGACAATCCAATGTAAGTCAAAGCAGGATTATTTAAATTGTATTTTATTCTCGACGGTTTTAACAAATAATTAATTAATTTATTCGGCATTAAACCAAATCTGTTCTCAGTCACAGAACCTCTCATTAAATTCAAAATCAAAACAAGATACATATCTTTCCTTTTCAATAAAATATGCTTATTCCTATCCCAATAATTTAACTTAGAACTTTCTTCAACAATCTTTTTTAGTTTAGGATTCATCTTGGCGCGTTCATAAATGCCGGTTCCAGGAAAAAAAACCAGATTATTCACAGAAACATAATATGGTTTAGGAAGTATTTGTAAAAGTCGAATAAGGTCAATTACATCCTTCGCATCTTCAAAAGGATTGCACGTTATCACATCATACATCACTGCCAATTTATTTTTGTATTTACTCAAAATTTTTCCGGCTTTCAAAACTTGTTCATTCGTCTGCCCTCTTTTGTAAATATCTCTGTTAGTTTTTTCATTGCCTTGGATTCCAATAATGATATCAGTGCATCCAGCGTCGACAAGAACTTTAATTTTATCTTCAGAGATTGTCTTCGGGTCACCAAGACATTTGAACCGCATATTAACTTTTTCCTTATACTTTTCACAAAATTCCTGAATCTGGCTCAATGGTCTCAAAGAAAAAGTATCATCCCTAATATCAAAGTAACTCAAAGTTTTAAATCGTTTTTTTAAATATAAAACATGCTCAATAATATAGTCGACACTGTGCCACCTTACAATTGATTTGCATTTGCCTTTATACAACTCATTCAAAAGATTATTGCTGCAATAAGTACAGCCATAAGGACAGCCCCTTCCTGTCAAAAAGAATATTTGGCCATTCAAATCTTCTTCTTTAAATTTTCTCAAATTGTGATTTTCCAAAATGTAATGGTCTTCTATATCGTAATCCACAAAAGGCAGAGTATCAAGATTATCAATAAATGGACGGACAGGATTTTTTACTATCTCACCATTTTTATCTTTAACCCACAAGTTTTGAATTTTATCAATTGGTTTTTTATTTTCAATGGCCTTCGCCAAATCTAAAACAGCATCTTCGCCGTCGCCAACGCAAACAATGTCTGCATATTTAATGCAATCTTGAGGAAAAAGCGTCGGATGAATTCCACCCCAAACAATCGGAATTTCTTTTTTTAATTTCTTTTTCAAAAATCCTGTAATTTGAATCGCTCGGGGCATAGTCGAAACATAACAATTAACTCCAATCAAATCTGCATTTTTGCAGATATTTACTAATTGATTTAATTCCCTATTATGATAAAATTTGGAATAATCTTCTGAATAAGCCATAAAAACGATTTTCACGTCGTGTCCAGCTTTTTTCAAAATTGCCGAAATAGTTCTGATTCCTTGGTCAGACGGAAACGTCGCAGCCGATATAAGAATTATTCTCATAATTCAAAAGAAGAGTTTTATTTTATAAGCATTGTTGAGGAGTGTTATATAAGTGATTTTAAGATTTCATCAATCTCATCAATCAATTTATTCCAAGAAAACTTTTCAACCGCCTTTCTTGCATTTTTCCTAATCTTCTTATTTTCTTCGCTATTTTTTAATCCCCTCAAAATTTTTTCAGCCAACTTATTCTCATTTCCAACTTTAAACAAATAACCATTATTTCCATCTTCAATTACTTCTTTTCCTGCCTGAATATCCGAAGAAATCACGATTTTCTCTCGCGCCATTACTTCAACAAGCGACTGAGGCATCCCTTCTCTTTTGCTGGAGAGAACAAAAACATCAGAACTATCGATTAAATTCATTTTCTTTTTCAAATCAAAAACAGGCCCTAAAAAATTAATTTTTTTATCTAATTTTAATTTTTTTATCAAATCTTTAATTTTCAAACCATATTCTTCTTCAATCGGCCCAACAAAATTTATAACAACACTTTTTTCTTTTTCCAAAACTAAACTAAATGCACGAATTAAAGTTTCTACATCTTTAATCGGAGCAATTCTTCCCAAGAATAAGATTTCCTTGTTTTTCTTATTTTTTGGTTTAGGAATTTTAATATTAAAAAACTCTTCAGGAACACCATTCGGCATATAAACAATCTTTTCTTTTTTCACATCTAATTCAATCAGATAAGGGGTTTCCCATTTTGTTATTATGAAAATTCTTGAATATTTATTTAAAATTCTTCTTCCAATAAAATTGTCATAAAACCAAACCATTGCATTTAATTTCCAGCCTCTAAGTTTCTTTTCAAGAAAAGGAGCATGTGTTACAAGAATGCACGGAACACCTAATTTTTTGGCAATCTTAACAGCTTTTGTAGAATAATATTGTCTATATGCATGGCAAATAATAATATCTGGCTTAAATCTAAAAGCTTCTTTCTCATAATCCCAAAAAAAAGTGTTCTCGCCAAAATTTCCCTTTGTTTTAAATCTATGAACTTTAAGTTTTCCAATTTTCTCAAATTCTTTAGCAAATTCTATTTTTCCAGAACCCCTATGAATATTAGATGAAAAAACAACTACTTCGTGCCCTTTTTCAATTAATAATTCTGATTCTTTTTTAACTCTGGCCCACAATCCACAAAACCCCGACGAGAAAGCAGTCACTTCAAGAATTTTCATTTGCAATTTGCTCCATTGTTAAAAATTTATTTTTTTTAACCAAATATTTTATCATCAGTTCAAGATTTTTCATCAATTTTTTATGGCTAAATATTTTATCTATTCTGCTATTAGGCAATTTAATAAAATCCCATGAATGTGCATAAAAAACTAAATCTTTATTTGTTAATTTCAGAATTGATAAATATAATCTTAAAATCGGCTTAGGAAAAATTCTTAAAGGAAGTGATACAAAAGCAATAAGAAATCCAGACACCGGAATTTCATATAAGTTTTTTTTAATAAAGAAAATCTTTCTAGGTTTAAAGAAACCTTCAATAAATAACTTGATTTTCTTTGGGAAAAAAAGTAACTGCAATAAATTAAACGGTGTATATGACGAGTCATAAGAAAAACCATATTTGCTCAACAAACCTAAAGTTTCATTATCAATAGAGTGTTGCGGCGCCCTAAACCCCTTTGGATTTTCATTAAATATCTCTCTATATACTAAAATTGATTTTATAATTCGTTTTTCTTTTTCATTAAAAGAAAGTTCATCAAATCTCTCATGTTCATAACCATGCAACGCAATCTCGTGCCCTTTATTTCTTAAATCTTTGAAAAGAACAGGAAACTTTTCTAGAAGCATAGCTGGAACAAAAAACGTCAGTTTAATCTCAAACCTATCACAAATTTTTAATATCTTTGGAATGCCATAATTCAGACTTACATACGTTTTTGAATGAAGGTCTTCTTCAGTATCAATAGTTAACGAAACAACCATAGAATTTCAGCTTCATAACAATTAAAAAGCTTATTGAGGTGTATTAGTGATATTCTACAATGAAAATGGTTAATACTTTTAATAAATTAATCAACCTATGGAAAAAAGGATACGATTATTCTCATAAGAAACTCATAGTCAAAGCATTTCCTTCAATAAGCAATATTGAACCAACCAATGCTTGCGGAATGAAATGTATCATGTGTCCAAGAAATTACATGAAACGAGAAATCGGATATATGGACATAAAATTATTTGAAAAAATAATAAAACAAATGAAATATAACTCTAGAATTGTTTTGCATCATTTTGGAGATCCGTTATTACATCCAAAAATAGGGGAAATGATAAAAATATGCCACAAATATAAAATTCAAGCATCTTTTTCGACAAATCCCTCAAGTTTAACAAAAGACAAAATCAACGAAATTTTAGATTCAAAATTAGACTTCTTGCATATTTCATTGGATGGTGCTACAAAAGAAACTTATGAAAAGATAAGAAAAGGGTTAGCGGATTATGATATCGCTCTTAAGAATATTGATAATTTTTTAAAAGAAAAAAATAAAAGAAAATCAAAATTACCAGAAACAACAATCGCAATAATAAGGATGAAAGAAACTAAAAATGAAATTAACTCATTTAAGAAAAAATGGTCTAACAAAAAAGGAATAGAGCATGTTGAAGTCAAAGATTTTATCACGTGGGATGGTAGTATGGATAACATAACTAAATTAGCCGACGAATACTCGCATAAATTCAAAAGAAAATATTATTACCCTTGTTTTTGGCCTTGGGGAAAATTAACTGTTTTGTGGGACGGAAAAGTTGTGCCCTGTTGTTTTGATTACGATGCAAAATTAGTTCTTGGAGATTTAAACAAGCAAACATTAAAAGAAATATGGAACAGCAAGAAAATGCAAGAATTCAGAAAACAAAATATTGAAAATTCATTTCCAAAAAACCACATCTGTAAAAATTGCAGAGAAAGAGAAGGATTTCAACCAAGCAGATTATATCCCTTTAATTTAATATTAAAAAAACAATTGAATTTTTTAAATTATTTCAAATACAACTAAAATGACTTGGAAAGGATTTAAAGACATACAAGCGACAATCATAATTGATATTGACAAACCAGAAGAAGAAATTTTAAAAAACATTGATAGAAGCAGACGAAAGAATATTAATAAGGCCAGCAGAGAAAATCTAACTTTTGTCGAGGGAAAAACAGACGATGAGTGGAATAATTGGTATAAAATTTATTGCAAGGTTTGGAAAGAAGGAGGGATAGATCCTCAAAAATTAGAAATATTTAGAAAACCAAATCACAAATTATTCTTAACTAAAAAAGACAAAAAACTTTTGGGAGGCAGTGTTTTTGAAGAATTCGATGATAGAATAGTCTTTCGCGCATTTGCTTCATTAATAGAATATCAGGATTTAAGGATAAATGATTTTCAATATTGGAATTCAATCAAGTATGCAAAATCAAAAGGAAAAACAAAAGTGGATTTGGGGGGTTATCAAATAAAAGCACGGGGGCATTTAGTTGGAATAAACACTTTCAAAGAAAAATGGGGCGGAAAAATAGTTTATTATTACATCTATAGTAAAAATCCTTTGTACATTTTAGGAAGAAAAGCAATTAGAAATTCAAGTATTGCAAGATGGATATGGGATAGAATCAAAAGACGCCCAATACCAAGAAAAGACAAAAATGCGATTAATAAAAAATCATATGAAACAAAAAGTTCTGTTGACCATTTTGATTTAGGGCTAAAAGGCTTATTTCAATCAGAGAAATTAATAATTGATAAATATTTCAAAGGAAAAATATTGGATTTGGGTTGCGGTTGCGGAAGAACGACAAAAGAATTACATGATTTAGGTTTTGATGTAATTGGCGTCGATATTGTTGAAGATATGATAAAAAGAGCCCAAAAAAATAACCCGCATATTAAGTTTGAATTAGGAGATGCGTGCAATTTAAAATTTAATCCTAACACTTTTGATTTAGTATTTTTTTCATATAATGGGCTAGATTATATTCATCCAGAATCAAAAAGAAAAAAAGCCATACGGGAAATTAAAAGAGTCTTAAAACCAAACGGATTATTCATATACAGCTCCCATAATCCATTGGCATTATTTTCTCAGATAAGGCCAAAATTTATTTTAAGAAATTTATTTAAAGGAACTTTATTCTCACAATATAAATATGAAAAACAAGACTTTGGAGATTTATTCACTTACTATGCTTCTCCAAAAAAACAAAAACAATTAATGAATGAAATCAGTGGAATGAACCTCGTAGAGGTAATTCCAAACGTAACAAATAAATTTCATCCTCATTATGTTTTTAGAAAATTAATTCTTTAAAGACTTAGGTTTACTTTCTTCAAGAATACTTTTCAAGATGTCTGGGTGGTGAAGGCTGTCAAAACCCGAGATATATTCTATATAATCAATGATCTTATTCATCATTTCTACAGTCTGTATTGGATATTTACCAACTGCAGTCTCTTTAGTTAGTGCTATTCCTGTTGCACCGTCTAAAAGAGTATTTACAATGTCATTTGCATCTGCAGCATTCGGTCTGTGATTTGAAAACATATTCTGAAGAGTATCAGTGGCTACAAATAAGTCCTTGCCCTTATTTCTACATTTTTCAATCAAATGCTTTTGTATCACTGGAATTTTATGAATCGGGATATGGCTACTCAAATCACCCCTATCAATTAAAATCCCATCTGAAGTTTCAAGGATACTATCAAAATTAACCAATCCCTTCCTAGATTCTATTTTGGAATAAAGAATTGCATCTGGATAAAAGTCCCTTATCTTTTGAACAGAATCAGCACTTTCCATAAATGAAAGAGTAAAGTATTTTATACTTTGTCTTTTAGCAAGTTCAATTGCATACATATCTTTCTCACTAAAATCATGCAAAAGAAAATTCGGGCCGTCGATATGCACTGCTTTTTTTCTTCCAATCTCTCCACCCAACAATACTTTACAAATTATAAATCCGTCACTCTCAAGATTTGAAGTATCTTCAACCACAAAAGTTGCAGAACCAAATGCAAGAGAAATTTCATCCCCAACTTCAAAACTATTTACAATCCTTTGGGGTGTTAAAAATAAATTTTCTGAGTCACACATAACCTCTTTCGAGTAAACTCTCACACTATCTCCTTCTCTAAAGAGTATTTCGTCAACATTTCCTGTCCTAACTTGGGGACCTTCAGTATCTAAGATTATTGGAACCCCATATTTTTTTAATTCCAATATCTTAGTTTCAATATCTTCCGTATTAGTATGAGAAAGATTTATTCTAAAATAATCAACTCCCCTTTCTTTGAATTTATTCAATATATCTGAATTAGAAGAAGACGGTCCGATTGTACAAATAATCTTTACCCTTTTATTCATGAAATCTTACCCAAAATTTTATTTAAATACTTTATGTAACTTAAAACTATATAACTTTAAAAATTACCAAGAACAGATTAAATTATGAAATTAAGAATAGATTTCATTGGTGTCGGATTTGGAAGAACAGGTTCAAATTGGCTGGTTAATTGCTTATATGAACATCCTCAAATAAGCATACCTAAATTTAATCTTCTTACTGAAATTAATTATTTCCCTGAAGAGTATGAAATTATGGGCTTAAAAAACTATTATAAAAAATTTAAAAATTGCGACTTCAGTAAAGTAGTTGGAGAAATAAGCACACTAATAATCGATAAAAAACGTTCTGCTAAATTATTAAAAAAATTATTTCCCAACACTAAAATAATAATCTACGAAAGAAATGAAGAAGATAGGGCAAAATCATATTATAATGTTTCAAAATATCATGATCTTCTTCCGACAAAGAAACCAAAATTTAATCAAAAAGAACTCATTGAACCATGGAAAAAAGAGTTTGGCAAAAATGTTTTTATTTTTAATATGGACAATCAAAATAAACAAGGTGAATTAAACAAATTATTCAAATTTCTCGGCGTCAAAGAATTCACCCCTTATCATGTTGACAAGAGATTAAATGAAAGTTACAAAGATAGAAAAAAAGGAATTACTATTCAGAGCACATATCCAAGAATAAGGAAAATAATCAACATACTAAAACCACGTCTAAGAAAACACAAAAGATTGTATTACACTATAAAAAGAACGTTTAATGTAGATTATTATTTTCAGAAGATTAACCACAAAATATAATCTACACATACATAAATATTAAATATGCACCCAATCCATGATTTTAATGAATAAATTCTATCAAGAATATTGTGTAAGAAAAAATTCAAAACAAAACGCCATAAAATTATATTTCTTAGATAAATTAATAGGGCTTTTCTTCAAGTCTAAACCAATCAAAATTTCTAACCCAAAAAAAATACTAATAATCCGTAATTGTAAAATTGGGGACATGGTTTTAACAACGAATGTTTTCAGAGAAATCAAAAAAAACTTTCCTAACTCAAAATTAACAGTTATTGCATCAAAACTAAATTCACAAATAATTGAAAAAAATCCAAACATAGACGAGATTATTAAATTGGATTTTTCATGGAGAAAAAAACCAATTTCAACTTTGCGTAATTATATTAAAACTTTCAAGAAAATTAAAGGGGACGAATATGACCTTGGAATTGAAGCAGGAACAATGTTGATTAATATGATTTTTATGTATTTTTCTAAGATAAAAATGCGTTCAGGATACTATAGTTTTAATGGTGGAAAACCCCTTTTAACAAATCCAGTAAGATACAAAAAAGAAATTCACGCAAGCATTTCTGAATTAGAATTAGTAAAAAAGAATCTCTCTATTAAATCCATTAATGAACATCAAGAAATCTTTGTAGATGAAAATGATAAATTAGAGCTAACAAATTTCCTTAATGAATTTAAATTAAAAAAATATGTTTGTATAGTGCCAGATGCAAGTTTTAAAGAAAAACAACTTTCTTTAAATAAATTTGATGCAGTTATTAAATATATTAAACAAAAATATCCTCTTTACAAAATAATTCTTGTCGGTTCAGATTCTAAGAAAATAAGATATTTATCAAAGAAAAATTTCTCAACAATTCCTTTGATAAAAAAGAATCTTAGATTTAATTATTTATTATATAAGAATAGCTCTCTTGTGATTGCTCCTGACGGAGCACCAATGCATTTAGCATGGATTGCCAATATAAACCTAATTGCATTAATTCCAAAAGAATATAATTTAAAACATATTGGCCCTTTAGGGAAAAAATCAATAGTGATTTACAAGGAAATGAAAGATATTAGCGTCGAAGATATTAAAAAAGAAATTGATAAAGTTTTATAATTCTAGACCCTCTTTATTATAACCTTTAATTAAACCCTGTCTAATCTTTGTTGTGACATATTTGATTCTGCCTTTTCGAATCCAAAAAATCGCTTTTTTAATTCTAGAACGATAGTAATTATACCCCCAAAATTTTTCTGCCATTTTCCATAATACTGCATCAGGAATTTTACTAAAATTATGTTTCATATCTCTCCAATTTCCAGTCCAATCAGCCCATTCCAATAAATTTTTGGGCTTTTTTATTGTTCCATCTTCAACCAAATCATCAAAAACTTTTGTTCCAGGAATTGGATTAAATATTTTAATATCCATGATGTCTGGTTTTGTTGTTCTAATAAATCTCTCAGTCATTCTTAATTCTTCAATTGTTTCTGTCGGAATTCCAATCATAAAACTTGCATCACTAAAAACTCCGTTTCTTCTGCAAATATCAATTGCCTCTGCTTGAACTTCAACACTTATATTTTTATTAAGAAAATCTAGAACTCTTTGACTTCCTGTTTCAGAACCAATCTGAATTGTATGAAGCCCGGCTTTTTTTAAGACTTTAATCGCATCTTCATTTTTCTTCATAAAATCGGCCCTTCCAAAAATAAAGAAATTAATTTTTCCTTTGTAATTTCTTGCAAGAAACTCTCCAACTTCAATACTCCTTTTTTTAAATGTCATAAAATTCTCGTCGCTGATTGTAAAATCAACTATACTATATTTTTCAATTGCTTCTTTAAACAAAGCTTTTGTTTTCTCAGTATCATAAACCCTAACACAGGGATTTCCATCTTTTCCCCACATACCAATATTATAGCAAAAAGTGCATCTTCCAGGGCATCCCCTGCTTGTAAAAATAAAAAACTGCCTATATTTCTTGACATCAACTAAATCATAATTTGGAAACTTAACCATATTTAAATCCATAAATGGTCTCAAAGGGTTTTTATTAATATTTTTTAATGTTCCCAACTTCTTGGGATTTTTATCAAAAGTATCACAGAATTCCAAAAAAGCCTCTTCCCCTTCTCCTCTCATTATATAGTCAACATATGATTCATTCAAAACAGAATCAGGTTCAATACTGGGATGCACCCCTCCAATTATAATAATTTTCTTAGGCATAATCTCTTTAATTTTTGGACCCAAATGAACAATATCATATAACATTGTAGAAGTCATTGTTGTAAATCCAATTATATCAGGATTATATTCTTTAAGCATCTTAAAAAATCGCTCATCTCCCAGTTCTACATTTCTATCATAAATTTTAACAGGATGTTTGTGCTGTATTGATGTAGCTACTATAATCAAACTCGACGGAGGAGCAACAATATTTGTCTTCTCTTTTAAATTATTATGAGGCTGAACAAGTAGAACTTTTGCCATAACGACAGAAAGTCAGGCGTTTTTTAAGGTTTATCTATCTAAAATATGATATTCAAAATATACAATTTAGTTAACATTTCTAAATAAAGCTTAAAAAGGATTCCATAACTATACAAAAATGAAAGAATCAAATGTTGATGTTATAATTGTTTCACATAATAATAAAAACATTTTAGGAGATTGTATAGACTCAATAAATAATCAAACTTATAAGAAAATTAAAATTTATTTATTAGACAACGATTCAACAGACAATACAAAAGAATTTATTAAAAAAAATTATTCTTCTATAAATTTTGTAGATGTACCAAATGAAGGTCCTTCCAAAAAAAGAAATATTGGCATGTCAATGTCAAATTCAGAGTATTTTGTAGTCATGGACAGTGATGCAAAATTAACAAAAGAGTGGATTAAAAATGCAGTCAAATATATGGATTCTCATTTAGATGTCGGTTTGTGTAATGGAAAAATAATTAGAGCAGATGGTTTAATAGACGCTGCTGGAGGAATTCTTGCAAGAAATGGGGGAGGAACAGACATTGGTTTTGGAGAAAAAGATATCGGACAATACAATTCTTTTAGAAGAGTTGGTTATTTGAAAAGCGCCTCATTAATAATTAGGAAAAAAATGGTACAAGAAATTGGCGGTTTTGATTCTGATTATTATTATGGTGTTGAAGACTCTGATTTAGGTTTAAGAGCAAACATTGCTGGTTGGAAAGTTGTCTATAATTCTGACTTAGTTTCATTTCATTTAAGCCACCATACAATGAAAAACGCGCCAATGAAAAAAGAAACATACAGAGACAAACGGAATAAACTAACAACACTATTAAAAAATTTCGAATCAAAAACAATTATTCTAAATACTCCTTTTTTATTAACTGACTTTTTTCAGACATTATTACTCAAAAAACATGGTATTGAAGTCTTTAGAGCATATTTATACAATTTAAAAAAATTAAACCAAACTCTTAAAAAACGCAAATACATTCAAGACAAAAGAAAAATTTCTGATTCTGAAATGTTTGACACAATAGAATTTCCATTTTTAGTAAGAACAAGAAATATAGAAAAGAAATACTTGGGTTTTATTAAAAATGTAAACAAAAAGAAGTTAAGCGGCGTCACTTTTTTCATAACAACAAAATGCAATTCAAAATGCAAACATTGTTTTTATTGGAAAGATTTAAACAAAAATAATGATTTATCTCTCAAGGAAATCGAAGAAATATTATCAAAATTTTACAACCTTTCAGAGGTTTTGCTTTCTGGGGGCGAACCATTCATAAGAAAAGACTTCCCAGAAATTATAGATTTAATTATAAAATATACTAATCCAAATTTAATCAGCATACCAACTAATTGTTTAATGGAAAATAAAGTTGTAACTGACATGGAAAAAGTCTTAAAGAAATATCCACATGTTGATTTTGCAATTGATTGTTCTTTAGATGGATTAGAAGCGCGCCACGATTTTCTTCGAGGAATAAAGGGAAATTTTAAGAAATCAATCCAGTTCATAAAAAAAATGAATGAATTAAGAAAAATACATCCAAACCTCAAGTATCTTACAGTGAATACAGTTATCACAAATGAAAACATCAATGACCTTCCAGCATTAATTGAATTAGTAAAAAAACTTGATTTATCAGACCACTTTTTTGATTTACTTAGAGGAGAACATAAAGGTTTATTGACTCTTCCAAACAAAAAAGATTTTAATAAAATTAATAATTTAAGATATAATGCAAGAAAATATTATAATGCCAAAAAACATAAAAGTTTATTGAAAAGAATTTACACTAATATTCGAGATAGACATATAATAATTTCTCAAATGGAAGTTCTCGAAGGTAAAAAATGGCCCTTCAAATGCAATGCAGGAACAAATGATTTAATCTTAGAAAGCGATGGTTCATTAAGAATCTGCGAACTTCAGCCAAAAATTGGAAACCTTAAAGAAAATTCTCCAGAGCAATTATTAAAATCACAACCAGCTAGAAAATTATTTAATCAAATTAAAAATCATAAATGCGATTGCACCCATATTTGCAATGTCTCTTCAGCAATGGGACACGACCTAAAAGATATTTTATTCACTCGCCCGATTATTGATTCATTTAAGAAATGGAAATATTTCTAATCCGGTTTTATCAACCACCAATTATTCCCTTCAATTTTGACATCTAATTTATTCTTAACTGAAAATTCAGATAATGCTTTGAAAACTCCATTAGGTAATCTTCTATTTTCAATATCATCACCAGACAAAACCCCTCCTTTTTTTAAAAGTTTATAATATTGTTCAATGTCGTCTTTAACAAATTCATAATCATGGTCGCCATCAATATAAACAAAATCTAATTTTTCTTTAATATCTTTAACTGCGTCTTTTGAATATTTTTTTATGATGATGACTTTATTGCCATATTTTGATAACTTCTTTTTAGCTTCTTTCATTGCAGTTTGAATTATTTCTTCGTTATGTTCACTTGAACTCCAAGGGGCCCAAGAATCAATTGCATAAATTCTTTTTATCGGTAATGTTTTTATTATATGTTCTGTAGTGTGACCTTTCCACACCCCAATTTCAGCAACAATTAAATCTTTTTTATTGTAATTTTCTTTCATAAACTGAATTGCAGATTTAGAAGAATAAATTTTCTTCAAATGATTGCCGTTATTATCTTTAACTATTTCATAACCAAATAACAAAAACCACTTTTTTATTGCACCCTTCAACCAAACAAATTTTCCATTAAACATTTTAATTTAATCCTTCCCTATTCTCTCACCACTAATAATATCATCGTTATATAAATCTGCTACTTCAATAATTAAAGTTGACCTATCGCTTTCTAAAGCTCTTTTATAAACAGACATAACATCTTCTTCTTTTGTTAAACTCACAACATCAACATCTTTTAAAAAATGTTTCATTGCTTCAGTATAATCTGAACAATGCTGTACTCCTGGATAAAGCGGATTTGTACCTCCTATCATTGTTCTAAGTATAACTTTTGGAGTAAACCGCCCATTACTCATCTCTCTAGTTTTATCCAAGTGATTTACTAATTGATTAGTAGCGCATATAAAAAAATCAAACCTGGGAAAAATAGATATTGGAATAAATCCTTCCAAACTTAAACCAATAGACATTCCCATTTGAGTATCTTCGATAATTGGAAGTTCAATTCTTTTTTCATTAGGAACATCTTCTAAACTCCCATAAATACAACTTCCAGAATATTCTACTGTTTGTCCAAGAAAAATTGTTTTCGGATGCTGTCCTAACATCGTCATTGCTTTTTTTATTTCATCTTTGTAACTCATTTTAAAAAGTCACCCATTTTCCAGAACCATGATGGGGACAAATTCTTTTGTATTTATATCTGATAATATTTGCATTACCAAAATCATTTTCACCCCAAACTTTTTGCGTTGGAGTGTTAACACTTAAATTGTTGTCTTCTACAACAAAAGTTATTGGCAAATTATGCCTTTTTGCATATTTTGTACATTCATGAAAAACACCCATTTCAGCACACATATCTCCGACAAATGCCCAAACTCTCTCGTTTGTTTTTTTTAGTTTTATTGCAAGCGCAACTCCAAGCGCAATAGGAAGAATTCCTCCGACAATCGCAGAAGTAAATGTTTTATATTCTTTATTGTTAATATGAATACTTCTTTTTTCAAGTATTTCTCTTTTCAACCACAATGGGTCAACACCTTTTAATAACGCATGATAATGACTTCTATGCGTCGAGAAAATCCAATCATCTTTTCCTACTTTCTTAAAAATCTCAATAAGTTGCTCTTCATTGCCTTTACAAAAATGAACAGGCGCCTTAATTTTTCCAGCTTCATAAATCTCAATAATGTCATTTTCAAAAGCAATTAAATCCTCTGCTGTCAGATTTGTTAAACCATTTCCATTACTATTTAAATTTCTTTCAAGAACTAATTTCATTTCATCCATTTTAATTTTCAGATCATTTATCTCTTTTTTAACTTCTCCAAATTGATTATATTCAATAAAATCCATATTTCATAAAATTCCAATTTGTTTTTAAAGATTTATGTAGTAATAATATTTATCTCAATCGCCCAACAACTTTCTCTTCAATTTTATTTTTGTCATTTCTTCAATATGTTTTCTTGCAACAATTCCAAATCGCTCTTCAATCATTTTCAAATATATTGGATTCTTAAAATAAACATCAAAAGCATAGTCTCTATATTCAAGAACCTCCTTGGGAGACAAAGTTTTTGTTGGAAGAGAAAGAAAGTTGTAATTATGCTGAGCATAACCTTCCCATGATTCTGGCAATTGAATATTATTTTCAACTGCCCAAGTATATAATTTTGAACCAGGATAAGCAGAAGCACAATAAAAATTCCCAAACTCGCAATTTAAATCAAGAGAAAGTTTTAATGTTTCTTGCATTGATTGAAAATCATCTTCAGGCAAACCGAACATATAATTTCCAATAATATTAATATCAACATCTTTAATCATTTTCACAATATTTACAATATCTGTTTCATTAAACCTGCCTTTCTCAGCACCCTGCCTAACTTCTTCACTTGCAGATTCAATTCCTAACGCAAGCCAATTAATTCCTGCTTGCTTCATTTTTCTTAAATGTTCTTCCTTGACAGTATCAATCCTCGCATAAGCCCAAAAATTTAATTTATATCCTCTTTGAATAACACCGTCGCAAATTTCCATAAAATGCTTCGGATTCAAAACAAACAGTTCATCTATTAACTTTACATTTTTAACACTATATTCTTTAACTAAAATATCAAGCTGTTTCAATACCCATTCAGGGCTCCAGCATCTATATCCAGATTTTCCAAACGGCGAATTAATACAGCAAAAAATACAATTATAAGGGCAACCCAAGCTTGTTGATAAAGAAGCATAACTTCCCCGCGATTCTAAATCATGCAAACAATGCCAATTGTGAGCTTTGTATTTATCCATTGGCAGTAAATCCCAAGCGACATCACTTAGTTCAGTTGTTAAATCTTGAATTAAAGGAGCAGGCGCGTTTGATTTTATTAAATTATTTTCCCTATACCACAAACCAGGAATTTCATTTAAGTTTTTATTTTCCAATAATCCAAGAATTGTATAAAATCCTTCTCCTTGCGAAACATAATCACAAACTTCTTCCTTCATTGTTTTTTCAGGCAAAGCAGACGGATGCAAACCTATCAATAAAATCTTTCTTAAGGGTTCATTGTTTTTTATTTCTCGGCATAAATTCCCAACACTAACCATTAATTGGGTTGATGCTGAAGGGTGTTGCCCATAAACTATAATGTTCACAAATCTAGGATTAAGTTCTTTTATTATCTCTACTGTTTCTTTAATATCAATATTTTCTGCATTAGCGTCGAGAATTTTAACACTAAATCCTTTTTTTCTAACAAAACCCGCAGTCAACGCAGCCCAAAATGGCGGCTCAATCGCAGAATAATCCCTGCTCAATTCCTGATAAACTCTTTTTCTCATTCCTCCAGCATTAACTAAAAGAACATCCAACATTTTCTCCATTTAATTCCCAATAAAAATCTCTTTTTAAATATTATTTAGTTTAATTACTCTTATCTAAATTTTTTATTTTTTCTATTATTTTTGATGTAGAAATATCTTCGAATTCAGGAGGGCACCACCTTTTTAATATAATCAATTTAACTTTAAATTCCTCACAAACCCTTTCTCTATAGGGGATATCAAATGCATCATCGTTAATTAAATAAAAATCTGGCTTTAAACTCTCAAATACACATCTCAATAATATTAAAGGTTCATCAGGCGTAGATACAGAATCAATAAAAGAATAATCAACACACTTAAAGCTATCAATTGTTTTCAATCGTATATGTTCATTTAAAATAGGTCTATTGCCGCCCTTATGATATCTTAACATTTTATCACTTCCCACACCGACAATAAGAATGTTTCCATATTTATTACACTCTTCAAAAAAAATAATATGCCCAACATGAGTAATATCAAAACTTCCAGAACAAAAAACTATTTTTTTATTAATATTTTCATTTCTAATCTTTGACAAATCTTCAAAGTTTATAATCATAATTTTTATTAAATTGCTTTCCTTATAAATTTTTTCAAATTAAATGTAGGACAACTATATATCTAAAAACAACAATGTTTATAACCAAATTTCATTTTTTTGAAAAATCAAATGATAGACATAAGAAAAAAAGAGCGCGAGTGGAACGATAAAAGCAAGTATAATTCATTTAATTCTTATAAGGGTTTAATTTATTATCACACGCACTATAAACCAATTGCCCAATGGTTAAAAGGAGTTCCAGGAGTACAGTTACCTCCGCCAATAGAACTTTCTTTAGACCCCGCACATATTTGTAATTATAAATGCGAGCATTGCAATGCTCAACGATACCTTACATTAAATCCAGAGCAAGTTCCAAAAGATATGAAATTAATGACAGAACAACATCTGAAAAATTTAATCGATTTCGCGGCAAAGTGGGGAGTTAAAGGAGTTTGTTTAGGTGGCGGCGGAGAACCTTTAATGAATAGAAATGTTTGGAAACTTCCAGAATATATTAAGAGCAAAGGAATGCAATGTTCATTTGCAACAAATGGGAGCATCATCAATGAAGAAATAGCAAATCAAATGATGCATTGTCGTTGGGTGGGTGTTTCAGTTGATTCTGGTTCAAAAGAAGTATTCGACAAAGTTCATGGATTTGGTGAAAGTGATATAACTTTTGACAAAGTAAAAGAATGTTACGAAAAAGTGCATGGCGTCGACGTTAATAATGAAATAATATTTAACAAAATTAGAGAATTATTCAAACGAGAAATGGGGGACGAAAATGGAAATGGAAACACATACAAAAGAGTTATTGAAAACCTCCGCCTATTAATGAGAAAAAAACAAGAAACAGGAAGTAAAATTGACATTGCATTTAAATTCCTAATTCGTCCAGACAACTGGCATGACGTCTATGAAGCCGCCAAACTTGCAAAAGATATTGGTGTTAGGGATTTTCATGCAAGACCGGCAGATTTGGAAAGAAAAGACTTCAAAAACGCAATGGAATTAAATTATAATATTGAAAAAATACACGAACTATTTGAAAAGTGCCATGACCTCGGCGACGGTGAAAACTTTAGAGTATTTACAATAATGCACAAATACGACCCTGAATTTAGAGTAATACACACTTTCAAAAATTGTGTATGCGCACCATTAATGTTGCAAGCATGTGCTGACGGCCACGTTTATGTCTGTGCTGACCACAGAATTGAACAACGATTTAAGCTAACTTCTCATTTTCCAAATCCAGAAAAAATTCTTGAATTTTGGGGAACAGATAAACATAGAGAATTACTTAAGGGAATAAGTGTTAATGCAGAATGCGGAAGATGCACTTATGGTGAATACGCTCGACAAATCGAAGAAATCGCAATGGGCTCTTTAGATGAAGATCCAATGTGTATAGATTTTCCTTAAACTTCTCGCCTTTGCGAAACCATTTTTAAACAATGTTAACTCAAATTATATCAACTTAAATTATTGCGAAGCAACTATTTTTCAAATTAAAATTATTCCTTTTCAACACCAAAAATAACTTCATGAAAACTTGGATCCTCTTTTGAAGGATCATTATGGTTTGGTTTTCTAACTTTAGAATATTCAAAATCAAGAAGATAACCTGTATAAGATTCTCTTGGAATTCCTTCAACAGAAACCCTCAAGTATTCTTCTGGGTATGGAATATTTGTTTCAAAACAATGATTTAATGCAGGAGCAGTTATGTGCGCCGTGCCAAACATTCCTCGTGGGTCTTTTTCCAATTCTTCTAATGTAAAAACTCCAACAAGCCCTTCTGGACTTAATGATTTTTGTCTTCTAAGATTTGACTCAACAACATCAATTACTTCTGGAGATATGTTTGAAAAGAAATAACTATAAATCGCTTTGTAAGTTGCAGTTCCTTCTCTAAATGATTGAGCATCAACAAAAAAATCCTGATAAGGTTCTATACCTTCAAACAAAGCATTTCTAACAACACCAATATCTTCTGGTGTTGCCCATGCAACTCTCTGTCTAAATTGATTTGTATCTGGATGTTCTATTTGAAATTCTGGATCAAATTCTTCATTAATCTCTCTAACGAGAACTTCTAATGGCCCATTTTTAACATATTTTAAATCAGGATTTCCTCCAATAATATTTGGAGTCAAAACATATGGGCTTTTCCCTTTTCTATATCCAGCATCATAAACAGAAGTAAGAACCTTGTTTCCTTTTTCACAGTAAGCTATTACAAGTGAGGGCTGTGCTTCAATGATTCTTTTTTCTTCTGGCATAAAAATTAGTTGAATAATAATTTATAAAGATATATATAATATATCACAACTTAACAACTTTTAAAAACAAAACAAATTTCTTAAAAATATGAAAATAATGCTCTTGTATCCATTATGGACTTCAGCATACGGAAAAATCGCTCACTTCGCAAAAAAAGCAGGTAAATGGCCGCCATTAAACTTGGCTTATCTTGCAGCAATTGCTGAAAAACAAGGACACGAAGTCAAGATTATCGACGGAGAAGCAGAAGGAATTTCAATTAACGAGATAGTTCAGAGAACAAAAGAATTTGCTCCAAATGTTATTGGAATTACCGGCACAACACCATTTTATCATATTTGTGTTGAACTTGGAAATGAATTAAAAAAAGAATTGCCGTCAGTTCCTATTGCAATTGGCGGACCACACATTACTGTCTTGAGAGAAAAAGTTTTTGAACCTTGTTTTGATTATGCATTTATTGGTGAAGGCGACAACTCTTGGCCAGATTTCTTAAAAAAATATGAAAACAAGGAAGACATTTCACAAGTTAAAGGTATAATATATAGAGATAATAACGAAATCAAATTTACCGGAATGGCTTTGCCGGTTCATGACGTCAATTCAATTCCAATACCCTCAAGACATTTACTTAAATCAGAATTATACAATTTAGGAACAATTCAAGGAATAAAAAAATTCACAACAATAATGACAATGCGTGGTTGCCCATTTAACTGCATATTTTGCAGCACAAAAGTTTTTGGAAAAGATACAAGAAAAAAAGACCCAGAATTAGTTATTGAAGAAATGAAAGAATGTATTGAAAAATACGGCACAGAACATTTTATGTTTTTAGACGACACCTTAACATTAAGCAGAGAACATACAATGAAAATATGCGACCTGATAATAAAAGAAAATTTAGGAATTACGTGGGAAGGAAGCACTCGTTCAAATTTAGTCGACGAAGAACTAATTGCTAAAATGGCAGAAGCTGGTTTAATCAGGCTTTCGTTTGGTTTAGAATCTGTTGATGAGACTATTAGAATCACAATGAAAAAATTAGTTCCTTTAGAAAGTTATGAAACTGCAAACAAATTAACCAATAAATATAATATAGAAACATTAAACTCATGTATGATTGGTCTTCCTGGCGAGACAGAAGAAACAGTAAGAAAGACACTTGCCTTTTTAAGAAAATCAAAAGAAATTAAACAAGCAAATATTAGCATTGCAGTTCCATATCCAGGGACAGAGCTTTTTGAAATGGCAAAAAAAGGCGAAAAGGGATTGAAATTAATGACAGAAGATTTTTCACAATACCGACGATATAATGCTGCTGTATTGACTGTTGGAGACTTAACACCTGAAGATTTAATCAGCATCCAAAACGAAGCATTCGCAAGTATTTATCTTGCTCCATGGCGATGGGAACCAATGATTAACAAATCTGGAATTGAAGGCGCAATGATGACCATCAATAGGTTAATGAAATGCATTGAGAGCGGCAACACTAGATTTTTGACAAACAAGCAATTAGGGGTTGAAGAGTGGTGAACTTAAATCTCATTCATTTTATTCTGTAGGAATATGTGAGTCGTATATTTTATTTTTATGAGTTTTAGATATTTTAAAATAAATAGGTTTTATAAAATTATATTTTATAAAATCAAAAGACATTAGAAAATAAGGAATAGTTTTTGTAAAAGAAGAACTATCATTAAAAAATTTAATCAATTTCTTTTTTAATAAAAAATCAAGTTGTTTCTTAGATAAACTACCATATTTATTGTCGGTTGTTGCCCCCCTCATTAAATTCAAAATTGTATTTAAATAGATATTTTTTCCTTTAAGTAAAATATGCTGACTCCTATCTTCATATCGTAAATCTAATCCTGTATCTTTAATTGATTTTATTATCCCATCTTCAACCGCTTTTTTATGTAATTTTGAACCAACAAAGAAAATTAAATTACTTGTATATACTTTAAATGGTTTTGGCAGTTTTATTATAAAATTAATTAAATTCAATATGTCTTGTTCTGATTCATAAGGATTTGTTGCTATAACATCATAACTGATTACTATTTGATCTGTATATTTATTTAAGATATTCCCAGTTCTCAATATTGCCTCTTCACTTATATATCTATGATAAATTTCTTTATTAACTCTCTCACTTCCTTGTATTCCCATGCTAACATAAGAACAACCTGCATCCACTAAATATTTTACTTTATCTTCTGTTATAGTTCTCGCATCTATTTGAATTTTAAGTTTTATTCTAATATGTTTTTTATATTTAGACGAAAAATCTTTAATTTCTTCTAAACTTCTCATAGAAAAAGTATCATCCCACAAAGCAATATAAATTAAAGATTTAAATTTTTCTTTGATTTGTCTTAAAAAAGTAATAATATAATCATTAGAATGATACCTTACTATCTTTTTTCTTTTCCCGCAATATAATTCATTATAAGTGCTATTCGAACAATAATCACATCCATAAGGACAACCTCTACCACTCAAAAACAAAACCTCTCCACACAAATCTTTTTCTTTAAACTTTCTTATATTATTATTTTCTAAAATATAATGGTTTTCAATATCATAATCAGGATAAGGTAATTCATCAAGATTATCTATTAAATTCCTTACAGGGTTTTTTATTATTTTATCATTCTTTTTAATCCACAAATTAGGGATTTTATCTACCGGCTTATTATTCTTAATCGCATTTGCAACATCCAAAATAGCGCCTTCCCCTTCACCAATACATATAATTTCATTATCTTTAATACATTCTTCAGGTGCTAAAGTAACATGTATTCCTCCAAAAATAATCCGAGCTTTTACGTTTCTTTTTAAAAAATTTATAACTTGAACAGCTTTTAATTTTGTATTAATAAAACAGCTAACACCAATTAATTTAGAATCTCCACAAATATCCTTAAGTTGTTTTAATGCCTTTTTATTATAAAGAGAATAATATCCTTTGCTTAAGGGCATAAAAACTAAATTAACTTCATAATCTGCTTTTTTTAAAACGCTTGATAATATTCTTATTCCATGATCTTCTGGTGTTGTGGTTGAGATTAAGGTTATTTTCATATTCTTAAAATTTTTAAACTTTATAATTATACAGTCTTTAAATAGTCTTATTAAATAAAATCTCAAGAGTTTTCCATTTAATCCTATTTGATAGATTCTTTTTCATGTATTTAAGTAAAAAGAATTTTCTAAGAAATAAACCTTCTAACCAAAAATTATAAAAGTATTTACTCGAGAATAATTTATTTTGATAAACTAAAGGCGCGAAGTTATCAAGTATATTATTTCTAAAATTAGTATCATTAACTTGAGTTAGATCAATTTGCGAGTCATCAATTTCAAGTAGGGGAATCGAAACAAAAACAGAATTATCTAAGTTAATTAAATTTACTTTTTCTCCATAAATTAAACTTTCGAATTTTTTTATATGTTTAAGGAAATAATTTTTTTCCACCATTAATTGATTAATGTTAGTAATCGACGAGAATCCCTCTCTTTGAGGAAGACTAAATATTTTACTATCCATTTTAGAAGAAAGATAATTTCCAAGCCGTTTAGAATTAACATAATAATCACAAACACTTATTGGTTTTTTGCTTAAAATGAGAGAATATAACTGAAGATAATTTTTCATATCATAAAATTTTACTTTTCTCTTAACAAAAGAAATATAATCATAATCATTTAATTTATGTTTTAATTTATCCAACTGAAGATTAATATCAACGCTATTAACAATTCCTACATTTTTATTTATTTTTGGAAGAATTTTTGGATTAATGTTCTTTTGTTTATATACTTCCTTAAGAAGATTATTTAATTCTACACCAAAATGATAATTATTTAGTATTTTATTATAGGTTGCTTCAGCAATTTTTTCTCTCTCAGCATCATTTTTAAGGTAGTAATTCACTTTCTTTAAAAGATCTTCATAATTTGAGAAACTTACTATCTCTTTTCCTTCTTCAAATAATTCGCTGAATGCCGGAGATTTTTCAACAAGTAAAAATTCTTTATAAGAACCCATTTCACAAACCCTTCCTTTAAAATGAGGAACTCCTGAATGATCTTTTGTCAAAGATAAATTTATTTTGCTTTGTTTTACTACATTTATCATTTCATCTTTTCCCAAAGGGCCGCCATAAATTTCTTTAAATTCAGAGTAATCATTCCATCCAAATCCAAAAAGTTTTATATTGACACCATTATCCATCAAATATTTTATTGGCTCGCTTCGGTATTTTCCTCGGGGAGTTCCAATAAAAGTAATATCATACTTTTTAGGCATTTTCTCTATTCGGGAAAAATCTAAACCCAGTCCAGCCGAAAAAAAAACATTTTTAATTCCATCTTTAATATATCTTTTAATATATTTTTTTTGAGCAACCAAATTAAAATCAGAAAAAAGAACAGTATAAATTGAAAGTGTATCATACTGCGAATCATCATCTCCAAGGAAATTTAATATTTTGGTTTTGGGAGAGATTTCTTTTATTTTTTTAATAGTATCTATATAAAAAACATCATTCAATAGATATAAAAAAACAAATTCCGGTTTTTTTTCTGAAATTATAGAAAGAAATTTGTCATTTACATAATCTTTCCCATATCTATAAGAATTAACTTGTGGATCAAAAACAATGACTTCTCCAAAAAATTTCCTAAAAGGAGAAATCCAATCACTAGTTATTGAAAAATAATTATTTTCACATCCCCATACAGCAAAAAGCATTTTTTTAGATTTAAAATATTTCTTAATTTGGTCTGTCAACTCGGTTTTCATAAAAGAATATTGGATGGACAATATATAAATATGATTATGTTTTAATGAATTTATTTTTTATTGTCTTTAAAACCATCAAATCATTCTTATCAAAAGAGTTAGATAATAATAACAAACAAAAATACAATAAAAAGAAAAACACACCTGTAAAAACAACATTCATCGTGCTGTTTTTTATTACCTCTCTTAATATGATCACAATAATGGTGGGTATAAACGAAATTAAAAATATATTAATCATCTTTGATTTTAAAGGGATTAATCCAGTATAATGTTTAACTTCTATAAACAAAACTAAATTCATTAAAATTATAGAGATGGTTGTTGCCAAAGCAGCACCATTTATTCCCATAGTGGGAATCAACATTACATTCAAAATAATATTTAATGCAGAGAAAACCAACAGATTCCAAAGAATAATCTTGGATCTCCCAGTCATTAAAATCATGTTTGTTAATAAAAGCGCAAAACTAGAAAATATTCCTGCAACAGCAAGTATCCTTAATACATTATAAGAAGAAATAAAATCAGGACCAAATAATATATTAATTATAGCTCCGGGAAATAAAAATAAAATCAAAAAAACAGGAAGATTTAACATAAAAATCCATTTAGCACTTTGCTTGCTCAATTGTTTAATAACTTCAAAGTTTTTTTTAGAATATTCCTTGGTAATAAGCGGAAGAAATATTTGTCTAAATAATTCTGGAACAAAACCCATTAAAGCAGCAATGGAAAATGCAGCATTATACAATCCAACTGAAAAAACATCTTTATAATAAGCAATTAAAAAAGAATCTGTCCAAGAAAAAATAAAGTTAATAACACTCAAAAAAAGCACGGGCCAGGAATAAGAAAAGAATTCTCTTTTAAGTTTTATTTTTTCTTTGTCATTAAGATCACTCTTAACAAATATTTCTGGGAGTTTATATTTGCAAATATAATACCCTATTAAAAACATAGAAAACACACCAATAAAATATGAAAAAATAATTGCTTCATTCTTCAATCCAATAAAAATAAAGATTATTATCAATACAACTTTTGCAAGGTTTTGGAAAATATTAGAAATAAAAGAATAATCAGATACTCTTTCATAACCTAATAAAACACCAAGGAAAATGTTTGCAAGCATATAAAATGGGACTAAAAAAGCAAAAATCTTCAAGAAAATTATTAAATTAGAATTATGAAAAAGCGTTACAGCAATAAATTCCGACAATAAAAAAAGAATAATTCCGGAGATTATACCTGAGATAATTGTGATTATCAATGATTCTTTCAATAAATATTTTATTTTATTTATATCCTTTTTACCTCTAAATAAAGAAATATATCTCACCAAACCATCTGCAAATCCAAATGAGGAAAATGCAACGAATAAAGTAACAATCATAAATGCTAACGAGAAAATTCCATAAACTTCCGGCCCGTAATATCTTGCAATAATAATCTTATAAATATAAGTTAATAATTTAGATAAAAAAAGACCAATAAATACAATCATAGAAGATTTTACAATTAATTTCAATCCTCTATCAATTTCAACACCTTGCTTATCTGATTTCATTAATTTTGATATTATGACGCCTATATAAAATTTATTAACTTGAAATTTACTACACTAAAACATTTAAACTTAACAAATATAATCGCATCATGAATAAAAGGAATTTTTGGGTTCTCGGAACATTCGCATTTTTCTTAATTTTATATGCTGTTTTTTCAACTAAGATATTATTTCACGATTCTTTTGAATATATTACTGTTGCAAAAAATTTAGCCGGGATAAATAATATAAATCCTTATGTAACTCATTCAGTATTATATCCTTTATTTATTTCATTTCTTTTAAAAATTTTCCCAAATTTTATAACAATCAAACTTGTTAATCTTTTATGGGTTTTTCTTATAGGTTTGACTTTATTGATATGGAAAAAAGATAAAAAAGCATTCTTTATCTTCGCATTTTCACCAATAGTGTGGTATACAGGAATCCAAACAACACCCATTTTACCTGCAACTTTTTTATTTTTATTAGCCCTTATATTCTTTAAAGAAAAAGAAATAAAACATAATCAAATTTACTCTGGATTTTTTCTAGGTCTTTCTTTTGCAACTTATAATCCAATTATATTCATCTTAGTTTTCTTCATACTTTTTTATTTTTGGAATGAAAAATTTTCAAATTTTGTAAGATACATAATAATGGTGGGAATCGGGTTAATTCCAACTTTAATAGTAGATTATTTTTTATTTGGCAATCCATTTTTTTCTTTAATCAAACATAATGGTATCCTTTTTGTTGAATTTTTCGGAATCAAACAAAGTCAGTCTACATCCTACATCCTTGGAAGTTTAATTGCAGTTCCGATGTTATTTATTATTTCACCATTTTTATTTAAGTTATACAAGTTGAATATTAAAAAAAACAAGATGGACATCTTGTTTTTGATAACAACTGCATTTTTCTTATTAATGGTTAAGAATCTTATAAAATACTTTTTCATTATTACTCCAATGGTAATTATCTTACTAAGCGAGGTTTTATCAAAAAAGGAGATTAAATGGCATGCAATAATCTCGGTATTTATAATCGGAATAATGATATTTGGTTTCTTTGGAATTACAAAAGATGTTTTAATACAAAAAGATCTGAAAAAAATAATTAAGGAATCTAATCCTGAAAATATAATAGTGGCATCTTTTCAGGCAAACCATTTAGCAACCTTTATTTGGGAAGATAATCCAAAATTCATTTGGTATAGGGATTATGATGCAAGCATCAATAATAAAACTATATTTAGGGAGTATAATTTTGATTTGAACAAAAACCAAAAATTAAATACCAGAGAAATCTTTGGAATATCTGCCTCATTCAAAAGATATGAAAATAAAACATACGAAAATTTTGTTTTGGTTAGTGAAAAGGAAAAAGGATTTGAAGGTTATAAAGAATCTAAATGTTATGATGTTTTATGTGTTTATGAATGAGTTGTTAAAAAATATCTGTAAATTTTGTTATTAATGTTAAATTGTCAAAATGTAATCACTCGCTTAAGCTCGTAGAATTTATATTAATTTTTAATAAATATTTGCGAATGTATTGAGCAACTAATTATTTCTCTTAAAGATAATTAACTCTCATCAGCAATAAAATCTACAAACGTATTCAACTAATCAAATTGTCTTTTTTTGGAACATAACCCTAAACATCACTTTCAAATAACTCGGCCCCAATGTTATAACCTTAAAATTAGATTTACCATAAGAACGTTCAATCCATGCTACAGGCACTTCAATAATTCTCTTTTTTTTCACATAAGGAAATAAACCTGTCTCTGCATTAATTGCAAAATCATTGCTTTTCCAATTAATTTCCCTTACAATTTCTGCCTTGAACAATTTAAAATTATTTGTCAAATCCCTATGTGGCACCCCCATGACATATCTAAGTAAAAAATGATAAGTCCTATTTGCAAGACGCTTTAGTGGTGGATAATTCACAAGTTTGCCTCCGGGCATGTAACGACTGCCAATAACAACATCATATCCTTCATTCGCCTTTTCAATAAAAGTTCCCACATCTGGAATATTATTTATAAAATCAGAATCCATTGTAAGAATATAATCTGCATCTTGATTAAATGACTTAAATCCCTGTTTAATCGCCCTTCCAACACCACCAGGAGGAGTTCTATTAATTAACTTAATTTTCTTATATTTCTTCATTAATTCCCTTGTAATTCCTGCAGTATTATCAGTACTATTATCATTAATTACAATAACCTCAAGAATATCCCTATTATAATTATCTAACAAAGACGGGACAAGTATCCTTATATTTTCCTCCTCATTTCTAGCAGCTAACAAAACAGATATCTTCATCTTAACTATTCCCAAAATTGAAAAGGGTTTTTAAAGATAATAGCTCTTTAATCTACATGAAAAAAAAACCAGAACTCTTAGCCCCCGCAGGCTCGTTTCCAGCATTAGTCGCAGCTGTCGACGCAGGAGCTGATTCTATTTATTTTGGCTTGAGAGAATTCTCAATGCGCGCATTTGCAAAAAACTTCAAATTTTCTGATTTGCCAAAAATAAACGAAATCTGCAAAAAGAAAAACGTAAAAATTTACTTGACAATAAACACAATAATCTACGACAACGAATTAAAAAAAGTGGATTTATTAATTAAAAAAGTCAAGCCATTTGTCGACGCAGTAATTTGCTGGGACTTATCAGTAATTCAATTATGTAAAAAACATAAAATTCCTTTCCACATTTCAACTCAAGCATCAGTCGCAAATATCGAAGCAGCAAAGTTCTACAAAAAACTGGGTGCACAAAGAATTGTGTTGGCAAGAGAATTAAACCTATCTCAAATAAAAAAAATCTCGAAAATAATTGAAGTCGAAACTTTTATTCACGGTGCAATGTGTTTGTCCATTTCTGGACGTTGTCTTATGTCACAATTTTTGTTTAATAAATCAGCAAATCGCGGAGCATGCTTGCATCCTTGTCGAAGAAGCTATATTGTAAAAGACAAGCAAGAAGGTTATGAGTTAGAAGTTGAAAACGACAAAATATTCTCGGCAAAAGATTTATGCACCTTGCCATTCATCGAAAAATTAAAAAGCGTAGGAATAACAGCTTTCAAGATTGAAGGACGAAACCGAGATCCGCGTTATGTTTCAACTGTCGTAGGCGTATATAGAAAAGCATTGGACAAAACACTCACAAAAAAGGAACAAGACAAAGCAATGAAAAACCTGTATAGCGTCTACACAAAAGGATTCTCATCTGGATTTTACGAAGGCCTTCCCACAAGCGACGATTTTTCAAAAACCGAGCATTCTTCATCAACAGAAAAAAAAGTATTCATCGGAAAAATTCTAAAATTCTACAAGAAAATAAACGTCGCAACTCTTGAACTTAAATCAGACTTAAAACAAAAAGACAAAATAGTTGTAATAGGAAAAACAACTGGTGTAAAAGAAACAATTGTAAAAACAATTGAATCAAAAAACAAACCAATCTTCTTCGGGAAAAAAGGCCAAGAAATCGGAATTAAACTTCCTTTCACAGCAAGAAGAAATGACGAAGTTTATAAAATTGTGAAGAGAAAAAATCCATAATCCTCTCCTATATTTTTATCACCCTATTACCTCTAATTATCACCAACCTCTCTAATCTTTCATTATTATTTTTTCTCCATTAACAACTTTCTCCTAAAATTTTGCCTTGCCGAATGGCTGGTAAAATTTAATTAATCTCGCGTCAGCGAGCTATTTCTCAAAGCTCCCGCTATCTGTAGAATTAAAAAAAGAAACATTTAAATATTTAAACGTAATTATGTTTATACACATAAAATGGTAAGCATAACTCTATCTGTTCCAGATGATATAAGAAAAGTAATGAAAGAAAATCCTGAAATAAACTGGAGTGCTTTAGTTAGAAAAACAATCCAGGAAAAAGCCGAACAGCTTGAAATGAAAAAAGGACTATTAAATAGTTTGAAAAAAGAAAAAGGATTTATTGATTGGAGTGTTAAATTAGGAAGAGATGTAAAAAAAGGAAGGTTGAAAAAAATATTAAATGAAAATAGTCATAGATAATAACATCTTATTTTCATTAATGAAACCCGATTCTACAAACTCTCAATTGTTTAGAATTTTAAACTTTGAATTTATTTCTCCAGTATTTGCCTTACATGAATTTAAAAAATATGAAGATGAATGCCTTAAAAAATCAGGTTTGTCAAAACAAGAATTCATTAAAAGAAAAGAGATAGTTATTAACAATATTAAATTTGTAAAACTTGAGGAATATAAATCCTTCATAAAAGAAGCCCGCTCTTTTTCACCCGACGAAGACGATTCTCCATATTTTGCATTATGTATTAAAGAATCTTGTTTTCTTTGGAGTAATGATGATAAATTAAAGAACCAAAATCAAATTAAAATTCTTTCAACAAGAGATATAATTCATCTTTTGTAAATATCCTGCTTAACTCAAATAAACCAATTAATCTAATCATTTCATATCATCTCCAAAATAAAAAATTAACTCAACTACTTAGTCATTAACTCAATAAAAAATCTTATCTAATTGTTAAGTAAATCCTAAATCTTAACATATTTCACTAATATTTGCTTGCTCCAAAGTCACAAGATATGAATGACTCAGAAATCGGCCTTCGGACACGATTTCTTCGTTAAAATTAAGTTAAGCGAAATTCTAACCGAGCATTTTGACTTTGACAAATTTAAATAGATAATAACAAAGTCGGTGCGAATAATTTATTCATGAGCTCGCGAATGCAAATGTCAAGTTAGCAACTTGCCTTAACACTCATCAATCCATTCTAAGAATTTTTGCATTCACATTTCGAAGCCATAATTCCACCCAACTATCAATAACTCTAACCTTTCATTAAAAAATTTTCCATTAACAACCTTTTCCTAAAATTTTGCCTTAGCCGTGGCTTGGCAAAATTCAATTAATCTCGCGTCAGCAAGCTATTTCTCAAAGCTCCCACTACTTTCTTAAAAAAATAAGAATCAGAAAAATAAAAAATAAAAATTAAGCAGAACAAAGACCATTCACGCAATTTGGTTTACCGGCTATACCTATACAAGCTGGAGCAAATGACCCCCCAGTACAACCACAAGTATTTGCTGTTAAACATAAATGCCCTTTATCATTTGTAGCACATTCACTAGTTAACACACATTCCTTCGCAGTAAAATCAACTACAGTTGCTTCACATTTCTTTTCTTCGTTAGCATCATTCAAAAAGTAAACTCTCGCCTCTGCTTTGTCGGGATTTGCTCCTATATCTGTACTAACTATATCATCAATATCAACAGTTATTATTCCCCCTAACCCAAGAACACTTTTATCAATAACTGTTTTTTTCCCTTTATCACCTTCAACGCCGACAATAACACCCGCAATTTCATCGTCGCCTGTGCCCACTCTTTCAACTTTCATTGTCAAACAATTTCCAAATTCAGAACAAATAACCTCTTTCGGAGTAACTATGTTCTCTATACATTTTGTTCTTATTTCAATGTCTGGATTACTCAGCAATGGACGGATAACAGCCCAAATAATCGCAATCGCGACTATAACTAACAATACAAGGATTAATGTTGTAACAACAGCAGACAAACCTTTTTTATCTTTAATCATATTCTACCTCCTTTCATTATCCTATATTAGGATATATTTACAAAGAAAAAACACTATAAAAATGTTTTTGTTTATTGATTTGCTCGCTCACTTCATTCGCGAGTATTGTATATTGTTAACTAAATTTATATGAACCACCTCTATCAAATCAATTTCAAACATTAAAATTATTACTTAACAATATTCCTAACGAAGAGCCTTGAGCTTGCTCTGGCTCGAAGCCATAATCTGCGAGCTTGCGAGCACTATTTTTTCCGATTAAACCCATCCAACAAAATAAAAAATTCTTTCCTGTCTAAAATTTTGTCGTTTTCGCTCAATCCAATTCTCTCAGCAAATTTCCAAAACGCCGCTGGTTTATATCCTTTCTTTTTCAACGCAGACACTGTCGGCAAACGCTCATCGTCCCATCCTTTGTATTTCTTTTCTTTAATTCCCTGCGTAATTTTAGAAGCAGAAAGCTCCATATCTTTAAAATGAATTCTTCCAAGATAAGCAGTCCACGGATATTCTTTTCCTTTTCCCAATGCATTATAAATCATTTTTTGCCTTTCAGCATTATCCCTATGCTCCTTCGCTCTGACTATGTGCGTCATTTTCATTTCAATATCATCGACGGCAACTGCCAAATTCATCAACGGCCAAATCCGGTATTTGTTTTTTTGCAAAGGATGGCTCGTTGTATTAATTCTCGCAAGAGGAAAATCTCTCATAGCTGGATTTTTATCATTAAGATCGGATTTAAACCTCAAAACAACCTCACCTTCCTTATACCCTTTTTTATCAAGCATATTCTTCCATCTTTCCAGATTTTCATTAACACTATTTCCACGACAAGGACACGCCTCATTTTTATTTACAAGCTCTCTAAATTTATCGCCATCACAAGTGCAGACATATGCATTCCTATTTTTCAATAACGTTTCAGCATAAGCATAATAAATTTTCATTCTTTTTGATTGAATAACAATCTTCGCTTTATTCTCAAACAGCCATTTTGAATCAGATTCAATAAGTTTGTAAGCCGGTTTGTAAATATTATCTGGATTTGTATCTTCTATCCTCACATAAAATTTTCCCCCATACTTTTTAACAAACAAATAAGAAATCGAAGCAGTCAAAGCATGTCCGATATGCAAAGCACCCGACGGCGACGGAGAAAACCTCATTATAACTTTATTCTTTTTTGCATTTGGAAGTTCAGGCAAACCCTCTCTGCCTTTTCTCTCGCTGACACCAACCTCACTCTTAAGTTTATCATACTCTTTCTCCTGCTCTTCTTTAGACATTTCATTAACTTCATAAACTATCTCAGAAATTTTCTTAACATATTTTCCAACTTCATTCTTTTTCAAACCATCAGAAAACAAACCACTAATCACACTGCTCTGATTCGCTTTTCCATTATAGGCAATAGCATTTTTCAACGCATAAGCCCTAATTTTTTTTTCATTAATCATAAAAACATAAAAGAAAAAGGATTAATAAAATTATGCTTTAAAATTTTAAAGATTTGCTCATTCAATCCATATGAAATTTGTTGCTGACGCAAATAATAGTAGAATTAGTTAAATTCAATTGAAAGTTATGATATATTAGATTAATTTGATAAACATCAAAAACTATGATTATTGGTAAATCCAAGTTAACATAATCGGCGGAATAACGCGAGCTTGCGAGCGCAAATTGAAGGGAGGTTGATTCGAGGAACCGCAATCCTCGCAACTTTGGAGTGAGCAATTTTTTACAAAGTGTGTAGTTAAGATGTTTACTTAACAGATTGGGAAACATAAGGGAAATGGGAAGCAGATATTTTTTCATAATTTTTTATTGTCTGTTGGAGAAATGGTTAAGCAAAGGAGATTATAGGAAGGGGAATAAAAGGTGAAATGAAAATAATTAAAAATAACCTCTTCTTCTAACATCTATGAGTTATAGAGGTTATTTTACTGGTGATTTTGAGAAAGATTTTGAAAAACTTGATAATTCAATAAAAGTGGAGATTAAAAAATCACTGATGATCCTTGAAGAAAATCCCTATGTTGGAAAACCGCTCGGATACAGGTTTTTTAGAGAAAGGAAAATTAGAGGTTATAGAGTTTATTATCTAATCTACGACGATATTTCAGTTTTTTATGTAATTGCTATTAGTACAAAAAAAGGACAGCAGAGCACAATTAATAAAATAAAATCATTAATTCCATATTATAATGAAGAAATAAGAAAAAAAGTTAATCAACTTTAAGTTCACTTAGGGGTTTTACTCTTCCAGATTTTACATCTTCAAGACTTCTTCTCACTCTTTCAACTAGTTCCCAGTCTACGTCTTTTGCTTCTCTAAGATTTTTAATTTCAATTTCCATTTCAATAAATTTCCTCTTTGGAATTGTTATCATTTTTTCGTTTTCCATAAATTCCATAATCTTCCAGTATATTTAATTGTTTCGTTTGTCTAAGGGGGATTGTGGGAAGGCGAGGGAAGAGAATGGATTTTTAATTAGGATATTAAATGATAAAAATATTTATATAGATAGATTGCTAATTTTTTCTATGAAAAAATTGCTGGTGGTGTTTGGTGTTTTGATATTTCTTGTAGGAGTTGTTAGTGCTGTTGAATGCGTTGTTCCAACAAATGGAATGGTAATAACAGAAGATACAACTTTTTGTGAAGGAGAATATTATCTGCCGAATGGAATTTCAATTGGTGCTAATGATGTGACGTTGGATTGTGATCGTTCAACTTTGAAGGGCAACTTTGAGGGTATAACTACGTATGCAGGCAATATAACTATTAAAAATTGCAGATTGATAAATTATAAACAAGGAATTAGACTTGGTAGTGAAAATAATATAAATATTTTAAATAACTACTTTGAGAGTAATTTTTCTGGTAACATTTATATATGGGGTTATGAAACAGGGATTAGAATACCACTATCTTCATCTCCAGACCCAAATAATATTATGATTAAAGATAATGTTTTTATAAATCATACTTGGGGAGGGGTTTTTATGACTTCAAAAGGAGATTCAAATAATATAAGTATAATAAATAATACTGTTGATGGAGGTACCATGACAGGAATAAATATAATTGGAAAAAATCATGTTATTAAGGACAATAAATTAATGAATATTGGTTCTACAGCAATTAGTTCAATAAATTCTTATCCGAGCGGTTTAAATAAAAGTTTAATTAAGAACAATTTAATAATTAATTCTGGTTATGGAATAGGTCCCACAACAAATAGTTTAATTATTGAAAACTCTGTAATAGATTCTTCCACTTGTGCCATAATCTTAGGAACTAAAAATACATATCACCATAACAACTTTATTAATAGTGGTTCAGGACATATTTGTCTTTTTGGAGACCCTTCCCTTAATGATTGGGATGATGGGAGTGAAGGAAATTTTTGGGATGATTATATTGGAAAAGATTTAAATAATGATGGAATTGGAGATACACTGTTGCCTCATCTTAGTGTCGATAACTTTCCATTAATAAACCCCTTTGAATTAGATATAGACAACGACAGTGTTTCCGACGAAAATGATTTCTGCCCCTCAACAACAACAGAACAAATCGTCGACGGATGTTCTTGTGAACAAATTTTAGAATTCAAACCAGGAAATGACGAGAGTGAATGTAGCGATGGAATAATAAAGGTTTTTACAGAAAGGAGAGGTTGGGCGAGAGACTTATTCTAATAAAAATAAAAGTTTTTATAGTTAAAACTCATCAAAAGAATATGAAATTTAAGAGAAAGAATTTTGGTGAAGAATATGTATTTGAAGAAGATGTTTGTGAGGATGATGATGTCGTCATTGGATGGATTGAATTTGATAAGAAAAATGATAAATTTATTTTTGAACAAGGAGAATATGAGAATCTACCCCTTAGAAAATTAAAACAAATTGAATTTCACCTTAGGCAACTTAAAAAAGAATTTGATGGAAAAGAAGTAATATCTAACTTATAAAAAACGGACATTTTTAGGTTATCTCTTAAAGTTTACTGAAACTAAAAAAGATAAATAGGGCAATTATTTAAGAAATTATGATAAAGAAAAAAGGTTTTTGGAAAAAGTATTATGAAGCAAAAGATTTGTCTGGAGAAGAATTCTACAAAAAAAGATTTGTATTAGCTGAGATGATTATTACTTCTTTATTGGTTGTATCAATACTTTCAATTTTTGATTTAATTTTTTATAATGCACCCAACAATTATGAATCACAGCAAACAAGAACATTTCTTACATTATTTTTATTGATGGGGGTGGTTTTCTTTTACAGGCACCAACTTTATAATAAAAGATATAAGAAAAATAGTATTAGATTGAGGAGAAAATAACAAACCTTCTCAAAGATTTTACATTAACAATATCTTAGCGAAGAACTGTGACAAAGTCCAGTTCGAAGCAATATTATAAGCGAACGTAGTGAGCCTATATTTTATTTAACACCACTTTTCTTCTCCAACAACTCAATCCTCTGTGTCAAATGATAAATTTGATTATTCAAATCTTCAATTTTATTAGTCATATCCATAAATCTTTTTGCAAAACGTTTTCGTTTGTCTTCTAATGGCCCAGACAAATCCACAAAATCAGAACTCGAATTCGACGCTGTTTTAGAAGATTGAGAAGATGCACCAGCAAGATTACTTAAAAAATCAGTGCTTTCTTCTTGTGGCAATTTAGATGAAGATACAGAATTAACACCCTCTTCTTTCCCGAGATTCTCTTGTTTCTTTTTATAATATCCACTTAAATCAATAACATCCTCTCTATTTTTTCCAAATCCTAAAAAACCCATATTAAACAAAAAATCCCGAAGTTTTTAAGGTTTATTGTAATGGGAATATCTCCGGACAGAGAAAAAATAGTTCTATAAATCAATCACCAAAGAATACTTATAGAATAAAATTTCACTCTTCTACTCGCGCCCACGCTTTGTTATTAATATTTAAAATTGTCAAAACGTAAACGCTCGCTGATCACTCGTCGAATCTATATTAATTATTAACAAAATCTACGAATGTAATGAGCGCTAATTTTTCTCTCTTGAAATGACTAAAACTCATCGAAGATACTCAAACAACTCCATAGTTATTGTTCATCCTTGTGGTAGAAATCTAAAAAGATTAATTTATCTTCTTCAATTATAAATGCATAAGCCAATCTGTAGCTCCCAACATAAACTTCGCGCGTTCCTTTTCTCTCATATTTCATTGGTTTGCCAATTTCTGGATTATCAACAATCTTTTTTATTTGATTTTTGACTCTTTTCTTAAATTCATCATCTTTTATTTTTTAATATATCTTTAGAAATTTATTATCATAAGATAATCTCACCATTTTTCAAGTTCTTGCAGAAATTCTTCTTTTGAAGCTTCTTTAAACTCCCCTTTATCATATCTTCCCCAAGCTTCATTTATTCTTCTTGAAAATTCCCAATCTTCGCCCATAATCATTTCTTTCATTTTAGCAACCTCTAATTTCAAGGCCATCAATTCTTCATTCATCTTATGAATATTAATCTGTTCCATAAAATAACTACAAAACGAGATTTTATATAATTTTCTATACCACAAACATTTTTTAAACTCTTTCTTCTTAATTAAATCATGAAAGACATAAAGGATATTATCCTGGAGGTGAGTCCATACTATGCAAAAAAAGGTGAGCCGGAAGCAGAACACACGCTGCTTTATGATTCAGCAGCAGAAACCCTCGAGCCGGTTTATTTCTTTATTTTAGATTTACTGCAAAATCTCGGCTTTGAGCCGGAAAAACTCGTCGACAATTTCACTTCAACACCAGGAGGAAGCCATTTTTCCGAAGTCGGAATGAAAGCCACTCGATTGCAGGAAGAGGCTTCAAAATTATTGGCAAACGTCAACACAGTTTTACGAAGTGTATTAAACATCGTCTATGATTTAAAAGAATTTAAAATAAGATTAGAGCATTACGATGCATTACACGACGGCAACAGAGATGAAAAAGAAGCTGCAATATTATCTTTAAAACAAATTTGGATGGACAAAGTCGACATTGCAAAAGGAAACTCAAGCATTAAAGCAATGGCGCTCGGGCAAATGGGCTACCAAACTTTAATCGACGCATTTCTTATTGCAAAAACTCCAAAAGATGTAGATGAAATGGATTTAAATGACCGCGTTCAACGAATATTAAAACCAAGAGTCCAGGAATTCAACAATTGGATTGACCAATCTGAAAAAGAACTAAGAAAAAGATTTGAATTAGAAAAGACCTATCTGCGAAGTCAAGTCGCTTCATTAAAACTTTATTCGAGATGGGTAAAACCATATTTAAAAGCAGCAGAGCAATTAAAAATGAAAGACAGAGACCGTTCCCCTGAATTAGTTGGGATGTTCAACACAGTTCTTTTTGAATTAAGCTTATTTGGAAAAAGAAAAATTGATGTCCACGACGCCGCACTTGACGGCGACTTGCCCTTAGAATTCCAAAAAATGAAAGTGAAAAGAGATTATTATTCTGTGGTCTTAACAGACTTTACATTTAGAGCAATTCCCCGTCAGCAAGGAGTTTTAGTTGGAAGAACAAATGTTGCCTTCAGAGCATACGCATTAAACGACGACGAAATTAATAAAATAAACGAAGAAATAAACAAGTCAGACATCGGCGATGTTTTGGGTTTAATTGAAGGTGCAACAACAGAAAGTTTAGACGTGCTTCAATCAGAAATAGACGAATTCCTCGAAGACGATTCTAAAAGCTCTTTAAGAAACAAATCACGAGATGAGTCAAATCCTTTCTTGGCTTTAATCGGCTGGTATGATAAATCTGAAAAACCAAAACTAAAATCATCTGGTGATGGAAAACCAAAAATTACCGGCCCTGTTAGAAAAGACGATTGGATTGAAAAGACTCATTTAAGAACATATGCTGCAGCAGATGCTAAAAAAGTTTCTTTTGATATTTTCGACATCTACAAAAAAGCCCACGGCATGGCATCATATACATGATGACAAACTTAAGGAAGGGGTGACTTGTTAGGGGCTCTCTTAAAGGAGAGGTTGTGAAGGAGAAACTTGATTCTCCTCATTTCCCATACGATTGGCGAGTTATACTTAAAAATAAAATAGCGCTCATTCTTCGCGGATAAATAAATTGTTAACTAAAAAACAAAAAGTGATGATTAGTTTTATCGAGAGATTATGCATTAAAAATTTCTTCAGCGTAACATCATGACGAAGTCTGATGTGGAGCCATTACTCGCGAACGTAGTGAGCCTATCTATTTCTCCCTGCCATAAATTACCAAAAACAATCCAACAATAACAAGAACCACTGCAACAAATGAACCAGCAGCACCGCCGCTATCAGAAACAACAAAACCAGTAAAGTCATAAGATACACTTAACAGAAAAACTCCTATTAATAATGCAACTGCACCAATAATTGTCATAGTCTTATTATGCATAAAAATAAATGTTTTGAAACTATTTAAATTTGTTGATTAATTATTCTTCTCCAGGCAAAACAGGATATTGAGAAATCTTTCCATCTCTTTCTGCGTCCCAGTGTATTGTTTCCTGAACTTCGCCTGGTTTTAATTCACGAATTCGATTTCCAACTCGTCTTGCCATTAAAACAGAAAGCTGATCTATTCTTGGATGTTTCAAAACATAAGTTCCACCCTTAGTTTTTTCGGCTACCAATAAATTATTATTCAATTTATTCCAATAAGCAGCATCCTCTCTGGATAAAAGTGGATATTGTGACATTTCCCATGGTGAATAATCTCCTTGTCTCATACTCTCTCTAAGTAATTCACTCCATGCAGCAACAGCATGTGGATCTACTATTGTGTGACCGAAAGTTTCTCCTCTACGATGTTTTCCTTCATGGCTTATCTCAGTATAAAGCTCATGAAGCGGACCTTCTCCTTGATTTTCTTGAAATTCACTTTCAGTAATTATTCCATAAGCAGGTTTTGTATTCCATCCAATAACTGCTTTATATGCATCATCTTGTTTTCTAGTCGGAACATCATGAAACTTCACAGTATACCTCCCTTTCTTCTTTTCAGTTGAAGGAACTTTTAATATAAATATTGGAGCATAATCTCGCAATACTCTTGTTCCAGCTGTCTCACCTTTACACATTCTTTGAGAATAAACATCCATAACATTACCTCCACCAACTCCCCAAAACAAAACCATTATCGGTGATTTATTATTTCCAGTTATTGGAAAATACATAAATCCAACATTGAAATTATCTTCTTCAGGAATATTTTTCATAGCATCAAAAAGCGATTTATTTCTAAGTCTAAAAGGAAATCGTCCAGCCCTATAATTTGCTACTGCACTTTCAATAGAGCGAGGCTGTTGAACTCCAACATAGTAAGGATAAAATCTTTTATCTCCTTTTCTTTCAACTCCACGCAAAGCCATTCTTGAAGCATATTCTACATCATCAGTCATATTAGAAAATATTGGAGGCGTCAAAGGAATAGTATCTCCGTTGATAATAATCCCTTCTGTTCTTGGATTTAATGCCTCAATTTTTCTTGACAAATTCTTTGGAGACTCAACTACTTTCAAATCCAATCCCTGTATTTTCGCTGGAGTTCTTCTTCTAAAAAAAGACTTTTTTACCATGAATTTACTCAAAAATTAAAACTTAAAAATATTTAGGTGATCAAAAACAAAAACCTTAAATAATTCTTTCTCGTAGATAATTTATGAAAAAGAAAGAGGAAAAAGAATTAGTTGAAACTGAAAAAGAATCAGAAAAACCTGTCGAAGAAGAATCTGAACTCGAGGAAACAATTGATAATGAAATAACTCAAGAAGTTGAAGAAATTATTAATGAACAAATGTTCACAGAATTTATGAGCTCAAGTGGTTTAAGAATCTCTTCAAGTCTTGACCAAGTTGCTCTCGCCGCACCCACAAGAGTAAGAATAGAATCAGGTCCTAATTTATCTCGAGAAGATGAAGATGAAGAAATAAGATATGCAATGACTCCATTAGGAAGTCAAGATACAAAATATATGTCGACAGCAACAGGAGATAAATTCTATTCTGAAAACGATCAGCGAATAGATTATTCACCAGATACAGGAAGCTTAGTCCGCGACACAACAACGTCAAACTTTCAAAGAGACAACTTCCAGAGTCAAGCAGGCATAGACCCATTAACAGCAATGGGAATTCAAAGACACGAAGATATTAATATGAATTTCACTCAGCCAGGATTATGGGGAATAAAAAAGAAACGCCTCGGCGAAAAATCCGAAGACAGAAGATATATAACAACATGAAAACCGATTTAAAAGAAATAGCATATTGGATAATGATATTAATGGCAATCATACTTGTCATCATGATGCTCACTGGAGTAAAATAATGAAATTAAATATATATGACATATTGTTTTGGATATTCTTTCTACTTTCAGTAATCTTATTTATATGGATTATATTTGGCAACTCACCTACTTTTGAACAAGCTCTTTTAGTATTAATTCTCGGAGTGTTATTAAAAATGCAGTCAAAAAATTCAGCACTTGAAACAAGATTAATTATGCTCGAAAAAAGTTTTTCCCATCTAGCAAACGATTTTAAACAACACGTAAAACATAAATAGTCATTAAACTAAAAAAGGTTAACAAAAATCATGAATTGGATTTATAGTACTATAAAGAACTAAAACCCAATTTTGAATCCAAGTTAACACAAAATAAATATCGCTTTGAAAGCGAGCAAATTTAAAATCCAAAAAATGGCAGACTATTCAATAAAAGACATTTACCAAGGAAGTTATTCTACTTTGAAGCCAAATTACGGAGACGTATTTACCGGTTACAGAACTTCTGTTTCAAGTATTGGTGTTTCAACAGACCCGCGAACAGCGAATATTCTAAATGAAATAAATATGAAAGTTGCGCCAGGACAAAAAGTAATGGAACTTTCTTTAATCCAGCCAAACATCTTCGACGCAATTCCAAAACAGCATTTGAAAGAAGCAAAACGCATGGCAAAACTTACTGGTGTAAACGTCACTGTTCATGGCCCTTTATTAGAACCATCAGGAATAATGGGACAACAAGGTTTCAGTGAATCAAGCAGACAGGCAATGGAAAGACAGATGACTCAGGCAGTTATGAGAAGCCACGAGCTCGACGCTGAAGGAAACATTCCAGTTACATTCCATTCCTCAACGCAAATTCCTGGTCCAGAAATATCAAAAGATAAAGAAGGGGAAAAAATAGGAAAAATTTCAATAATTGACAAAGACACAGGCCAAATGCAGGCAACAAGACTTGAACCAAAATATTACCCTCATTACACTAAAGAAAAATTAGAACAAGGTAAATTAGAAAGTCCCGAAGAACATTTGGAAGTAATTAATCAAAGTCAATGGAGCAACGCATTATCTGCAATGGTAATAAGCAAAGACCGCGCAGATCAAATATTAAATGAAAACCTGCCAATAGCGCAAGATAAAGTTGCAAAGGTTTTAATGGGCCAAACAAGATTACAAGATTTAGAACCAACACAAAGAGACGCTGTAAACCGAGTTTTAAATGCAAGAGAAATTTTGGATGATTCACGATTAACTGCAAGTTCATTATTCAATAAAGCTTACAAGCTCGGCACAGAGGAGGACAAAAAATATCTAAAAGCATTATCAGAAAGATTTAGAAATGAACTCCCAAAAAATGCCCTCGATTTTAAAGGACAGTCAGATGCTGTTCAAAATTTAATGACAGGATTGCAGCCTGTCGCAGACGAAGAAGGCAATATAATTTTTAATGCCCCAAAACAATTTGAACTTCTCGACAATTTTGCAAAAGAAAAATCTTCTGAAACATTTGGAAATGTTGCGTTCAATGCCTACAAAAAATTCGGCGACAAAGCGCCAATAATCAGCATTGAAAATCCTCCAGCAGGTATGGGTTTAGCAAGAGGCCAAGACCTAAAAGATATTGTTAAGAATTCTAGAAAACAATTTGTAAAAAAAGCAATGGAAGAGGGCATATCAAAAGGCCAGGCAGAAAAGGCAGCAGAAAAACTCATTGGAGTAACATGGGATGTCGGGCACATTAACATGCTTAGAAAATACGGCTTTGATGAAAAAGACGTCGTCAAAGAAGCCGGAAAAATCGCTCCTTATCTTAAACACGTTCATCTTTCAGATAATTTTGGAATGGAGCATACAGAACTTCCAATGGGAATGGGAAATGTTCCGATGAAAGAAATTATGAAAAAACTCGGCAAGAAAGGTTTCGAAGCCAAAAAAATTATTGAAGCAGGAGATTGGTGGCAGCACTTCAAAGTTTCTCCTGTCGGTGAAAGTTTAAACGCAATGGGTTCGCCAATTTATTCAATGCAAATGCAGCCATATTGGAATCAGGCAGTCGGCTTGCAGCAAGGTTACTTCGGAGGATACGGCGCATTCCTTCCAACAGTAAATTATGAAACTTTCGGCGCAGGATTTTCAAATCTTCCGCAGGAACTCGGCGGACAAAAACCAGGCGCGCAGGGAAGCCGAATGAGTGGAAGGGGGATGGAGTGAGATAGCGCTCACACTATTTGCGATAAAATATCACTATCAACCAACATCTAAATCATAATCAACTTTTGAAGGAAATTTTCTGGCACATTAACTATCTTCTGCGAAGAGCTGTGCATTTAGCCAGCTCGTAGTCATTGATAAACGAGCGAAGCGAGTCAATATTCTACACAAATAAAATTTGAGCATAAAATAAATGATTAAATCCCAAAAACCTTATATACTTCATAAAATATTAATTATAATGGAATTTAATGTTATTGTAGAACAGGATGAAGACGGCATGTTTGTTTCTGAAGTAGTTGGACTTCCAGGATGTCATACTCAAAGCAGAACTCTCGATGAATTAATGGAAAGAACTAAAGAAGCAATTTCTTTATATCTTAAATGTAAAAATATTGATATGAATAATGGTAAATTTTTTGCTCTTCAAAGAATAGAAGTTTAAAATGCCAAAGCTGCCGTTAATGAACGCAAATGAACTAGCTAAAATTCTAAAGAAACTTGGATTTGTTTTTATCAGGCAAGAAGGAAGTCATATGTTTTTTGAACATCCTGACGGAAGAACAACTGTAATCCCAAATCATCCGGGGCAGGATATTGGAAGAGGTTTACTTGGGAAAATAGTAAAGTATGATTTGCAAATCTCGAGAGAAGAATTTGAAGAATTGTTGTAAAAGAGAATGAAAAATAAAACTATAGAAACAATTTTAAAAGTTATTGGAATAATTATACTCATAGCATTAATCCTAAGAATTTTAAGAGTATTTTAAGATAAAACATCAAAGATAAAAAATATCATAGATATTATTACATATCCCAAAACACCCCCTTAAGGAAATTTTCCCTTAACAATCTTTCAGCGAAGAAATCTGCCGAAGGTGATTTTTGAGCCATGATGAACGAGCGAAGCGAGTCAATATTCCTAACATTTAAAAACTATATTCAATTATATATATTAAAAGAGAAGATGAAAAAAGTAATAGAAACAGTTTTGAAAGTTATAGGAATTATAATACTCATAGCTTTAATACTAAGAATCTTTGGGGTGTTCTAAAATGGATCTCCTAAGAATCTTTCCACCCCTCGTGGATTTTGGGGTTATTGCTTTGATAGGAATAAAAACATTAAATACGCAATGCTTTAATCCAATTGATATTAACCTTTCATTAGGGGCATTGATATTTTCAATAATAACTGAAATATATTTAATAAAAACAAGATAATAAGATGGTAAAGAAAAAAGATTCTAAAAAAGAGAAAATAAATCCAAAAAACTTTCCAACTCTAGATTTCAAAAAAGACACAGAAATTGCAATGGATTTTGCAACCAAAACATACGAACGATTTAATAAAATAGTAAAGTCAATAATTCTTTTTGGTTCAACAGTAAAACAAACTGCAGGAACAACCTCTGATATTGATATTATAATTTTAATCGACGATGTTTCAATTAAATGGGACCAAGAATTAATCGCGTGGTATAGAACAGAACTTGACAATATTATGAAAAAAAATCCTTACAAGAAAAATATCCACATAAATACAATTAAACTTTCAACTTGGTGGGAAGATTTAATTCGCGGAGACCCAGTCGTAATAAACGTAATAAGATATGGTGAATCAATAATTGATTCAGGCGGATTTTTCGAACCGTTGAAATTCCTTTTGCTCAACGGAAAAATTAAATCAACACCAGAAGCAATTTACAGCAACTTGCAGCGGGCGCCGTTGCATTTAGCACGCTCAAAAGTTTCTGAACTAAATGCAATTGAAGGATTATATTGGGCAATGGTTGACTCTGCTCAAGCAGCTTTAATTTCAGCAAACTTAATTCCTCCCTCGCCAGAACACATTCCTGCAAATTTAAAAGAAATATTTGTCGATACAGGAAAAATAAAAATGAAATACGTAACCGATTTTCGAGACTTGCATTTCTTGCACAAACAAATTGCCCACGGTGAAGTCACAGATTTGAAAGGTGTTGAAATAGATGATTGGCAAAAACGGACAGAAGATTTCATGAAAGTTATGGCAGAATTGGTTAAGGAAAATATTGAAAAGTAAAAATGTAAAGGCAATTGATATATGTCACTCTTTTTTATATGTAAATTTGTTGCTAACGCAATATTAATGGCTCCGAGCCTTGCTACGCTTAGGCTCTCCGCTAAGAAATTGTTAATTCAGAATGAAGACAACCTGCGGTTTTCTTTCACACACTTTTCCCTTAGATTAGATGTTGTTATCGTTTATACCTTTTCACACCAAACACACGCTTCTTTAGGGCAATCACAATTAAGCATCTTTATTGCCTTGACAAATAACTTCTCTGCATCTTCTGGAGTAATTTTCATCTTTTTTAAATCCGTATTAAAAACAACTTCGCCCGTTTCTAAAACCTCTTTTGGGTGATAGAATAATAAGTAAGCAAAATTTTCAACCTTATGTCCTAATTTTTCAAGAAGCCAAGCGTAAATATTAAGCTGGTCCTGATAATGCTCGTGAGTATCTTCTTTCAATGGAAAGCCACGAGTTTTATAGTCAAGAACAACCAGCTTATTATTTGTTTTATTTATGAGTAGGTTATCTATTCCCCCATGTATAATATTGCCTTCTTTGTCTTCAATCCATAAACCTTTACGTGAGTTTCTCCATTCTTTCAATAACTCTTTGTCATCAAATAATTTAAGATTTTTGCACTCCGAGTTATCACATAATTCGGGAGGAAGTTTGCCTTTCTCCATAAACTTATCAAAATGTCTTTTTAATATACCATCCATTCCAGAGGGCAATGAGGGAAAAATGCCAGCAGGTCTATTCCAAACTTTATGCACCGATAGCCAAAAACATCGAGGGCATTCATGCATTAAGTTTAATGTTGATGGTGCTAGTTTGAATGTCATTTAGTTATTTCTTCTTCCTCCCGGCGATTAAGTAAAGAACGATTACAAAAATTAAGGTTAATGGAGCAATAACTAATAGTCTAATCCAAACATTTTGAAAAATTAAAAGAATTGCTACAAATAGGGATGCAAAAAAACCGGCTTGAACATTAGACCTGTAATTCTTGAGTTCTTCTTTATTTTTAATCATCTTCGCTAATGAATTCTTACCCAAGAGATATAAGAAAATAAACATAAATAAAAAGATAAGTATCTGTAAAATAGAGGGGGAAATATACTTAACTCCTGAATAAATTTGTGTTATAGACAAAAAACCTCCGATAATCCCGCCAGTCATAACTCCCGCAATGATATTACTATAAAAGTCTCTAATTCTTCTTGGGCTCAAATTTAGTTTTTTATTTATCTTAGATATCATTTTTTGTTTCAACAACCAAAGCAGAGTTTTCATTTAGATTAGGTTTAGAGATTATTGTTCTAAATATGAAGTCAAAATTTTGATTATCTTTGTCAGCAAAGTATAACATTAATTTGTTTCCTTTATTAAACTCTTCGTACTCCTTTATTGGTTTCATATACTTTGGATCGTCAGCATTATCAAAAATTTTTTGAGCAACTTTTAATTCTCTCTTATTGATAATTATAATCTTGTCTATCTCCTGATGAGAAGTAATCCAACGAATTCTTATGTCCCTCCCGGCGACCATCAAAATTGGTCCAACTCCTGTAATAAATTTAATCTTTTCTGGATATTCATAAGCCATATAATGTATTTTCTTAAAATAAGGTTCAAGAGGTAAGAATATGTCTGTGGGATTTTGCAAAGTTAAGATAAGCTTTGAAATCCCTTCATAATCAAAATTAGGCAGGGTTAATTTCCTAACCTTATTAGAGGAGACAATCTCTCTTAAAATAAAGTCTTCTTCTCCATTAACCAATGATCGAATAAAATCTCTAGCAAGAATAGTATTATCTTTATGAACGCCTTCTTCTTTCTCAAAAAATTCTCTTGGAAGATTTATTCTTTGACCCATCTGTATAAATTCCTCATTATCTCCTTTAGCCTCTTTAATTGTGCAAAATTCATTAATCAAATTATCTTTTCCATAAGCGTCATTCATAGCCTGAGCTAATTTTCTTAACTCTTTAATCATTTCTGTATCCTTCTGCTTATTCATTCTATTTTCTCCGGGAGTTTATTTAAAACTAAATTTTTCTCCTTTAATCTTAACTCACTTTCCTTTTTTTCAAGCTGTTTACTTTTCATATCCAAGTCTAATTGTTTAATGGTTAATTCTTTTTCTGAGACCTCTAAGGACAATAACTTATCTAGATTTTTTTGTCTGTTTCTCCAGGGCAACATTCCACTAAATATAAGTATTAAAAAGATAACGATAAAAAGTGTCAACCAAAAAGAAACAAAAGGGGTTAATACCTTATTTGAACCCAAATAGTAGATTATTCCTGAAAAGAAGATAAAACCCAATATGCCTAATGATACTAAGAACTTATAGTAGTCATCATAGTTTAATTTCATAAGATTATTCATTTTCCGAAATCCTCAACAATATTTATTTCTTCAGGAGTTAATTCATAAAGTTCATAAACCATTTTGTCAATTCTGTTACCATAAGCTTTAACCCTTGCTTGTTTATCTTGATTTTTCAAGTAATCTTTATCGTTAGTAATTGATAAAATTCTGTCAACAAGTTCTATAAAGGGTTTTTGTTGTTTTTCTGGAATATCTTTTATAGGAATCTCAGAAAGAGGATTTTGATAAAGTTCTAGCATATCTCCCTTTCTTTTTCCACGAGTATATAGCCACAAGTAATACAATTTAGAATTAATAAGGGCTAAAATATATTTCAATAAATACTTTTTATTATTTTGTAGAATGTAATAAACATCTGCACTAGCATACCATTCCTTCTCACTAAATCCAAAGGTATTTTTATAGCTTCTTTGTGGAGCAACAATCTTTTGTGAAGTAAAAATAAACTCTTCTCTGGTTCTATCCAAATTTACCCAGTGATCAAGTTGTTCATTATTACGGCCCCTAATTTTAAGAATTAACTCTTTAAACTTTAAAAGATGGGCGTATATATTTGGGCAGTCCTTCTTTAACTTTTTTTCATCGTAGGTCTTAGCTATATAAAACACATATTGATCTGAATCTTGTTTAGTATAAAATTTGCTTATATCTGAATTTTTATAAAATTCCTTAATGATTTTCTTTTCATTAATGTTTAATTTTATATCTGAAAGTTCTTTTTTCGTAATAATAAAAACACCTTCCCCCATTTCTCCCTTAAGGTTATAATTAAGTTTGTGGGATTGTGTAGTTTTATCTATTCCCGTTCTTAACCCTTGCCTCACGAAGCAAATATCGCCTAGCAAGGGATTTATTGACAATTTGCCAAGTATTTTATTTATCTGATTATTTTCTCCAGAAGTGCCTCCCAATCTTATATAATTTTCTTTGCCATCATAGAGCTCATTCTGAGCAATATTGAAATAATCCGTATCTTTATCTTGGTGGTTGAGTATTGCAGACAGTATAGTGGGATCTGCAATGCCTTTCTTTTTAGTTATGATATTCTTCGCAACTAAATTACGCTCGTTTGATTTTCTTAATATAGTTATTAAATTATGTTGTCCCAAGGCAGATTCAAAAATTCTTAACTCATTAAAATTTATTAAAGATACAATCTCTGCTCTCTCCTTAAAGTCTTTTCTTAATAAATTCCCATATGATGCCGTAGGATAATAATTTGTTGTTATAAACGCTACCGAAGATTTATCTCTACCAAGATTTAAAGATAAATGAAAAAAGAAATAGAATAGCTCCCCCCTCCCAGAATAAAACTGTTTCATAGTACCATTTCTAATTGGCTCAAACAGATCACTATGCCCCTTTACGCCAACATAAGGTGGATTTCCAATTACAACATCAAAGCCGGGATTATCTCTTTGAAAAACATCAGAGAAGTAAAGCTTCCAGAGGAAAAAAGGCTTGGACTTGCTGTTTTTATACTGCTCAAGCTTTTTCATGGCTTCTTCATTTCCTTGCTCTTTAAGTGTAGCTTCTATAAATTCCCATTCAAGATTCTCAATATCTTTCATCAATCGTTTCTTTTTGTTTCTATCTTGCTCATTAAAATATGTAGATTGAAGTTTTTGAAGAGTTTCTAATTTATACTCCGAGCCCTTTTTGAATAGAGTCATTTGTTTTGAAGTCTTTCCATTTGCTAAACTTTCATCAAATAATTTAACACCTTCGAACTCCTCAATTAAACTATTTCCGCACATAATTCTATTATCTAAATTAGGTAGGGGTCTAATATTTCTCATATCTAATTCATCAACGATTAAAGAAAGCCAGAACCTTAATTTTGTGATTTCTACTGCTGAAGATTCAATGTCTACCCCGTAAAGAGAATTTTCAATAGTCTGCCTCTTTAGAAAATAATCTGTTCTTTCTTTCTTGTCTTTTTCTGGGAAAAAATAAGTTAGTATATTTCTTGTTCTTACAATCTCGTTCATCATTCCAACAGGAAAAGCTCCAGAACCAACAGCAGGGTCACATATTTTAATTTCTTTTAACAACTTATCAAGTTCTTTGTAATTATTCACTATACTTTTAGGAAGAACTAAACGAGCATCATCCCATTTCCCTAACTGAATTCTTCTTAATCTATCTAAGGCAATATCTCCCTTTAAAATAAAAAGTTCTATGTCATCTCTTTTAATGCTTAATTCCAAGGTATTGGTTTCCAAGTAATTAATTAGACTTTGTTGGCACATATAGTGAACAATTTCCCTAGGGGTGTAAAAAGCACCTTTAGATTTTCTATCATTTACATCTAATAAGTTTTCAAAAACCTTTCCAAGCATTTCAGGGTCAACAGCAACTTCTCTTTCTAATGGCTCGTCTTCTTTTATAGTAAAGTTAAACTGATCAAAGGTTGTAAAAATATCTTTGAATATATTATTATCAATAAGTATGTCCGTATTAGTCCATTCATAATCTTTTATAGGTTCAAATAAACCCCCATTAAGAAAAGGAACCTTACATTTTAATTTTTCGTAATAATCATTGTCTGCACTTCGGTCATTTGCTAATGCTTGATAAAACAAAGGTTCTAAAACATCATTAAAAAAATTATCGTAAGGAACTATTTCTTTATTGAATAGTTTTTTCATAAAATCTTTAGGACCACTTCCCCATTCGTTGAATTTTCCCCCACTATCTTTCTGAACTCCAAGCCATCCTTTTTTCTGTAAGAAATAAAGAAATACTATCTGCCCAAGAAGCTTTTTTGAGAATTCTATAGTATTTATGCCTTTAACTTCAAATTCTTTTCTAACTATAGAATTCTTTTTTATAATTTCATCAACAGATTCTTTTAGCTGTATGAATCTTTCTTTATATTGGTCAAAGAACTCTTTGGTTACATTATCAACACTAAAAGCTTTTTCTAATTCTTCTAAAGTTGGAGAAATTGTTTCTTCTTTTAATAGATTAAGAAATTGTTTCTTACAAGTATGATTGGGCTCATTTTTTCCAACGAGAAAAGAATATCTTTTTGCAGGAGTAAGTTCTTTTATTACTTTACCATCATCTCCGAACTTATAATCCATTTTAACAAAAGAAAAACGCCAGTCTTCTAGATTTTCTTCATAAAAAGCTACAAGCGCACCATCTTTAGGTGAATAATCACTATTTAGCCACTTAGCTATAAAATTTCTCTGCATTGTTCTCGCTCTTTCTAAAGAAGAAGTTTTCTTTAGTTCTACTATCAAAACTTCTATATTATTTCTTCCATTTTTGTATTCCCCAATTTTCTTGAAAGATTTAATATATTCTTCGAATTCCTTATGTGGCGAGCTGGATTTAGGATTAATACTTAATTTTCCTTTAAGCAATTCTTTTAAAAAATGAACAAACTTATCAGAATCAAACTCTCCATTGAATGTGTCTATAAGTAGTTTCTCTGCCTCTTGTTGATTCATTTTTAATGTCCCCCAATGAGATACTCTGAAAGAATTACCTCTTTTGGTCCAGAAATATCTGCTGAATTAACTGGATTGCTTTCAAAGTATTCTTCAGGTATAGTCATCTTTAGATGTGCAAGAATTTTTATCGGATTAATTTCTCTATTTCGAATAATACTATTAGCTAACTTCTTTGTAGTCGCTTTAGCCATTCCACCTTCAGCCAAAAGTTTTATTACTTCTGCAAGATAGTCTTTATCGGTATCTGATAGCTCTGGACTTTTGATTATAGTCTTAATCTTTGTTATTATCTTATATTCGTTACCTCTACCCTTGCCATCAATTCTACCTTCTTCAATTTCAAAAACAAAATCGAATGCTTCTTTGTTCCTTTCTAGATAGTCATAAAATTGTTTATCTATTAAACAAGGCTTTGTTTTTTCATCACATTCTAAAACCTTAACTGCCTCTGCCAAATCGAGCTCTTTGTGATTATTTTTTCTGTCAGTCATAAATATTTTTCTAAGCTTTCCTTTTCTAAAAAATGTTATAACACCATTATCTTCTATTCCAGAGAAATTTTTAGAAGTTCTAGCCTTTTTAGGAAGGTTCTTTATTATATTATAAAGTTCTTTATTAACATCCCTTATTCTTCTTAGAAAAACAAGCCATTTGAGTTCTGTATCTTCATCTTCCCCATCTTCGTTTATAATTGTTTCAGCTGAATTCAATTTGACAAATAAATCATGAGATTTTATCTCTTCGTCCGTAAGTAATCTTGCATCATTTCCTAACATTTCTGTGAACTACCCACAGACTAAAGTCAGGGGCGTCCACGTGCTAACTCAAAATT
>CAYXNP010000001.1:0-132663 GCA_964466575.1 Candidatus Woesearchaeota archaeon | reverse complement strand
AAATTCACTCATCACTTAAGTGTGGAGTTTTCTTTCAGCAGGCAAGCTTATAAAAGCAAGATAACGTCTTAAATCCATTCCATAGAGCCCCTCATTTTCATAAATTCTTTTTGCTTCTTGTCCGCTCTTATTTATTAATTCGGGAGTTTTACTATTTGAAACAATAAACCATTGGTTTTCTTTTATCATGATATTATTTATTAATGATTCATTTTTGAAATTAATATTGGTTTTAATTCCAAACAATTTACATAATTTTGATGGGGATATTTTTGAGGGAAGATAAATCAATAGCTCTTTAGTTTTTTTTAATTCAGATATTTCTTTATTGGTAAATTGGCATTTATCAACTTTGATATTACCATAAACTCCTTTAACATATTTTTTTATATCCATAAATTTCATACTCAAAAAAGATATTTAATCCTTTCTATAAACTTTAAGTAAATTAAGTTAATAAAGTGTTTAAGAAAAAAGTTTAAAAACTCCCCTTTCTATCCAATCTTGTAAGTTGGGTAGTTAACTTCGGAACTTTGGCATTAGATTGTCAAGAAGTCTAAACATGATTTCTAGTTTTGAGGAAGGTCCGCCCATCATATTAACGTCGTCCGCGAAAATGGATTGTCGTGAGGCAAAGCTCTGTTACAGAAACGACACAGTTCGCTTTGAGTAATGAAACTTGCGTTGAACTTTGAGAAGCGAGATTTGATGAAACGAACACCTCGACGGATGCAAGGCTTTAAGCCGCTTAGTTGAATGTTAACATGTTCTCTTTGACGCTCGACGTGAAAGAACGACAGAAGGTGGCCTATTCCCAACTTACACTTTTTCTTTAAATTGAAAAATAATTTGTTTGCTCCAAAGTCGCAAAGATAAATGAAAATGATATTATTGCACATAATCTAGATAGAGTTTATTCTTAAGATGTATTTAATAGGATAAATTTTGTTAATCGAAAAACTTGACGAAGTCAGTTTTGAGATCAATTAATGACACGAGCGACTTTGGAGTGAGTGCTATTTCAACAAAAACAATTATCTAAATTGTTAATAGCATAAACATTTAAAAAAGAATTCTAACTTGATTTTGATAAGGGGATGTAGCTCAGGGGGAGAGCACATGACTGAAGATGCTGGAGAACCTAAGGTTCTCCTTTGCAAAACCTCTCCTAAAAATGCTCGCTTTGCGAGTTATGGAGAAAATAGGAATCAGCAATCATGGTGTCCGGGGTTCAAATCCCCGCATCCCCATTTCTCGTTGAACCCACGCTTCGCGACATCAAAATGCTTTTTGCATTTTACTTGGGGGTTAAAATCCCCAATCTCATTTCTCGTTGAACCCCCGACTTCGTCGCATAAAAAATTTTCAATTTTTCATAGGGGTTCAAATCCCCTCCTATTTTAAATAAATCCTGCAAGAATCATCATTAACGCCATTAAAACAACAAACCAGCCAAACTTTACTTTTTCTGCAAATTTCATTAGAAGATGAATAGTTGCTAATCCAAAGATAAATGAGAAAAATAAAGCAATGTAAAATTCTTTTATTAAAATCAAATCTTTAAAATTCAAGAAGATATTTGCAGCTAAAACAATTGGCAAGCTCATTAAAAAACTTAACCTCAAGGAAGTTTTATCGTCAACATTTCTTAATAATAAAGAAGAAACTGTTAAACCGCTTCGTGACAAACCAGGGAGAACTGCAATTCCCTGAACAAAACCCAAAAGCAAACTATCCACAATAGTTAAATTGTAAATTGTTCTGTTATTATCATACACCCTTTTCTTAGAAGAAGTTAGAAGCAAATATCCTGTAATAAGTAAAAAAATTCCAATTGTAATAGTTATAATCTTCGAAGACAAAGTGAAATTCTTTGCGGCATTTAAAACAAATTTGTAAATTACAAATCCAATAATTCCGCTGACAATAGTTGAAATAATAAGAAAGTTAAGAAGTTTTTTTGTTTCAATGGTTGAGTGTTTGTAATTTTTTAAGGCAATAAACAGTTCTTTAACATCTTTTCTAAAATAAATTAATGCTGCGAAAAATGTTCCGAGATGAAGAAGCAATGCTATTTTCAATATTGAATCTATATTTAAATTATTAAAAAAATTAGATTGAACTAAAATTAAAACCCCTTCTGAACTTATAGGAATCCACTCAAAAACTCCTTGAATAAATCCAAGTATAAATTGTTCAAATAAAGGTGTCATATTTTATTTAAGTAAAAGAGTTTAATAAAACTATTGTAAATAAAAACGTTTATAAAATGTGATTCATTGAAATATTTATAAAAGAGAAGATGGCAGATAAAAAAGAAGGAAAAGTCAGCAAAAGTGCAGGAGCTGTTTCGCAAGAAGGGCTTGGAATTTCTGGATTTACTTTGGGAGTTTTGAGTATAGTTATAGCAGGAATTGTCGGTTTAATTGTTGGAATTGTCGGTTTGTCGTTTTGTTATATTCAACAAAAGAAATATCCTATGAAGCTGGGAAAGGTTGGAATTATTTTAAATATAATCGGAATTATATTGAGTATAGTTGTGATTTGGATTACGTTTCAGCAGATACTTCCTCAATTACAACAACAATTCCAACAAACTTAAATGAAAATTCAAAATAAAAAAGCAGCGATGGAAATGTCTATAGGAACTATTGTAACTATAGTTTTGTTAATGAGTGTTCTTGTTTTGGGTTTGGTTTTGGTGAGAAGTATTTTTACAGGAGCTACAGGAAGTGTTGATGATTTAGATGATAAAGTTAAAGCAGAGATTAATAATTTATTCGCACAAGAAGATGATAATGTTGTAGTAAAATTGGGGTCTGATAAAAAAGCAAGAGTTAAGGCGGGAACAGCAGATTTTGGGGTTGCTATTGGAGCAAGCACTTATGATGGAAGTGAGGTTGGAGATAGATCAAGACTGCAATATAGATTAGAATTAGGCAGTTCAAATGATGATTGTGTGGAAAAATTAGGAGATACTAAAACAGCAAATTTAATTAAGGAAAATTTAAACCAGTGGAATGACTTTGAAGATTGGGGAGGGCCAAATGCTTATGCAAGAATACTTTTTTCAATTCCAAAAGGAACTGCTCTTTGCACCCAAAAGATTCTTATTGATGTAAGAGACACTCAACAACCTGGAGATATTAATCTTGCGGGAACTTCTTTTAGAATCCAAATTATAAAGAGCGGATTATTTTAAATTTAAGAAAACTCGCGACCTCGCTCGGTATTATAAAAAATAATTCGCCTTCGCAAAATCGCTCGCCGCTGGTTCTTTAACAATCTCCTCTAAACACCGAACCCGATTTTTAATTGCCTCCGGAAAAATCGCATGGCGTGAACGTTTTTAAATTCCTTTTTCTTTGATATTTTATGCTGAAGTTATACAATACATTAACACGAAAAAAAGAAGTGTTTAAGCCATTACAAAAAGGAAAGGTAAGAATGTATGTTTGCGGGCCGACTGTTTATTGGTATCAGCATATTGGAAACCTTCGCACGTATATTTTTTCTGATTTGCTGAGAAGGATTTTGGAATTTAATGGTTATGCTGTTAAAGAAGTTATGAATGTAACTGACGTCGGACATCTTACAAGTGATGCGGACACTGGCGAGGATAAAATGGAAAAGGCTGCGAAGCGTGAAAATAAAAAAGCTCCTGATATTGCTGAATATTACTTGAAATTGTTTAAAGAAGATTTCAAAAAATTAAATATTTCTGAACCGGATGTTTGGGCGAAGGCGACTGAACATATTAAAGAACAAATTGATTTAATTAAAAAATTAGAAATGAGGAACTATACCTACAATACTTCTGATGGAATTTATTTTGACAGCACCAAGTTTAAGAATTATGGAAAATTAGCCAAATTAAATATTAAAAAATTAAAGGCGGGAAAAAGAATAGATATTGGGGGAAAGAAAAATAAAACTGATTTTGCGTTGTGGAAACTTTCTGGAAATGAAAAAAGACAGCAGGAATGGGAATCGCCGTGGGGTGTTGGTTTTCCTGGATGGCACACTGAGTGTTCTGCTATGAGTATGAAATATCTCGGCGAGCATTTTGATATTCATACTGGCGGAATGGATCATATTCCTGTTCATCATACAAATGAAATTGCGCAAAGCGAGGCAGCGACAGGAAAAAAGTTTGTAAATTATTGGCTTCATGCGGGATGGCTTTTATCAAAAGGAAAAAAGATTTCAAAAAGTTCTGGTGGCTTGTACACGATTTCAGAATTAGAGAAAAAAGGTTTTGACGCATTATCATTTAGATATTTGGCGTTGACAACCCACTACAAGAAACCCCTGGATTTTTCGCTGAATAATTTGGAAAGCGCGCAAATTTCTTACAAGCGATTGAAAAATATTATTTCAGAGATGAAAGATGATGAAAGAAAAGACGAGATTTATCTTAAAAAATTTGAAGAGGCAATCAACGATGATTTGAATATGCCGAAGGCGCTGCAGGTTTTGTGGAAATTAGTTAGAGATAAAAAAGCTAAGGGAAAGATTAAGACAATTAAGAAAATGGATGAAGTTTTTGGTTTGGGTTTGCTTAAACGCGAGAAAGTTAATATTCCTGCTGAAGTTATAGAGTTAGTTAAAAAAAGAGAAAATGCGAGAAAGGAAAAGGATTTCGACAAGGCTGATGAATTAAGGAAAAAAATTCAGGGAATGGGTTATAGCGTCGACGATACTGATAAAGGAAGTGTTGTTAAGAGGTTATGATGGGAAAGTTTCAAAGAATTTACTGGAAAAAGAATTTTGATTGGGAGAATTATGCACAACTCTATGATAAGTATTCTAAACCTAAAGATAATTATTATGAAAAATCATCTTACCAACTTATTCAAACAATTAAATTAAAAGATAATGCTAAAATTATCGATCTTGGGTGTGGAACCGGCGTGATGAGCAAAGTTCTATTAAAGAAATATCCAAAGATAAATATTCTTGCTATAGATTTATCTGAAGAAATGATATTTTTCTATAAAAAGAATTTCAAAAAAGAAATAAAAAATGGACAAATAAAAGTTCTTCAAGGAAACGCCGAAAGAATAAGCGACCTAACTAATGAACAATACGATGCAGTGTTTATCAGTTCAGCTTTATGGGATATGGAGATAAAACCATTATTCAAAAGTTTGAGAAGTGTTTTAAAAAATAAAGGTAAAATATTATTTAATCTTCCCGCACTTGTCGTAGGAAAAGACAGAGGATTTATTTATTTCATAGAACATTTTTTTAGAAAAACGCTTCAAAGCGATATCATTTACCGAAGAATATCTGTTGAATCTATTAAAGAAATTTCAAATGATTGTAAATTAAACTTATCGTATAAAAAAGATTATTCATTTGACTTGACAAAGAAAAATGTCGAAAGTTTTTTTGATGTTTTAAGATACAGATATCCATTTATTCTTTTTCCTAAAGAGATGCCTTATCCAGAGAAATTCAAGAGATGTTCTGAGATATTCAATGACTCACTAAGATATATTCCAAAAGAAGGTTTAAAAGAAGAAGGAACAATATTTGTTATAGAAAAATGAAATCAAAATACAGACGAGGTGTTTTTATTGTAACCTATGCTATTGAAAATGATAAAGTATATTATGCAATCCTCAAGCGACACAAACATTGGATAGGGTGGGAGTTTCCGAAAGGCGGTGTTGATAAAAATGAAACAGAATTAAATGCTGTTAAGAGAGAGTTGAAAGAAGAAACTGGATTGAAAATTTTAAAAATTAAAGAATTTGGTGTGAAAAGCAGATATAGATATAGGGAAAAACTTTTAGATAGAAAAGAAATTGGGCAGAGTTATTCATTGTTTGCTGTTGAAGTCAAGAAAGGAAAAGTGAAAATTGATATAAAAGAACATTCTGATTTCAAGTGGCTGATTTTTGATAAAGCAGTTAAAATTCTGAAGTGGCCGAATCAAAGAAAGTGTTTGAGAGTTGTTAATAAGCGGTTGGGAAAAGAGGCTCGCTAACGCTCGCAATTGATGACAGCTCCCAACTCTACTCGCAACCCCACTCGCTATTTATATATCAAATTAGTTCTCATGAAATTGCTCGGTATTATAATATACAATTCGCCTTCGCAAAATCATTCATCGCGAATCCGTAGCTTCGAGTCAGAGCAAGCTCAAGGCTCTTCGCTAAAAGAAAAAAAGTGAATGTAAAAATTCTTAATAATAATTGATCTTAAATAATAGTTTTTTAGATATCTCACGAGCTTGCGAGTGAGCAATTTTATTTCAAATTCAGTACCAACCAGTACTAATTTAACGTCGATAGATAACTTTAAATATAGTCTGCTTTTTGTTTTTTTATGGTTGTGAAAAAAAAGAAATCTACTAAAAACACAAAGACTTCTAAAATTATTAAGAATGTTGGAAAAATATCAAAACCAAAGTTAGAGAAAGAATTTTATCAGAAATACAGGTGGTTTTTTACTAAATCGGGAAAGTTGGTTTATGGCGGCAAGAGTGCAGAGCAAAATGAAGAAGTTGTCAGGGATTTGATAAAGAGTAAGAAAAACAGAATTATTATGCATACTAAAATTCCAGGAAGTCCGTTTGCTGTTATAGATGATTATGTTGGAAGCGTGACTTTAAAAGATATGGACGAGGCTGCGATTTGGACAGCTTGTTTTTCAAGAGCTTGGAGAAATGGATTGAAAAAAACTACAATTGATATTTTTTTGAGCGAGCAGCTTGTTAAAAAGTCTGGAATGAGTGCTGGTACCTTTGGAGTTATTGGGAAAATCGACAGGGTTACTGTTGAATTAAAATTAGCTTTATGCAAGCAAAAAGATATTTTGAGAGCAGCGCCGTTAGAATCATGCAATGGAAAAAAGCTTGCTTTAATTGTTCCTGGAAATATTGAAAAAGAAGAATTCGCAAAACAAATTTCTGGCAAATTAAAAATTGATAAAGAAGAAATTTTGAATGCTTTGCCGACGGGCGGGTTTGGGATGGGGAAATGAAGATGGGGAATGGATTAATAAAAAAATTAACTGGAATTGGATTGTTTGCTCTAGGTATTGGCTTATTTGGAGATGCTTATAGTAATGCTCAAAATCCAATTGATTATGTGAATGTAATTGAAGGATTTATTGGGGCAGGTTTAGCTTTTTATGGACCAATGATTTATAATGAACATTAATAAAATTTTACAACCCAAAGTTCTCAATAAAATTTTCAATAATTTTATATTGCTCTAAGAAATCGTTGCCTTTTTTTGCAATTGAAAATGTTTTTTTCCCTTTTTTATCTTCTAACAAAATTATGAATTCTTTTTTTAATAATTCATCGACGTATTCTTTGAACATTTGCGGCGAGAGGTTTGACGCGTAGAGAAGACGTGTTGGTTTAATTTGGCGATTGTCTCTGGTTACTCTAAGAATATCTTTAATTACATCTAAACGTTCTCTTTTCTTTGCCATTGTTTTCAACCATTTATTTATTTGTGAATTTAACTACGCCGTATAGGAAGAGCAAAAATATGAATGTATTAATTAAGAATATACTTATGCTTATCACGCTATTCAATTGAAAATACAACGCGATGAATGCGTTAAGAAGCCATGCTATTAAACTTAGAACCATTGCAATAAAATAAAATTTGAGGAATTGCCTTTGAGGATTTTTTTGATAATTAACTAAGCTTATTATTGACGCTAACGTGAAAACAATTATTTGTGATATGAAAGTAAAGAAATGAGTTAACCAGACATGGTCAAGAATTACAATTATAATTGTCATAAGATAAAAAATTGAAATCTTTGGATGAAATAAAGAACTTGGATAGTCTTCTTTTGAAGCCTCAATTTTTTTCCAAAGTAAACTATAAAGAAGGAAAAATCCGGCCATGACTAAAAAGAATTTGAATAATATTGAAATTATTTGGATAAAAATTACGTCTATTTGAAAAATGAATGCTAATGATTCCAGAACATATTTTGCAAAAAATCCGATGCCGTAAAAAAAGAAAGCGTTTCTAAAATATCTTATGCCCTGGTGTAAACTAATTCTGTAAAGTTTATGGGTTCTTAATACAATAATTAGAGAGATAATAGTAATTATTAAACCATACAAAATCTTTAGTGCTTCTTTGTTAATTGTAACCCAACCAAGTAAGTCCATATAAATCTATTTATGGTAGTTTATTTAAAGATTTATATAGAGGATTCTTATATATTCTGTATAGGGATTTTTGTTTCTCATCGTTTATAAAGTATTTTTTAGTTGATATAATATTAAAGAGAGCACTCATATTAAATGGACCAGTGTTTTCTCAACCTCACACCTTTTGCCTTGCTGATAACCCTGTATGATGGCTGACTCTCCAACAATGATTGGAGACCAAAAATCTTGTGGTTGTCAGCAAGGTTCACACCTTATAGCAATAGACTTAAATAATTCTTCAAAATGTATGTTGCTATATTCGGGAGACTTAAAAACAACGAGGAAATATTTAAGTCTCACGTTATATGTTCAAATAAAAAGAGGCAAGGTGGATGAAGATCATTCTAACTTATTCTAATGTTAAGTAAACCTTGATTCTTAATATACTTTATTAATATTTGCTCGCTCCAAAGTCGCAAGTTATTGGTGCTCAGAAATCCAACTCGCGTCCACGATTTGAAATAAGTTCAATATAGCCAAATCGTAAACGCTCGGCTTCGCTTAGATTTCTTCGTTAAAACTATTTTAAGACGAAAATCCCGACGGAGTCAGATTTGAGTTATTTATTCATGAGCCTGCGAATGCAAATGTTAAGTTATGAACTTTACCTTACAGATAAGAAAAGTTTTTAATTGGATAAAATCTTTATTGTTTATGAATCAAACACAAGGAAAAGTCCAGCTAGGAAAAAATGGAGTTACTGAAAATTTTATTATCTCGTTGCAGGGCTTATTTAAGAAAAACGGGAATGTGAGAATTTCTATTTTGAAAAATGCCGGACATAAAAAGGAAAAAGTTAATGAATATAAAGAAAAGATTTTAAGTGGATTAGGAAATCATTATACTGCTAAAATAATTGGATTTACGATTGTTGTTAAGAAATGGAGAAAGGCGGTTAGAGAATGAGGAATTAGGTTAATTCTAAATCCTGTTATCATTAGTTTATTCACGAGCTTGCGAGTGCTAAATCTTATTCGATAGTTTTAAATTAATTGCGAGGTAAGGTGGTTGGAAAATTAAACACTAACGCTATTAAGATAATCAGCTAATTGTTTCATATCGTCGGGTTCTTCACCAGAAGAGAAATTTTTTCTTAGCTCTTCGCATCATACCATCTTTCTTTATTACTGGAACACCAACTACCCTATATCCATAAACTGCCCAAGATCTATAAAAACCACCAATCCCCTGCCTCGAGCTTATACTATTACTTCCAGTAACTGGTTCAACAATACAATCAACTATAGCAGCAACTCCTTTTCTGAATTTGTTAGGGAAACATGAAAGGTCATCACCATACATTTGTCTAAAACCAGTTCTACCTATTTTGTCTGCATTGCCAAATTTATCTAATTTTACTTTAAAATAATCTCCACCGGGGTAGTGACCGAATATTTTTTTATAAAGTTTCCCATTTTCTGCAACAGGAACATGTTCACAACCTCTTGTAGAATTAAATTCTGAAATAGACCCACTATAAAGAACTAGATTTGTTGGTTCCTCCCTTAATTCCATTTTATTCCTAAATAATTCCAGTATCTCCTCAAGAATCCATCTTCTTTCATCGATGTATGGGTCATCTATACATTTAACTAAACCTGGCTCGCTATACAGTTTTTGTGTTTCTTGTTTTTCCATGTTTGGTGGCATTTTATTTTTCCTTCCTTGAATTTAATTCCTCTCTTATAGCCTGCTTATACGAAGATTGAATTGCCCTTACACCAAGCAATGTAAAACCGGCTAGGTAGATTAGAGGTGCAAAAGAAAAATCGGATTGTTCATCTGAAATTGTCTGATATTGCGTTTCTTCATGTCTTGAATTTAAACTGTAAGACTCGCTAGGTACAAAAAGACTTCCTACTAATCCTGCAGTTGCGACTGTTCTTTTTATTTTGCTATTTATGTTTTTCATTTTAATTTTTCTCCATGATTTTTTGTTTTATTTAATTCAAGCAGTTATTTTATTACTACTTGTTAATAGTCATAGAATTTTAGGCTACTTAAATATTATCTCCCCCGTACGGGGAGTATAATAGAAAGGTTTTTATAACATGAAAATTATTTTCTTTTATGGCAAATAAAGAAATATATGATTTACTTAATATTGGCTTAACAAAAGGAGAGGCTAAAGTTTATGTTGCTTTAAGCGAGCTTGGAAGCTCAACAGTCGGACCAATAGTAAAAAAGTCTGGAGTTGCTTATTCTAAAGTATATGACGTTCTGAATAGATTAATTGGAAAAGGAATTGTAAGTTATATTATAAAAAATAAGACTAAATATTTCCAAGCGGCATCTCCTTCCAACTTAGTTGAATATTTGAATAAAAAAGAAAAAGAAATTTCAATTCAAAAAGAAACTCTTCTAAAAATAATTCCAGATTTAGAAAAACTTCAAGAAATAAAAAATCAACAAGAAGCAGAAGTTTTTCTTGGAAAAAAAGGACTGAGAACTGCTTACGAGAAGTTATTCAAATCTATTTCAAAAAAGGATGAGTTCTTGTTTTTCTATATTCATGACGAAAAATACGGCGAAGAATCAAATTTATTTTATAATAGCATTGCCGATATTTCTAAGAATATAAAGAACAGGGGAATTTGTAACAAAGATTACAAGAAATCTTGGTTCGCAAAAAAGTCAAAACATCTAACAATGAAATTCTCTGACATTCCTATTCCTGGAAATATAGATATTATTGCTGATAAAGTCTTGATTGTGGTGTGGGGTGAAATAGTATTTTCAATTTTAATTCAATCGGAATCTCTTTCAAATAGTTTAAGGAATTACTTTAATGAAATGTGGAAAGTGGCTAAATGATTCCTTCACAAAAGTTTTATATACCCCCTTTCTTACAGATTTCTACTAACTAAACTCTTTGAGTTTTGTCTAACGCCGCAAGGCGTGGTTGAAAGATGGAAAAAAATATTTTAAGTTATAATCCGCAAGAATATAATCTGGCTTTAGCAGAAGCTTTGAAAAAAGTTCCTGAGTTTGAAGCACCAGAATGGAGTAGATTTGTTAAGTCTGGTTCGAGTAAAGAAAGACCAATTGAAGAACCTGATTTTTGGTTTAGGCGGGCAGCTTCTATATTGAGGCAAATTTACAAAAATAAAACTGTCGGGGTTCAAAGATTTAGAACTCTTTATGGAAGTAAAAAAGATAGGGGCATGCAACCGGAAATTTTTAAGAGAGCGAGTGGAAAAATAATTCGTGTAATTCTTCAGCAATCTGATAAAGCCGGTTTTACAGAAGTATTCAAAGGAAAAAAAGAAAGAAGTGGAAGAAAACTAACAGCCAAAGGAAAAGAGTTTTTGGAGGGGATAAATATTAGGAGAATTGAGAAAACTAAAAATAGCGAGGCTGACACCCCGAAGGAAGTAAATAAAGTTAATAAAAAAATAACTGTAAATAGTGATGATGTTAATGGTGTGAATAATAATGTGAGAGAAAAACCTATTCAAGAATTTAAAGTGGAAAAAGAAGAGGTTAATGAAGATGGGAATTAAAAACGAACAGAAAAAAATAACGCTTTCAAAACTTGGACGTAGAACTAGATGGGCTCCGTTTTGGGTTGTTTTGAAAAAGTATGGGAAGGGCAAGAGAGTGCATCCTTCAACGACGACAAAACAGAAACGTTCATGGAGAAGAACTAAATTGCATATTAAACCGCGAAAGATAAGGAAATCGCATTTTGGATAAATGGCTAAAGCAAAAACTGAAACTAAACAAGAAGAAAGGATTTATGTTATTCCACTTTTAAAAGAATGGAGTAAAGTTCCTCGTTATAAAAGAAGCAAGAAAGCAATAAAAGCCATTCGAGAATTTCTTGTTCGCCATATGAAAATCCGGGACAGAGATTTAAATAAAATTCGGATTGATAAATTTGTCAACGAAGAAGTTTGGTTTAGAGGAATAAAAAAACCCCCAAAGAAAATAAAAATTAAGGCGATTAAAGAAGGAGATATTGTCAGAGTATATTTAGTGGATTTTAAAGACAAGTTAAAATTCAAGAAAGCAAGAGAAGAAAGAGGTTCTAAGACTGCTGAAGAAAAGAAGAAAGATAAAGAAGCGAAAAAGGCTGCGGTAGAAAAGCCTGAAGAGGAGAAGAAAGAAAAAACCGAAGACGAAATTAAAGAAGAAAAAGAAAAGGCAAGGGCGGGTGCTGAAGCTGGCGCAAAAATCGCAGAAAGACAGGCAAAACAAATGAAGCATCAAACTCAACAGCAAAAAGGACCAAAGCATCAGCAAAGGAAAGCTTTGCAGAAATGAGTGGAGCTCGTAAACTCACCCGATTATCATTTACTCCAAACTGGATTTCGTCACAGTTTTCCGTTTAAGATTTTTATTGTATTAACAATTTCTAGGCGAAAGTCCTTGAGCTTGCTCTGGACTTAAATTATTGATAGCTGAACGAAGTGAAGGTAATTTTTTATACTCGTTTTCTCTAAACAAAACATGACGTTAATAAAACAGGAACTTAAAAAACGTGCTAATCCTAAAAAAGCAAAATTACTTAGTGGATTTTTTAAGACAGGAAAGGGGGAGTATGGCGAAGGCGATATTTTTCTTGGAGTCATTGTTCCTGAAACTAGAGAAGTTGCGAAGATGTTTTTAGATTTGGAGTTGAGTGAAATTGAAAAAAGTTTATTTTCTAAAATTCATGAAGAACGGCTTGCATCACTTTTAATTTTAGTTGAAAAATATAAAAATGGGGATTTACCGACGAAAAAAGAAATCTTTAATTTTTATTTAAAAAATACAAAATATATTAATAATTGGGACCTCGTCGACTTGACTAGTCATAAAATTGTCGGAGAATGGTTAGTTGATAAGTCAAGAGAGATTTTATATAGACTTGCTCAATCAGAAAATTTATGGGAGAGGCGGATTTCAATTATTTCTTGTTTTGCTTTTATTAGAAATAATGATTTTAAAGACGCGTTTGAAATTTCAAAGATATTATTAAAAGATAAACATGATTTAATTCATAAGGCGGTTGGTTGGATTTTAAGAGAGATTGGAAAAAGAAATTTGAAAGCTGAGGAGAAATTTTTGCAGGAAGGGAGAAGATATAAGAATATGCCTAGGACAATGCTGCGATATGCTATTGAAAAATTTGATGAAGAAAAAAGGAAAAAGTATTTGAATGGTGAGATTTAGTTCTTTTCATGATCAACCTCGATAAAATAAAATCGTCAAAATCAACTGAAGAACTACTAGAATTTTCTATAATTAATATTGACAAGCCCTCTGGGCCGACGAGTTTTGGAGTTGATGAGTTTGTTAAGAAAAAACTTGGATTGAAAAAGATGTCGCATTTCGGCACTTTAGATCCGAAAGTTACAGGTGTGTTGCCTGTTGCGTTGAATCGAGCATGTAAGTTAATGGAATTTTTTATTCATAGGGATAAAGAATATGTTGGAATAATGAAAATTCATGAGGATGTTTCTAAGAAAAAAATTGAGGATATGATTAGGGAAAAGTTTATTGGAGTGATTACGCAGCTGCCTCCAGTTAAATCGCGGGTTAAACGAGAAGAGCGTGAGCGTGAGATTAAAAGTTTTGAGATTTTGGAAGACAATGGCAACGGAGAATTTATTTTTCAAACAATTTGTCAAGGAGGAACTTACATAAGAAAATTAATTCATGATTTAGGTGAAGAGTTAAAATGCGGAGCGCATATGTTGGAACTTCGACGTGTTGGAGCCGGGATTTTTTCTGAAAAAAAAATTGTAAGCATGTATGATTTTGAAAAAGCAGTTGATGAATATGATAATGGAAAAGGAAATGATTTGAAGTTAAGAGAAATTTTGATTCCAGGAGAAATTGTTTCAGAGTTATATCCTGTTGTTTTGGTCAAAGAAAAAAGTGTTGAGAAATTATTTACTGGAAAGCCTGTTTTTGAGGAGGATATTGATGGAGATATTCCACAAAATGAGGAGTATTATTGTATTTTTTCTGGAGATAAATTTATTGGAGTTTACAAAAGGGTTTTTGAAAACGGAATTGTATTGAGGGCAGAGTTTGTTCTTACTCCTATAAAATAAGTAGTGTGTTATCCACACACATATGTCGTATTTTACTTTATGTGTAAATTTGTTGCTGACGCAAGATTAATGGCTTCTACTCGCATCCTGACTTCGTTATCAATAACAAATTTGTCAAAGTCAAAATGCTCGGCCAGACTTCGTCAAGGATCTTCGCTAAGAAATTGTTAATCCACAAATTTCGAGCTATGTTATTATCATTTTTTCTCTACGGAAAATCATGACGCAGTCGGATTTGAAGTCGTAATTAATTTTCGAACGAAGTGAGAAGTAATTTTCGGTTGCCCTTCGACATATGTCGATTGATCCTACTCCTATAAAATAAGTAGAAAGTTTTAAAAAGATATAATAAAATTGAAAATTCTATGGAAAACGAAATAAGATGCGAATATGCTGAAGGACCACATTATGCAGCTGAAAGCGGGCCCAGATATTACACTTGTAAAGAAGGATTTGGGTTGGGTAAAAAATGTTTAAAGGGCTACGATCACGCTGGAACAATAAGAATTAAAGAGGATGAAGTCCTTGATGTAAATCTTTGCCCAGTTAATGGTTTTATTCCTTCAAAAGAAGTTAGGATAATTTAATAGAAATATAAAGTTGAAAAAGTAAGATTTATTTAAAAATAGAAAAATATTTATATTCTGAGTGTTTAAAATTAATATGAGAGAAAAAAATTACTCGACTCACCGAAGGGGGCTCGTCATGGATGAATCGGAATTTAGAATCTTTGTTAAGGAAAACAAGAAGAATTCTTGCAACTAGTGTCTTATTGACTATGCCCTATAGTGCTTTGAGCAAACCAGATTTAATTAAGATAGAATATAAAAGTCATACAATAAGAAAAGATCTAAATAATGATTCTCTTAATGAAGAAATATATGTTACGACAGAAGATACTCCTCTTCCAGATTCATCAGAAGTTAAAGTAGTTGTAAATGATACTTACAAGATTGTTTTTGAACACTATGATGAGTAAACTCGAGAAATTAAACAAGTCAAGTTAAAGGGTGGAATAGTTGATGAAATTGAGAAGATTTTATTAAAAGATATGAATGAATCTCATTTGCCTAAGAATCAAAGAAGGGCGGACCTTGTGTATATCATTGAACTAGATTATAATAGGGAGAAAGAAAAAGGACATAAATACGAAATTTATTACATTCCAAGATCAAGCGATTTAAGTTTTAGTTCCACGCTAGTTTTCGTTGGAGGGTTTGATGAAATTCCTGAAGAATATCGTTAACATAGGTTATTAAATTAATTTCCCATAAAAGATTATGAAACATATAATTTATTTTTCAGGAAGGGCTCAGACGTCAGGAAATTTTCGAACAGATGAATTGATGAAAGCGGGCAGGATGGATATCGTGATTCATTCTATTATTCAGAGTTTGTTTTTGAGTAATTCTCGACGGGAAGATACGATAGTCCATTTGGTTTTTTATGGTATGCCTGACCCGCCGAAGCATATTGAAATTCGGTTAAAAAATGACACTGAAATTTCTAAAAAAGATGTTGCAGGACTGATTAAAAAAATTCTTTATAAATATAAGGAAGGAGATAAGCGAGAAGTTTTTCCTGGATGTTTTGTTGAGAAGAAAAGCTTGTTGAAAGTTGTTGAAGAACTCGACGAAAAAGACGTCGATGTTTTTGTTTTAGATGAGAAAGGAGAAGACATTAGGAAAATAAAAATTGCAGAGAAAGGAGATGTTGCTTTTGTTCTTGGAGATCATGATGGGTTTCCGCAGAAAGAATTGAAAAGATTGAAAACCAAATACGATACAGTCAGCGTCGGGCCTAAAACTTATTTTGCTTCGCAAGTTATTACGATTGTTCAGAATGAAATGGATAGACGGGGGGTTTGAGAATGGAATATAAAAACCAAATTAAAAGTGCAATCTTAATCAGCATTTATATTTCTTTAATGATTTTGGCTGCCATAATTTTTAGTTTGTATATAAACAAAGAAAGTTTGCAAGAAATTGTTAAAAATACAGGAGCATTTGGAATAATTATATATTTTATAATTGTAGTTATATACGTAACTCTTACCCCTCTTTTTAATACTGCTATTTTAATTGCATCTGGTTATATTTTTGGTGGACAATTAGGTTTTGTTATTAATTTTCTTGGTACTACCGTTGGATTATTCTTAATCATCTTTTTAGTAAAAACATATGGACGCCCATTACTGAAAAAAATAATATCTTCAAAATACTATAACCGTTTTGATGAAATAACTCAGAAAGTTGGTCCAATAACTTTGTTAATTGTTTATGTTTTGCCATTTACCCCCGACGACGAATTAACTTATATAATTGCTGCCGGACCAATTAAAATTAATAGATTTATTCTTCCAATCATAATCGGCTCTTTAGCAAAAGCAGCATATAGTTATATTGGAGATTTTGGAGCTGAAGGAATTGTTATCGCTTTATATTTTAGGGTGGTCTTATTAATTGTGGGGTTAATTGTCGTTGGAATTCAGGAATACTTTTTTAAAAAAGGAAAAACCTAACTCATCTCCGCGCTTCCAAACAAAACTTTGAAAGCTCTGCACCAAATTAAAGCATTATCGTAATCATTTAAGTTTATGTCGTCGGGAATTTCGTATTGCTGATTTCCAATATTGCCTTTAAGAGCACCGAGATTAACAAATTCTGTGGCGTCTTTATCTTTAGCGAGATAAACAAATAAATCCGGGCCGTTTGTTGTTTTAAAGTTTTCTAAAACTAAATATTTTTTTCCGTCTTGTTCAACAACTTTAGCTGTTCCTGAAGTTTTATGAAAATCGTCAGCGTTAACGAAAGAGCCTTGTGAAATTATTTCTTCGTTAGAAGTTGGTTGGATTATTTCTTCATTTACTTCTTTATCTAAAAATAATGGCGAAGCTAATTTCCAACCGACGAAGCCGATTATTATGACTGCTAAAACTATTAAAACTATGTAAGTGTTTTTCATAAACGAATAAAGAAAAAAAGGTTTATATGATTTTTGTATAAAAAACCTTAATAACTCTAATATTATATTCATAATATGAAAAAGAGCATTCGGCTTTATATTACTGGAACTGTGCAGGGAGTTTTTTACAGGGCATTTATCAAGGAAAATGCTGAAAGGTATAATGTTAAAGGTTTTTGCAGGAATTTAGAAGACGGCAGAGTAGAAGTTTTTCTTGAAGGTAATGCTGATGAAGTAAATAAAATGATTGAGCTCTGCAAGCAAGGACCTAAGCATTCAAAAATAGATAAAGTCGAAGAGAAAGAAGAGCGTTATCAAGATTTTAAAACATTCAAGGTGCTGCATATATAAAAAATTGAAGCTCGTCTTACTCGCTAAATTAATGGCTTCACATCTACTCGCGACCTCGCTCAGTATCATATAAACAATTCACTTTTACGAAATCGCTCGGACTTGCGTCACGATGTTTCGCTTAAGGATTGTTAATGTGAAAAATTTTAAAGAGTGTATGCAATTATGATTTGAATCTTAATCAATGTATAGTAAATATGTGAGCGACTTTGGAGCGAACCAAATAAAATAAAATAAAATGATATTCACAAATTCAGATGGCGGAGCTCGTGGAAATCCGGGGCCGGGCGCGATTGGAGTTCTAATTAGAGAAGATGGAAAAATTCTTACTACTTATAGTCAAAAGATTGGAAAATTTGTAACAAATAATATTGCAGAGTATGAGGCATTGATTAAGGCGCTAGAGCTGGCTTCTAAACATACAAAAGATTCTGTGACCTGTTATGTTGATTCTGAACTTGTTTTCAAACAGCTTCTCGGCGAATATCGAGTTAAAGATCAAAAGTTAATTACTTTATTCAGAGTTGTTCAAAGACTTCAAGATAAATTTGAAAAAATTAAGTACATTCATGTTTCACGTTGGGACGATTTTCAACGAATTGCAGATGCATTGGTTAATGAAGAGTTAGATAGAGGATAACATAATGTATAGCCCACAGAAATATATTGTATTTTACTTTATGTGTAAATTTGTTGCTGACGCAAGATTAATGGCTTCTACTCGCGTCCCGACTTTGCTATCAATAACAAATTTGTCAAAGTCAAAACACTCGGCCTTGCTTCGCTTAGGCTCTCCGCTAAGAAATAGTGAACCTAAAACATCTTAAAAATATACTTTTATCATTTTTCTCGACGGAAAATCCTGCTGAAAGTGGATTTGAAGTCGTAATTAATTTTCGAAAGAAGTGCGAGATGTTATTTCCGGTTGCCATTCGACATATGCCGTTGGCCCATATAACAGAGGATAACATAAAAAAATTTATATAGGGTTCTTTTTAATGAGATTGATGAAAAATTTAATAGGAAGATATTTTGGCATAGGGAAAAATTCTGTCTTAGAAAGAGGAGTTCCTTATTTTTTAGAGGAGAATAAAAATGGATACACTTACTTGAGAATAATTGTTGATGCGAAAAAAGTTGGAGAGGTTATAACAAGAGATTATTTGGATAAGGGTTTAAATATTACAAGCATGGTTGTTGAAGCGATGAGAGAACTTATTGAAGAAGGTTTAATGGCTAATGCAGTTGATTTGAAATCTATAGGAGCAAAAAATGTTCCTTATCATAAAAAGAGAGTTTCGTTCCAGCCAATGCAAGCAGATATTCCAAGTCATCTTAAATAATTAACAAGTTATTTAAATTAATATTTCTTAAATCAATTATGGGAAGAGAAGAGCAAATTATTGGTGAGCGGAAAAAGAAAATTGAAGAACTAAAAAAAGCAGGAATTAATCCGTATCCTCATAAATTCGACAAGAAAAATGATGTTGCTGAATGTTTAAAGTTGAAACCTAATGTGGAAGTCAAAACTGCCGGCAGAATAATGTCTTCTAGAAATCTTGGGAAAATTATTTTTGCTAAACTAAGAGATTCGACAGGAGATATTCAAATTGTTCTTCAAGATGGAAATACACCAAAGAAAGAATTTGATTTGTTCAAGAAATATATTGATTCTGGTGATTTTATTGGAATTGAAGGAAAAATAATCAAGACAAAAACTGGCGAGCATTCTATTCTTGTTAAAAAAATTGAATTGTTGAGCAAAAGTATTTTGCCTCTTCCTGAAAAATGGCACGGCCTTTCTGACAAAGAAGAACGCTATAGAAAAAGATACTTGGATTTGATTATGAATCCTGAAGTCAAAGAAGTTTTTGAAAAGAGGCAGAAGATTATTAATACATTAAGGAATTTATTGGAAGAAGAAGGATTTCTGGAAGTAGAAACTCCAATATTACAATCAATTTATGGAGGGGCTTCAGCAAATCCATTTAAGACGCATTTGAATGCATTGGACATTGATTTGTTTCTTTCTATCTCCCCAGAATTGTATTTGAAAAGACTTGTCGTTGGAGGCATGGAGAGAGTTTTTACAATCGGCAAGAATTTTAGAAATGAAGGTATTGACACATTCCATAACCCTGAGTTTACTATGATGGAATATTATGCTGCTTATCAAAACTATGAGTACCACATAAAGTTTACAGAAAAGTTTTTCGAGTTGTTGAAAAAAAACCTTGGATTAAAAGATAAAATAGATTATCAGGGAAAAACAATAAATTTGAAAACCCCGTTTAAGAGAATTAGATTTAGAGATTTATTAATTAAGGAAATTGGGATTGATATTAACAAAGCTAATGATTTCAAAAAATTGGAAAAAGAAATTAAGTCAAAGAAAATTCAGGGTGTTGATATAAGTGGATGCAAATATTATGGCGCTTTGCTCGACGAATTGTATAAACGAGTTGTTCGTCCAAGAATAATTCAACCAACTTTCCTGACGCATTATCCTGTTGAAATGATTGCTTTGGCAAAAAGAAACGAAGAAGATAAAAGTAAAATAAATTCTGTTCAGTTGTTGATTAATGGTGCTGAAATTATTAAGGCCTATGATGAATTGAATGATCCTACTGACCAAGAAGAAAGATTAAAAGAACAGGCAAAATTGCTTAGGGGCGGCGACAATGAAGCAATGCCGATGGACGAAGATTTTGTTAATGCGTTGAAAGTCGGGATGCCTCCAACTGCTGGTTATGGTTTAGGAATTGATAGATTAACATTACTTTTAACAAACCAACCTTCAATTCGGGATGTTATTTTATTTCCATTTATGAAACCTGAAGAAAATAAAGGAGGAAAAAAATAATGCCGGCTGGAGATTTAATTGTTAGAAATAACATAAAAAAAGTTGTTAAGGAACTTGATAAAGATAATAAAGTGCCGAATGTTGCAGAAGAAGTTGGAGCTGAGTTAGAAAAAGTTACAAGAAAAATTCTTGAAAAAGCAATCGAAAGAGCTAAAGCAAATCAGCGACGGACGCTTCAGGCACGGGATATTTGAAAAAATAAAAGCTGCTCATTTCATTCGCAGATTAATGGCTATGAAGCTGACTTCGTCAAGCTTCTACGCAAGGGAAAAAGTTAACACAAAGAATTTTATAGATTGTTTATGTGATTATAATATGGTTAAAGACAAAATTAAAAAAGAAAATAAAGAAAAAATTATGGAGATGATTAGGAAAGCTGGAAGTGAAGAGTATGAAACTTCTTGGAATAAAGGTGGAGTTTTTTCAACTTCTAAGAAAAAATCTGAAGTTAAAAAAGGAAAAAAATCTCGTGCGGCTGGAGGGCGTTTTGAATTAATTGTTAGAAAAGATTTGGATAGTAAAGGATGGACTGTAGATAAATGGAGTAATAATGTTGATTTAGATAAAAATGAAATGATAATTGCAAAAAGAAAATTTAATCCGTTTTCAAAAGTCATGACGATCGGAACGGGGTTTCCGGATTTCATAATAATACGACACGTTCATGACGAAATGTATAGTGTTATAGGAATTGAAGTAAAACTAAACGGACTTTTATCTAAAGAAGAAAAAGAAAAGTGTGCTTGGTATTTGAAGAATAAAACCTTCTCTAAGATATGGATTGCTCGCTCTGAAAAAAAAGGGAACAAGATTGAAGTGGTGTATGATGATTTTGCGGAGAGATATGGGGGAAAGTTTGGGCAGAATGATAAAGATTATAAATGATTTAATCTAATATTATAGTTATGTCTGAAAAAGAATCTGCTAAAAGAGGTTATATGAATAAAGAGGAAATAAGAAGACATATGGCTCATTTAAGTCACCCATTAGCTAAAGTAAAATATTTAGAGAAAGTATTAAAAAAAGAAAAAAATTTGTCTAAGAGAACATTAAAGAATGTAAAGAGTACTTGGTATGACTTATATATGGAAATAGCATCTAGCGAAAGAAACCATGCAAAAAATGTGGAAAGTGCAGATCATTTTGCTGAGGCATATCATGCTTATAGGAAGGCTGGGAACATTTTTGAAAATCTAGGTAATCATTATGAAAACGAAGATCAGGCTGTATGTAGACTAAATGCATATACAGGTGCAATAGGTTCATTTATTGATGCAAATAATGCTTATAAAAAACATTATAGAGGGTTATCTAACCAAAGATTATTAGATAACATAAGAGAGTTAGAAGAAAAAAGAGAAATAGAACGAAATATATGGATTCCAAAAAGGATTTCAGTAACAACATCAATAATAGGCATTGTCTCTGGCATATTTTTTTTGTCACCAAACTTAACTGGAAACGTCGTCGGCAATTTAAATCAAACGTCTACTAATTTTATTGGAGGAGGATTTCTTATTCTTGGACTTGTTGCTGGATTTTTTTGGTTTAAGAAATCTGGAAAGAAAGATTCTAAACCTGTGAAAAGGAAATTAAGGAAGAAGAGATAAATCATATAACCTTTATCTTTTAGAGGAATTCTTTTGTTAATTTTAACATACCTTCTGCAACAGCAAAATTTATAAATATATAAGTACATGTAAGAACATGAGAGATAGAAAACGAATGAAGAAAACACGCGAGAATAGGATAAAGTCTCTTAAAAAACAAGTTGATAAACATAAAGAAAAGATTGAGAAAGAAAAAGGCAGGCTTGATACAACAAAAGATTATTGGAAAAAAGAAATTGATGAAAAGTTTTTAAAACAAATCGAAGAAGATGAAGGTTATTTGGAGGAAAATTAATGGAAATACAAATTAAAAAAGCAATAAAGGCAGGAAACTCGTCGGCAGTTATACTTCCAAAGTCATGGCTTAATAAAGAGGTAAGGATTGAACTAATAAAAAAAACGTCTGACATTATTTTGGATGATACTCTTGATATATTAAAAAAACACATTGATACGAAAGAGATCATAGGTGTTTATTTAACTGGCAGTTATGCAAGAGGAGAAGAGGATAATTCAAGCGACATAGATATTTTAGTTATAACAAAAAATACAGATAAAGAAATGATTAGTGAAGGCATATACAATATTATCATAATTTCTTCTGAATTATTAAAACAAAAATTGAAGAATAACTTATTTCCCGTCGGACAAATGATAGTTGAAGCAAAACCTTTGTTGAATTCATATTACCTTGATTCAATAGAAACAAAAGTTACAAAAAACAATATTAAATGGTATATAGATACTACTGAAGAGAAATTGAAGCTGATTAAAAAGATTCTTAATAAAATAAATAAGAAAAAGAGAGTTTGTGTTGATGATAAAGTGGTATACACTCTTGTTTTAAGAATAAGAACACTGCATATAATTAAAAAATTAATCGAAAAAAAAGCTTATTCTAAGAGAGAATTTATACGCATTATAAAAAATGTTTCTCATGGAAAAGATGCCTATAGAATATATTTATCTGTAAAGAATAATGCAAAGAAAGAAAATAATTTGAATTTAGAAGAAACTATTAAATTATATGAATATTTAAGAAATCAATTAACAGAAGTAAAACAATTAATTAAGAATATTGACAAAACTCCTCAATAAAAATGAAAATTCAGATAATTCTTCACCTAAAACTTTAAAAACATAATTTCTTCTTTTAGTTATGGGCGAAAAACATAAAGTTCTGCTGGTTAACAATAATTCTAATGGAAATGTTTATGGGCGAAAACATAACGGCATTCAAGAAGACCTTAGAGAAGCTATAAATCATTTGGGTAGAAAGGGCTTAAGATGGGATTTGGATTTGTGTAAAAGTGGCGATGCTGTTGAAGCTGCTTCTCTTAGATATGATGCAGTAGTTATATCTCATAATGGAAATAGTGAAATAGAAACTGCTATTGAAATAAGAAGTCGAGACAGCGGTATAAATATAGGGTATGTTACATATTATGAAAAATCTAGGTTGCCACCAGAATTGGTTGTATTAATTGAAAGATTTAACATAAGAAATTTAGAAAAAAGAGTTAGCGGAATTAGTGATCCAAGGGTTTCTCACTTAAAAAAGGAGTTTGAGAAATTTTTATGTGAATGTTCTGGAATTGATTATGGAGATTTAAAAGATGAGGCATTTAGAATGAAACCAAATCAAGGAAGAGTAATGGTGGGGATGGAAGAAGTCTATTAATAATAATTCAACAATATAAAAAAATATAAACAAATCCATCATTGGATTTTAATGAAAAAGATTGTGGTGCTGCTGATTTTGTTTTATCTAACTCAAATAATTTCGGCGCAATCTATTAATGTTGATTATCTTGATAAAGTGAATTCTGGAAAAGAATTTTTTGTAGAAGTTGAACTTGTTGGTTTTGATCCTGGAATTTATGATGTTAAAATAGATATTTTAGGAAATGGAAATAGAATTGCGAAAATTCTTAATGAAGGCAATTGGAAATCAACTTATTATTATGTCAACGAAGCCGTGAAAGAAAATAAAGGAAAATTTAATTTAATTGTGGAAGATTATGTGGGGAGTGCGGATATTGAGATTAAAATAAGAAAAACTGGTTCAAGTCCTGCAAAAACCTTTGGTGGTTACAATATTGAATTTGTGGAAATTGAAAACTCAAACGATGAAACTAATAATTCAAACAAAAACCCTAACCAAATTGATGAGAATAAAGTGGAAAAGAAAAATATAATTCCAGAAGTTATTGAAAATGACGAGAATTATGTAAGCATAAAGAATACAGAAAATGAGATTATACAATTATCACAAAATATAAAAAGGGTTGATGGTGAGAATGAAAAGAGTAAGAAAAGAATTTATGCTGTTTATGGATTTGTATTATTCAGTATTTTAATCTTGCTTTTATTTGCATTAAAATTTATTACATCAAAAATGTCACGAGGAAAAAATGGGATTGCTTAAAGACAGAAAAAATAAAGATGATGAAACGAAAAATATTGGAGTATTAATGATTTTAGAAGCTGTAGGCAAACCTCCAGAATATTTGAATCAGGTTCTGAAAGATATTGTTACAAGAATAGATAATGAAGAAGGTGTGAAAGTTTTATCAAAAAGTTTTAATGAACCAAAAGTTATAAAGGAACGTGAAGATTTTTATACGACATTTGTTGAGGTTGAAATTGAAGTTGAAGAGATTATTCAATTGGCGAGAATCATATTGAAATATATGCCTGTTCATATGGAAATTGTTTATCCTGAATTGATTGCTTTGACAAATAATGGATGGAATGAAATTTTTAATGAACTCTTGATTATACTTCATAGATATGATGAAACAGCGAGAATTATCCAGGTTGAAAAAAAGATTCTTGAAGATAAATTGAGAAGTGTTTTGAAAGCAGGGAAGAGTGAAGTAAAGGAAGAGAAGAAATAAAATTGCTAGCTCCTAAAAGACACCTAACGGTTTCTTTTCAACTTCCCTTAAGTTAGGCTCAAGGCTGATGTTCGCGAGAATAAATTAAAGGCCATAAATTGAACTTGATTCAATATTGATAATGATAATTGATAAATCTAGATTAATATAATTTGGAGGCTTTGGATTTTGGTTATTATATCACGGGTTTACGAGTGATAATTAATCTTCCTTCGGCCTTAATCCAAATACTCTTTTTGGTTCTTCATCTAAATCTAATTGTTTCAGTCTTGGTCTTGGAGGAAGGCCTGATTTTCTTGGAAAACCTCTTTCTCCTACTTTTAAAATATCAACTTTTCTTCCTGCTTTTCTATATTTTTTAAAATAAAACCAAATTAATGCTAATACTAAAATACCAAGTATTCCGTAGCCAATTATTTTTCCGATTGGAAGTTTATTGCCGTCGCCATTTGGTTTAGGAAGCTGGGAATTACTTCTGTTTTCATTTTCAAAACCACCATCGCCGTTTTCATTTGGAAGAGGAACATAATCTTTTATGAATGATATCCTGATAGGTAATTCAATAAAAAGTTCGTTATTAATTGCAGAAACAAAACCTTCAACAGAAATATTTTCGCTTGACTCTATATACATTTCAATTTTAATTTCTGAACCTTGCTCTAACTCTTCGATGAAATCAGCTGAGAGATTTATATAAGGCAGAAGTTCATCTGAGACAGTTAATTCAATTTCTTTCAATGTTGATTGGCCTGTATTATATAAATAAATATATTTTGTTTTTCTATCATTTATCGGAGCAGAAAAGTTCATATCAACAGGATTAAATCTGAAATCATTTGTTAGAGGGGGAAGTTCAGGAGCAGTTGCATTTGCAATAATATAAACTGGAATTGTGTAAAGAGTGTTTGCGGAACTTATAGTTATTGATTCAAATGTTATTTGTTTTATTTCAGAAATGTCGAAATTTATTTTTTTAATTTCTCCGGATTTTAGATTTATTGATTCTGAACTGTTTGAAAAAGTGCTGTATGTTATATCAATTTGTGATTCTTGCAGGTTTTGAACCTTTATGAAAAAGTCTTGGTTTGTAATTATGAATCCGGGATTTGCAGAAAAGTCAACTAAATTTTCTGATATTGTGAAGTTTCGTTGTAATTCATCTTCAATAACTTGCGAGCCTTTGTAATATCGGACGTTTTTTATTACAATTGAATAATTTGCCGACGGTGTAACTTGCGTGTCTGTTAATAACGCGTAGATGTAATAATCATTGTTGATTTTCGCGACGTCATAAAGAAAAGGAACTCTAACATGCCCTCTATAAAAATAAATATTTTCTGGAAGTATTGGGTCTAAGAAATTTCCTGATAATGATGTGATTAATGTTTCGCCTTTGTCATAAACCGGTTTTACTTCGAATTCTACTGCTGATGCTAAAGGGATTAATAATAAGAAAAATAAAATCACAATCTTTTTCATAGAAGAAAGAGGGGGAGGGGGTTAATAAAATTATTGGGGGAGAAAAAAGATGAAACCGCGCACCGCCAACTTTGTTGGCGCCTCGCAAAGCGAGGTTTGTGCGCGGTTTATAATTGCTTCGGACCTACTCGCGACCCCGCTCGTTATTGTTTCTTAAAGTAGCCTCGCAAAATCGCTCGGACTTCGTCATAGTCCTACGCTTGGAGAAGAGTGAATGTAGAAATTCTTTGAATGTAGTGTTGTGGGGTGAAGTAATAAGATTGTCATCAGAGGTTAAGTAAATTATAAAAAATAAAAATTATAAGAAAGGCAGGACATTTATTTCTTCTTCGTCTTCGACATGCAAGATGTCTAAATCGTATGATTCATCGTCAAAGTATTTTTTAAAATCTTTAATCGAATTTCTTAACTCCTCTTCATCTTTATAGAAAAATTGGATTGTGCAATTTGGTTTTGAAAACATTAAACCAAGAGAGTTTACAAATTTGTGATTTCTTGCGAAATCCTTTATTCTTTTTTCAAGCGAACTTGAAAAGTGTTTGAAATTGATTAACAATACTGTGTAATTATAGCCGAGTTTTTTCATATCAAATTGAACTCGCGTTCCAAGAAGAATGCCGTCTTTTTGAAGCTGTTTTATTTTGTAAGTGGCAAGCTCTGCAGAGATATTAGATGATTTTGCTATATCAATTATTTTGGCGCGGCCGTCTTTTTCTAAAGCTTTTAGTATCTTTTTTTCTTTTTCGTCGAGAGTTATTGTTTTGCTTGAGGAATCTATAAGGACGAAGCTGTTTTCTTTTTTGTTTTCAAGAAATTTCAGTGGAAATAATTCCGAAAAGTAAGGCTCTAAAATTAAATAGTCTGAGATTGTTTCCCTGTTTTTACTAAGGAGAGAGGATAAGTATTCATTTCTTTCTTTTTCATTTTTGAATATGAGATTGACGAAAATGTCATATTTTCCGTATATGTTTCCACGCGAAAACCATGACGAATCTCTTTTGTGTTCTTTTTTAAAATCTTCTATATATTTTGGTTTATTAAATTTGATAAAGAGTATTGTAAAGTTCTTGTAATCTAATTTTGAGTAATTTATTACAGGAAAGAATTTTTTTATAATTCCTTTTCTGACAAATTGATTTAAATTATAATCAACCTTTTTTCTTGAAAGTCCTGAATGCTTAGCTAATTGACTTAATGATTCTCTATTATGATGATAAATGCAATTAAGCAATTTGATTTGAGCTTTAGAAAATTTAATGTTTTCCATAATAAATTAGATTTTGGGTAATTATTAAATCTTTCTTTTATATTATTTCTTTTTTTAACAAAATTTAATAAAAATGTGTAAATATATTAATTCCTTTATGATAGTAACTAAATTTATGGAGAATATGAAAATGAAGTATGATAATTTAAGAAAAATGACTCCTAAAGAATTGTTATGTATAGTTGGATCTTGTCCAGCAATTTATGAGGCAACAATAGACGGAAGAGAAGTTTATCTGGCTGTTGGGAAACAAATTAATCCTTTTAACGCAGGTATTGAGAAAAAAGTCGGAGAAGGCGAAGCTTTAATTGAAGTTCCGAGAGCTTTGGTTGATGGAATGAAGAGATAAATATTTATTTTAGAGGTGATGGTTAAGAATCGCCTTAGAATTCTAAGAGATTAAAATGAAAAAACTAAAAGCACTAGGAAGTTTAGAAGGAATAGTAATAGAAAGAATTGAAATTCGAAGAATACACAATCCAGAAAATTATAATAATTATGACTACTTAAAAAGACAAAGAGTCCTTGCTAAAGTAATTCATAGTTATTGTCCAGGATTTGCAAATGCTTATTATAATTATGGAAGTTACATTCAAGATAGGGTTGGGGAAATTAATCTGCCAAACGAAATTGTTCTTTACTTAAAAATACGAGAGAAGGAGAAAAAGTAAAATGCCATCTTTTGAAGAAAAACTAGATGATTCTTTAGTTAGATATATTGCTTATTCAAATTTCAAGAATTATGTAAGTGGAATAAATATCCGAAATAATGATAATGTTCTTGAAATTGGTTGCGGCGGCGGAAACTTATCAAGATTTTTAGCACAAAAAAATCCTAATGGAAAATTATATTGCGTAGATGTTTCTCCATATTGGATAAATAAAGCACGACAAAGATTGAGTGAGTTTGATAATGTAAGTTTTTTCCAAGGTGAAATAAAAGATTTTAAAGATGAAGAGAGATTTGACGTTGCAGTTATTCATTATGTTTTACATGATATTCTTTTTTCCGAAAGAAGCGAATCATTGAGTGTTGTAAAAGATTTATTAAAAAAGAAAGGAAGAATTTATGTTAGGGAACCGTCTAGAAAAAGTCATGGAATGTCTTCTGAAGAAATAAGATTACTCATGAAACAGGGAGGTTTTTTAGAGAAATTTTCAAAAGAAGGGTATTCTTTTCCACTAAGGGGAAAAGTTTACGAAGGTGTTTTTCAGAATAATTAATTTTGATTTATCACATTCCAAATTTTCTCTTTTGTCGGGGTCAATTTATATAGGAGTTTTTAGAAAATAGGACTCGCTTTGCTCGTCGATTGATAAAGGGGTTAACCAGATTCTGAATTGATTAGAATTATTTTTAGATATAATTAAAATATAAAAAGTAAATTTAATAATTGTTTAGAGTTAAAGATTGAAATTGAATGAAGCAAGTAGAATGGGATTTCTACTTCGACATCCTCTTCAACTTTTCCATAACGTCTTCGTATTCTTTTTCTTTTTTAGGAGCAGGTTTTTTTTCTGAAGCAGAATGTTTTCGTTCAGCTGGTTTTGGAGCAGATTGTTTGCTTGGCGTCGATGGTGTTAAGGGTTTTGATATAGGAGTCATAGGAAGAATATGTCTTGTCATTGGCCTTCTCATTTGTGGAGAAAATCCTCTAGAAGGAATTCCACCTAAACGTGGAGATGCTGAGCCTGGACCAAATCTTCCGGGAGGGCCTATTCCGGGATGAGGTTGAGGTCCTTTACCACGATGTCTTAACCTCATCCAATAAACTCTTAATTTATCTCTAAAGATTATTCCAATAATTACAATAATTATTAAAATTATTAAAATCCAAATTAATTTCCAATTAAGACCTCCACCTTTTTCAACACACTCTCCGGCGTCGCTGCATATTTCTCCTTCAGCACAATCACTGTTAGACGAACATTCACTCTCTGCTTTTGGAACACAACATTTTAAAGTAACATCATTACAACTATTTGACGAATCTACACTTTCGTCGTCGCCACAATCTGATTTACAAACTCCTCCTGTAGAAAATCTATCACAATCTGTTCTATCATCTGGAAGAGGTGCTCTGCATTCGCCACCTAAACAACATTTTTGACCAACATCAATATCTGACACTCTTGTAGTCGGATTTCCTGAACAAATTTGATTAGAGTTACAAATTATTCCTCCTTCTTCCTGACAGGTATTTAAGACTTCGTCTGTTGAACAACAAATTGGTAATCCGGGACATTCAAAATTATCTAATACTTCTCCTCCATCATCGGTGCAACTGCTTCTTAATCTGCAAAATCCTGGTGCGTCGCTGCAAGGAGTGTCAACGCCTGGTTCACCACTTCCACTAGATTTTGGCCAGCCGACATATAATAAAAATGCAGTGTTTCTAATATTTCCCTGCCAGCAACCTTCTGCATCTTGGAGTGTTATTAATTTATCTTTAGCTGCTGTAACTTCTGGAGTTTCTGAAACTCTTAATGCTAAAAGAGCTAATGCAGTATCATAAAATTGGTCTCCTGAAACTTGCCATATGTCTTGAGTTTGCTGGCTGATTAAACTTGAATAAAATTCAGGATAAGTGCTTTTTAAAATATATAAGAACGCGTCTGGAAGCAACCTTCTGTTGTCTTCTGAATTTGAAGTTAAATAAGGTAAGTAAGCAGACACATCGTGTTTTAATGTATCCAATACAACTGATGCCCATAAGCTTCCTTCGTAATCGCACACGCCGTTTTGGCCAAAGCAGATTGAACTTATTTTTTCTGTTGTTTCTCCTCCGCTAGAAGCAGAGTTTATTTTTTCAGAAACATGAACAGTTGATGAGCCGCTTTTTTTGTATAATAAAGTTGTGATAAATGATTTGTCGCATAATATTGTATATGTTCTGTCGTAACAGTCTGAAGCAGAACTTATTCTTAGCCAGTAACTTCCTCCTGCTGTGTCTATCGGAAGACAGCTTCCAGCGTCGCCAGTTATTTTTTTATCTGTTCCTATTGTGATTGAATATTCCGGACCATAAGATAAAGTGCATGCTGTTTCTTCTTCGCTTTCAATTTGTAAATACCAATCAAGATTTGTCGGCGTTGTGTTCTGTGATAAAAGCCATGCTTCTGCCTCGTCGGTATTAACCTTGATTCTGCTCAATGCTAAAACTGCTTGGGCAGTATTTTTAATTGAACATCTGTCTTTTGGCCAGCAAATTGGTTTGCCGCTTTCGTCGTTATTTGCGTTATCGAGAATTGCATCCTTACATTCTGTTTTAATTCCAGAATCATAGTTTAATGCTAATAAAGAAAAAATTTGCTGCTCTAATGTTAAGTCTGCACATTTATCAGTTACTTTATTTTCTAAACATTGATATGCTTTGTCGATTGGATCTATTGTTGGAGTTTCACTACTATTGTTATTTTGAGCAAGAACAAATGAAATTGATAAAGTTAACAAAGCTATAAGTGCTAGAATTACAATCATCAACGCTCTTTTTTTCATATTATGTATAACTATTTCTTCTTTTTAAAATTATCTTTATTTGAATGGTTACTTCCACTATATTGATTTCCTAAAGTTTTCTTTACAACATAATTAACAGGATTTTTATAACTAAGCTCTTCTTCTGTGGGAACTATGCCGAGGCCTTTGTAAAAATCTTTGTCAAAATTATAAGGAGGCACAACTTTGTTTCTATAACTCCAAGATAACTGGCTTTTGATATAACCTTCTTTTAAAGGAACTTCATTTTTTTGATTCCAATCGTACATTCGTTTTTCGAGTTCATCTTTTTCCATTCCTATTGAGCGGAATAAATTTACCAAAACAAAGACGGCTCGCTTTCTTCCATCTCTGACTCCTTTAAGAATTTCCTGGATTGAAGGAGGAAAAAATTCATCAGAGATTTTGTCAAGTTTTATTGGTTTGAAATCAGTTTGCTTTTGTTCATAATTTTTAGATTCTGGCTGTGTTTCTTTGCTCCAATCCAACGCTTGCAATAATAATTCTGATGCTTCTGCTTCTTCTGATTCCGGCATAAAAGAATTTATATTTTCTTTTGTAATTTTTAATGGATTTGCATCCTGGATTTGGAATTCGGAAATTTTATCTTTGTCGAGGACAATGCTTGCTAACGCTGTTTTTTCGTGCAATGAATAAGGCATTCTAAATAAATGGCGAGGAGAAACAAGAATTATGTCTGGCATTACTTCTTTTGGAGCTTCGTAATCTTTAATATATTTATTTTCGATTGTTAATTCAGTTACTTTTTTTATTAATTCTGTTTTTGTTTTTTCTGTTATGTAACGGCTGATTATTCTTGGCCATTCGGGAAACATGTCGGAAGTTTTAACATTGTTTATTTCTTTTGGAAAAGCTTTCCATGGAATTAAAATATGAAAACCTTTTGAGCCACTAAATTTTATTCCGATATTCTTTACTCCATGGAATTTTAAAAAATTAATTATTATTTCTGCAGATATTTTTGAATAGTCTATGTATTTTGAATCTATGTCTATTAATAGATCCCAGCCGATTCTTAATTCGTTTAACTGCGTTTCTGTCATTCCGGTTAAAAGCTGCATTGGGTCGCTCCAAAGTTCTTCTGAGCAATGAAATGAGGTCGCGCCTTTTTGCACCATTTGAAATAAGTCTGCAGGATATTGGATTGAATCTGGACGTTTTCCAAAGCTTTCCATCATATAACTTGGAACAACTTCGCGATTTCTTGAAAATTCATAAATTGCATTCTGGATATCTGGACGAGAATAATATAGAGAAGTAATACTCCGAATACGCTGCTCTTTTATTGAAGGTTCCATGAAGAAGAAGGGGGAGGGTAATTTATATAGATTGTTGGGGGAAAGGAAGTAAGTTTTGTATAAGAGGAATAGTTAAAAATAAAAGAATTGGTAAGAATGTATGAATATAAACCAATTCATTTTTGTCGGAATAATTATTCTAGAATTTTTAATCTATCGTCTTTTGTTTTCTAAGAAAAATGTCGAAAAGTGGATCAAAATAACTCAAGATAAATCAGAATATTATGATAATAAAAAAGATTTCATAGAAATGAAAAAGTTCCAATTTGAGAGAAATGAAAGAACATCAGAACTATTGTTAGGATTCATATTAATAATGCTTATCGGAGCAAAAATTACAAATATATTAAGTTTGATTGGAACAGCCATGCTCTCAATTATATTTGTTTCTGGGGTTGTGAGTTATGCTATACTTAATAAAATACATAATCAAACTATCGAAAGATTGTATTCTGCTATAAATGGAAAAAGATAAATAGGAGCAAATGTTCTATGTTTTATGAAAAAGGATGTTGTTTTTTTATTTATACTGATTCTTTTCATACAATTTATTTCTGCATCAGGCCTTGCACTGACAATAGAAGTCTCTCCTTCTACTTTAAATTTAAATCATGGAGAATCAGAAAAAGTTAGATTCACTGTTAGCAATAATCAAAATTACTGCCCTATAAAATGTGATTGGGAAATTTATGAAGTAACTGGAGGAGTAAAAAAGAAACAGGGAAATGTAGAAGTTAAGGCCGGACAGGACTTTTTTACGGAAATAGAATTTATTGCTCCATCTAAAGAAGCAAAACAAGAATCAGGTGTAACAGAATACGAATTTAGAGTTTCTTGTCAGGAAAAAGAAGGGTGGTATAATTTTTGGTATTGTAATGGAGAAGATTCTGATAATGAAAAAGCATACTTAGTGATGAATATTGATTTAACTGAAGAAGAAAAACAGGCGAGAGATTATATTAGGCCAAAACTTGAAGAAATAAAGAATAATCTAAAAAATATAGAACAAAAAGATGTTAATCTAAAGGCCAAACTAAATGGATTACCTAAAAATATTTTAATTGAGGATCTAAAAAATTCATTAGAAGAATATTACTCCTCTTTTGTAAAGTATAAGGGTTCTTATGAAAAGATAAATGATTTGCAAGGTAAACTTTATTTTATAGAAGCAAAAAATGAATTAAATTATGCTAGTTTTGATTATCTGGACACTTTAGTTCAAAATTATGAAAATTTAGAAGAAAACATAGAAGCAAGAATTGTATTACATAACAGGGTTAGTGATGAATTAAATAAGTTAGGTGAGAAAAACACTAAGCTGTCAGAATTGTGTGATATTGCTAAATGTACAAATTCCGTCGGAATTGAAATAAATAACCTCATTGGTAATTTTAAAGGTGGTTCTTTTGATAGTTATAAATATATCGAAGGAAGAATATCTAGCTTAAATATCCAACTTGATTCTATGATAAAAAAAGCAGAAGAAGAAATAAATGAGATAAATAAAGAAGGTATAAAATTTCTTGAAAAAGAAGAAAAAGAAATTTGTGGTAAATATGGTATTTGTCTTGAAAATATAGCTACTAACAACAATCGAGAAATTTGTAACAATTTAAAATTATTAAAAACAAAAGTAAGTAATGAAAATTCAAAGCGATTAAATGAATATGAAAAATTAAAATTAGAAAAAGAACAACAAAAAACCGAAGAACCAAAAAAAGAAGAAAATGTTGGTTTTTTTCAGGGGATAATTAATTTTTTCTTAGGTATTTTTGGTTTACTTTCTGATAAGCCTATTACTGGTTCAACAATAAAGGAACCAACAAATATAGAACTTTCAAGAAATGCAAATAATTATTTATCAAAGAATTGTGGAAATGTGAAAGACTATGAAATAGAAACCATTCAAGGAGTAGAAAATATTGATCCTAACATTGACGTTTCTTCTGAAATTAAGGATATTGAAAAGAAAGAAAATATTTGTTGTGTTTTTGGAAAATGTGAAAAGTGTTGTGAAGGAAATGAATGTTATGAACACGAAGAATCATATCCTTTAATTTTCTTACATGGACATGCTCTAAGTGTATTTAGTTCCACCGAATATTCTCTTGACTCATTCAATAAAATTATAAATAAACTTAGTGAAGAAGGTTTTAGAAATGGAGGGATTATTTTACCAAATTTGCCAGAATCGTATTATACTGGAGGTGAATGGGGAAAAGTTAGAGTTCCAATTGTTTTAAAGACAACTTATTATTATAATGTATATAATGAAGAAGGAAAATTAATTAATAAGCCTTCAAAAATTGAATCGATAAACACTTATTCTGAAAGATTAGGAGATATCATAGAAATCGTGAAAAAAAGATCAAACAGAAAAAAAGTAAATATCATAGCTCATTCTATGGGTGGTTTGGTTGCAAGAAATTATATAAAAAATTATGGTGGGGAAGATTCAATAAATAAACTTATAATGATAGGAACACCAAATCATGGGGTGTATGGACAAGTAGATTCTTGGTGTGATGTTCCTCTTTTAGGTGCCCATGTAGAGTGTAGACAAATGGCAAGTGATAGTTCTTTTATTAATTCACTTAATTCTGATGATGAAACATATGGCGACGTTGAATATTATACTATTGCAGGTTCTGGTTGCTTTGAACCTTCAATTGATGGGGATGGTATATCGAGAGTAGAAAGTGTTAAACTTGATGGAGCAAATAATGTGGTCATAAAAAAAGCCCATAATGAATGCGCTAATATTTTGGATAGAGATCTTCATTCAAATCTCTTAGACCCTGATTTATATCCACAAACTTATGATTATATTAAGGAGTTTTTGAAGGAATAAAAAATGTCAAAACAGGACGAACATAAAAAGATAAGTGATTTATTTTCTACTGGATTTGAAAATGTTTCTAACGAAGGGCTTGTTCATAAACTAAATCAACATTCTGGAACAACAGCTCAAGATAGTATTAAACTAGAAATGAATAGAAGGTTAATTGATTCTATCAATGAGTTCAATAAAATTTCTTCAAAACAATCTGAAAAGATGGTTAAATTGAATAAGCAACTTGTAATTCTAACTAGATGGATTGTCGGATTGACTATGGCTATGATTGTATTATTAATTTTTCAAATATATTCAAGTGTGCAACAAGGAAATGAAGTGATAAAACAAGAAGAGAGAACTGCAGATGCGACAGAAAAGATGGTAGAATCAGCCAATTTGCCTTGGATTTGGATTTTAATCTTAGTTATTATTGTTATTGCAATTGGAATTGTTTTAAATTACAAAAGATCACTGAAAAAACCTTGAAAAAATCACTACTTCAAAACAACAATCTTTAAATATCCTTTAGTCCTTATTTTTAATAACAAAAGATGGTGAAGCCTAAGTGCGGAACCATCTAGGTTCTGTTTCTTGGTTTCATCTTTGAAAAAAGAAAATGAAGAAGAAAGGAAAAAGTGAGGCGGAAACGTTTGCTGGAGCAGCAATATTCTTTATTATTTTATTTGTTCTTATAGTTAGTGGTGTTTTTTCTTCAATTTTTATGGCATTCAATGATCCAATTTTTGAAGGTTATGGAGCTCTCTTAGGAATTTTATTTATTTTTATAATAATAATCGCATTGTTTGAGAGGCTTTTAGGAAAATGAGAGATGAGAAACTTAGAGATTTATTCTTGAATTGGAAGGGTTTAGAATTTATTCATAGCTTAAAATCAATATCTAAACTCGTAATTACTATGTTATCAATAATTTTTATAATTATTTCATTAAAAATTCAAAATTATTACGTTCTAGCTGCATCACTAATTCTTTTCTTTTTACAAATTTTATCTGAGAATAATAAAGAATATTATTTAAAATATAAAGAAATTTTTGAGAATGTCTACAAAGGTAATAGGCATCAAACTTACAAAAGTTGGATTGATTTTTTGGAAAAAACAAGGGGATTAAATTCTATTTACAAATGGTTTTTTGGATTGTTTTTCAATAAGAAATTCGAAGAGGAAATGAAGAAAATATAACTCACTACACCCTCCTTTCACCACAAACCCCTCTACCAAAAGATCAAATCGTCCTGACGATCTGCGGACTTGGCAATCGTGCTGTGTTTTCCTGAATAATTATCGGGGTTTTTTCTATAATCTTATTTCTTATTGAGATTTGATAAAACAAACGGACTTCAATGACATCCTCTTAATCAATATCTTTCAACACAACAAAAAAAGCTTTTTCTTTTTTAATTAAATTAATTAATTCTTCATCCAGCTCTTTCTTTCTTGCCTTGCTTCCAAAACGAGAATAATTAATCATTGAAAACTCATTCCATAAACCTTTTTCTTTCAGCATAGTGATCATTTGAGTTTTATCTTCGGGGTAAATTATTTTTTCATATTCTTTAATTAAACATCTTTTATTATTGCCGAATAAAGTCTCTGTATTCTTCTTCTTTGCGAGTTCAATAATCTTTTTCTTTAGTTCTATTTCTTTTTCTTCTATTTCCCTTTTCTGGTTTTCGAGTCTTTCAAATTCATCAACTAATCCCTCATCATTTGCCATATTATTTATCATTGTCTCTTTTATTTATTCTTTTCTATTATCTATCTCCTTATTCTTCAGCTTTAGAAATTTCTCACCCGAAAAACTAACTCCCCATCTTTCCCTGCCCACCCAACCAACCCGCCCAATCATCTTCACACTCCGAAAAGTTTAAATATGTTAAAACATGTTATAACGTATGGTATCTGTTATGAGAAAGGCGACTGCTTTGGGAAATTCGTCAGGAGTTCTTCTGCCGAGAGAATGGCTTGACAAAACGGTAGTTGTAACTCTCACTGAACCATCTACAGATGAAATAACAAACGAAGTTGTAAGGATACTTCTTGAGAATAAATTTCTTGAAGACACGCTTGGAATTTACATGACAGGAAGCCACGCGAGAAAAGACAAAATAAGTATTGAAAGCGATATAGATATTCTGATACTAACAAACAGCATAAACAAAGAAATAAAAAAAGGTAAATACAGCATAGTTTTGATATCTGAATCAAACTTGAAAAAAAGCCTTGAAGAAAACCCTATGTATTACTATCCTATGATTTATGAATCCAAAACTCTTATCAATAACAAGCTTATAGAATCATACAAATATATCCATAAATTAAATATAAAAAACTACATCACATCAACCAAAACAGCCTTGAAAAAAGTTAAAGAAATTATCTCTATGGACAAGAAACTTGGAAGGAAAAAAACAGGAGATTCCGTCGCTTATTCATTAATATTAAGATTAAGAAGTTTTTATATATTAAAAAGTATATCCAATAAAGAATTATGGAAAAAAGAAGGATTTTTATCTTTGATTAGAAAAATAACCGGAGAAAAAGAAATTTATGAGAGATACAATGAGGTAAAGAATAAAAACTCCTCAAAAGATAATACAGTGCTTATTGAAGACGCAGAGAAAATAATAAAATATCTTGAGAAGGAGATAGAAATATGGGAGAGAAGAAACAAAGGAAAAAAAGACTGAAAAAGCAGATAGAAGGACTTGAGAAGCAAAAAGAAAAACACCTCAAAAAGATAAAAATTGGAGAATTTTCAAAAGATACGACACCCGAATATTGGAAAAAAGAAATGGGGCAATTTGAGAAGGAAAAACAAAGAAAAGAAGAACTGCTAAAAAAACTCTCTAAGAAATAACCTATAAAATATTAAATACTCTCTCACTTTTTCTTTTTTATGGAAGAAAAACTTTCTGCAAATATTGTTGTTAGGGAAGAAGAACTTGAAGGTAAAAAAGTCGTTGTAGTGAATAACGAAGAGACTGGTGTTGCTGATTTTGGAGACAATTTGGATGAAGCTATTGAAAATTTTAGAAAGTCACTTAATATGTTTCTTGAAGCTTATCCTGAAAAAGGGGGCTGTTGATTAATTAAACAGAAAAATCATTATAGCTATTTGTTTAAATATATTACTTCCACCAACCTCTCCTCAACCACAACAAACCTTAAAAATCTCCTCGTATTTTTTAAAAGATGTTAGTTAAACTCGAGAATCCGCAATTGCTGTCGCGTGTAGTTGAAATTATATCTGAACTTGTTACTGATGTCAGGATAAAGATTAGCGAGTATGGTTTGAGTATTACTGCGATGGACCCTGCGAATGTAAGTTTAGTTGGTTTTAAGATACCTAAATCTGCGTTCAGCCAGTTTGAGGCAGGAAATGATGTGATTGGAGTTAATCTTGATAATTTAAAATCTATTTTGAAAAGATGCAGTACGAAAAGCACATTGATTTTAGAAAAAAAAGATAATACTTTGGAAATTGGAATTCAAGACAGGATTAAGAGAAATTTTATTCTTGCGTTGATTGAGATTGAATCAGAAGAAAAAGAAATTCCTAATTTGGAGTTTGCGTCAAGGATTGAAATGAATTCGATTGACCTTGTTGACAGTATTGAAGATTGTCTTGTTGTGAGCGACGCGTGTTCTTTTATTGTTAAAGACGGAAAGTTTATTATTGAAGCAAAGAGTTTGAATTCTGCCAGAAGTGAATTTAGCGGAGACGAAGCAAAGATAGAGGCTGAAGATTGCAAGTCCCGATATAGTTTAGAATATTTGCAGAAATTTATGAAAGGTGCGAAGCTTGTTGAAAAGTCAATTTTAAAATTTGCCAGCGACCATCCTTTGCGAATTGATTTTAAAAATGAAAAGATGGAATTGACTTTTATTTTAGCGCCGAGGGTGGAGACTGAGGATTAGCAGTTGAAGCTCTTGTTTTTTATATAATGGCAACTGCTGATCTGAGCAGAGGATTGATAGCACTCGTTTCACTCGTGGATTAATATATTTTTAATTTGGATAAACATTGGGCATGGTGTTTATCTCCCAAAACATTTAAATAACTTATTTTTCTATAATGTATAAACGTAGTAAATATGCTATGTAATAAAAAAGGTGATTACTTATGAAATCTCACAATAAAGAAAAAGAGATAATTAAATTTCTGAAAGCAAGCAGGGTTATAACTTCGTCAGAGTTGGCGAAGGAGATTAAGGTTTCTTGGAATACTGCTGAAAAATATCTTCTTGAATTAGCGTTAGATAAAAAAGTTGAACGAATTAAAAAAACAGGGGTTAATTTATGGATGTTAAAATGAAAAAAGGACAGGTAACGATGTTTATCATTATTGGATTGTTAATTGTCATGATCATATTTTTATTTTTCTCTCTGAGAAAAGAAATAAAACCAGATACGCCAAGTGGGGTGATTGCGACTGATCCTGATTCGTTTTTGGATTTATGTCTTGAAAAAGAATTTGAAGAATCGTTGAGAGTGATTGGAATTCAGGGAGGTTATATTGAAAATAAATTAAGTATTTTTTACGACGGTGTTAATGTTTCATATTTATGCTATTCTCAAAATAGTTATGAAAGATGTGTTAATCAAGAGCCTTTGTTGATTCGGCATTTGAAGCAAGAAATTCATGATGATTTAATTGATGATGTTGAGAATTGTTTTGATGAATTGCAAGATAATCTTGAGAGCAGGGATTTTATTGTTTCAATGCGAGATATGGAATTTGAAGTTGAATTTGTCCGCGGAAGAGTTATTTTAGATATAACAAATCAGGTTAAATACAGCAAAGGGGATGAAGCTTACGAGATTGATGAGTTTAGAGTTATTATGCCGAGCAGGTTTTTTGATATTGCAGTTGTTGTCCAAGAAATTTTAAGCCAGGAATCATGGTATTGCAATTTTGATCAAAATGGTTTTATGCTGCTTTATCCAAACTATGATATTGAAATGTTTAGGACAGGCGATTCTTCTATTATATACACAGTGAAAGAGAAAAAGACAAAGGAGATTTTCAGGTTTGCAATTAGAGGTTGTGTAATTCCTCCAGGACTAGGATAAAATTAGTTCGCCTCGGCGAAAATTGATAAGATGATAAATAAAAAAGGTTCGATGGCAATAACGCAGATTTTGATTCTCGTAGCTGCGACTTTTGCGTTTGCATATATTATTCATGAAAATATAGGGGCATTAGAAAAGTCTGGGGTTTATGATAAAGAGAATGAAAAAGATAATTTTTTAGATAATGTGGTTTTGCTTTTTGGTTCTTTAATAAAAAATCTGGGTTTAATTCCAAATGTTGCGGCGCAGAGTTCTCAAGATAATTGTTGTACTATCGGCGGTGTAGCTTGTCAAAATGTTAATGCAAGTGAAATATATAGGTGTGATTCTGGAATAAATATTTATCCTCAAGCATGTGAATTTGATAATCGGTGTGTTGGAACCAATTTGGAATTAACCGGCGAGATAGCATCTTATTGCTGTCCTTTAACAAACGAAGGCGCGACATGCCAAATGACAGTAAACACAGAAATAGATGAAATTTGTGCGGTGCCATATTTATCAACGAGTTGTGAAGCGACTAGTGAATGTAATTTAGGTTGTTGTATCGACGACGATTTTGGAACATGCACACCAATGTCCACGCAAAGAAAATGTTCTGGAGAAAATGTAAGGTTTGTTGGAGATTCTGAAAATGATAAAAGCTGCGTTGATTTAAATATTGCAGATAATCCTTGTGTTAAAGGCTGCTGTATTCTTGATGGCAATGCATTTTTTGAAACAAGACAGGCATGTAATTTCAGGGCAGGAGATGCGTATGAAGGAGACCCATTTAATTCAGAAATAAAAACAGAATATGAGTGCATTGCTGAAGTTCAGAAATTAGTTCGGGGCGCATGCGTATTCTTTAGAAATGACGGAGGCAAAGGATGTTCTTTTATGACCGGAGGGCAATGCACACAAAATGGCGGGAGTCTTGCTCCAAACAAATTATGCACTGATCAAATATTGAATACAACATGTATGCCAACTGAACAAACAACCTGTGTTGAAGGAAGAGATGAAATTTATTTTGTTGATTCGTGCAACAATATTGCAAATATTTATGACGCTGATATGGTTTTTGACGAGAGTGATTCTGCAACAGTTTCATATTGGAACGATATAGTTTCTAAAGAAAACAGCTGCGGTAGTGATTCTATTAATGGTAATTCTGGCTCATCAACCTGCGGGAATTGCAATCGGTATTTAGGAAGTTTTTGCGGTGAATCTGAAGGAGGAAATATTTGCAAGGATTTAAATTGTCCTGCAAGCGAAGAAACAGGAGATGTTCCGAGATTAAATCATGAAAGTTGGTGTGTATATGATGGTGCGATTGGTAATGGAAAAGACACGCCAGGAAGCAGGCATTGGAAAAGAATTTGCATTGACGGCGAAGTTCGGGTTGAACCGTGCGCGGATTATCGAGGGCAAATTTGTGCTGAAAGTATTATTAATGATGAATCAGGAAATGATTTTTCAATTGCGACATGCAAAGTAAATGAAGCAATAGAGTGTTTAAATTATAATTTCCAGGAAACTGAAGGTGACAGCGGCGAAGAAGAAGATGCGGCAAGACAAGAATCAATTAATAAAATGATTGAACAGTGCAATTCAAATGTGGATTGTTTTGTTAAAAATATAGACGCTGCAGATAAATTTAAATTTGATATTTGTGTTCCGCGATATCCCCGCGGTTTTGATTTAAATGCAGAGGAAAGAACGCTCTCTGACGAATTGTGTTCAATTGCAAGCCGGACTTGCACTGCGATTAAACAAAAGACAATTACTGGAAGTTGGAAATGGGTTGCGAATGAAGATTGTACAAAAGCTGGTTTTGCAGACAAGATGAATGATTTGTGTATGTCAATTGGAGATTGTGGTGCGAGTGTTAATTATGTTGGCGAGTTGAGTGAGAATTATCAAATTAAAAAATCACCAAGATTAACTCAAGCTTATATTGAAAAAATAAGTCAATATTATATTCCTGTTCCAGGACAACATGCTATTGCTCCTAATTTAAGTGATATAATAAATGCGTCGGGTATTCCTTTAAATTTTGAAGGCAGCGACGAGGAACTTTATAGAAATCAAACTCTTGCTTTGTTAAGACAAATTGGAACTTATGCCGGAGCAATTGGAATTGTTGGAAAAGTTATTGGTTTTCTTGGAGCTGGAGCCGGAACAGCAGGAAGTGCTGCAGCAAATGCTCCAATGGTTTATACTGCAAATTCATTCGGGTGGGCTGGAACAACATATTCTGCGCAAGTTGCACCTGGACAGATAGCACCGGCTGCAGCGTCGCAAGGTTTGAGTTTTCTTGGAGCATTAAGCGGACTTGGAATTGGTGCAACAGTTGGATTTATGGCTGTTAAGTTTTTTGGTTTGCAGGGAGATGCAGCAGTGGCAGCTGTTGTCGGGGGAATGTTGGCTGGTGGAGTTTCTGGATTACTTGGAGCCACTACTTTTTGGAGCGGTGGTACAAGTGCATTTGTAACAGGATTGCAAGTTGCATTTACTGCTTTTATTTGGGCAATTATTGTTGTAGTAATTATTGTGGCAATCGCTAAGATTTTGGGGTGGGGAGATATTAAGAAAATATATGTTGAGTTTAAATGTAATTCATGGGAAGCGCCTGCTGGCGGAGATAATTGTGATGAGTGTAATGACAATGATTTATTTCCATGCACAGAATATAGATGTGCATCATTAGGGCAAGCGTGTATTTTAGTAAATGAAGATTCGAAATTTGCGCGTTGTGAAGAAATAAATCCCGACGATGTTACGCCCCCTATTATTAGCGCGGGAAGTGTTGAAACAGGATACAAGTTTGAAAATGAAATTGTAAATGAAAGAGTTGATATTAGACAAGAAAATGGTGGTTGTATCCCAGAGTTTACTTTTGTCGAATTTGATTTAGATACTGACGAGGTTGCAAAATGCAAATATGGAATTTCTTCAGATATGACTTATGACGAAATGGAATTTAGTAATATAGATACTAAGTATGGCTTTAATCATACTTTTGAAATTCAAATGCCGAGTTTAGATAGTTTGGATGTAAGAGACTTGGAAGGAGATATTATAGAAATGATTGGAGCAAAAAAATTATATTTCAAATGCCAAGACATACAGGGTAATCAAAATACTAGATCTTACTTAGTTGATTTGTGTGTTGAGAGCGGGCCTGACTTGACTGCTCCGCGAGTTGAATCTGTTTATCCGGTGAATGGAGCGTCGTTAAGAATGAATGTAACAAATGTAAATCTTATAATGAATTTGAATGAGCCTGCTGAATGTAATTTTGATTATGAAAATTTGCCATACGAAGAAATGTATTATAATTTAAGCTGTTCTCATTATGCTGATGAAGTTACTGCAGGAGGCTACCCTTGTTTTGGAAGAATAGAAAATTTAACTCGTGGAGAAAATACTTTTTGGTTTAAATGTAAAGATCAGCCGTGGCTTGATGACGAAGACAATATATTGGAAGGAACAAGAAACACAATGAGCGGTTATGAATATAAATTGATTGTGACTGAAAATGCTTTGTCGATTGATTCTGTTTCGCCTCAAGGTGAAATTGTGCGGGGATTTGAACCAATAATTTTAATTGATGCAGAGATAACAACTTCGGGCGGAGTTGATAATGGTGTTGCGCAATGTTCATTGAGCCAGAGAGGTTTTGAAAATGGAATGGTCAGATTCCAACATTCGTTGGCTGATTCTCACAGACAAACCGGTTTGCAATATACGCAGGGACAGCACAAACTTTATTTTATGTGCGTCGATACTGTTGGCAATGCTGCTTATAATGAAACGAATTTTTCAATTAGAGTTGATTCCGAGCCGCCGCAAGTTGTGAGAGTATTGCATCGAAGCGGTTTAGAAATAATTACTAACGAAGAAGCTAAATGTTATTATTCAAATAATAATTGTAATTTTAATATTGATGATGAAGGTGCAGAAGGAAAAAATATTCATAGCATGACAAATGTTTTGGATGTCGTGCATCATGCGCCATGGACAGAAGGGCTTGTTTATTATATTAAATGTGAGGACATTTTCGGAAATGTTAATGGAGAATGTGCTATTCAGGTTAGTCCGAGCGGGGAGTTTTGATTCCCCTTGCCCCCACATTATTTCAATAAACACAATATTTAAATAGTTTGTAGGGGTAATATATTTATGAAAGTTGTTAAAAGAAAAAAAGGAAATGAAGAATATTACTACTTGAGGCATTCGTACAGAGAAAAAGACAAAGTCAAATCGAAGGAAAGATATCTTGGAAAAGAAATTCCGAAAGACATAGAAAAGATTAAATTTCAATTCAGCAAGGAAGTTGAAAAAGATATAAACAAAAAACTTGAGCTCATAAAAAAACATTTTCAGGAAGAATGGAAGAAATATCCTCAATCAATAAAGGAGAAATTAAAAGAAGATATTGCGATTGCTTTTACGTATAACTCAAACGCTATAGAAGGCTCAACAATAACTTTGGAGGAGGCGAGAGAAATTATTCATGATAAGATTTCTCCGAATAAGCCATTAAGAGATGTAAAAGAAACTGAAGCCCACGCGAAAGTCTTTCTTGAAATGCTTGAAAAGAAAGAGAAAATAACAAATAATTTAATTTTAATGTGGCATAAAGAAATTTTCGGGCAGACAAAATCTGATATATCTGGAATTTATAGGGATTATTTAGTAAAAGTTGGAGATTATCTTGCTCCTGACTGGCAGGATGTTAAAAGTTTAATGAATGACTTAATTAATCATATAAACGACAAAAAAAATCAAAAAATAAATCCTGTTGAATTATCTGCAAGGGCGCATTATAGATTTGAGAAAATTCATCCTTTCGGCGACGGCAATGGAAGAATAGGGAGGTTAATTATGAATTATATCCTATGGCATAAAAATTATCCAATGTTAATTATAGAATACAAAAAGAGAAAATCTTACTACAAAGTATTAAAAAAATCTGAAGATGAATTCGTTAAATACTTTATTCGAAGATATGTGGCCGTTCATAAAAAAAGGCTGAAATAAAAAGTTTATAAATTCAAATATCTTAAGATGAATATGCAAAAAAAAAGGGAGATGAGAAATAGGGGAACTCGCGTCCCGACTTCAGTTATGGATAAAAATTTATGTCTAAAGTCAAAACGCTCGCAAGTAACTATATTTGTTATAGTGGCGATTATTGTTGTAGTTGCGGCGATTTTAATTTATGTTTATTGGCCACAGATTAAGGGCATTGTTGGAGGAACGCCCTCGGTTAGTCCAGAAGGTTTTATTAGAAATTGTCTTGAAAAAACTGTTGATAGTGTTGTAGCAAATATTTCAATGCAGGGCGGAAGTTTAGAGCCAGAGCATTTTTTTATGTATGGAGGAAATAAAGTTGAGTATCTTTGTTATGCTGAAGCTTATTATGAAAAGTGTGTTATGCAACAACCTGTTTTGTATAAACATGTTGAAGAAGAAATTGTGAAAGGTATCAGAGAAAAAGAGCAGTCTTGTTTTAATGCATTAAAAAGCGAATATGAAAAGCAGGGTTATGCAATTAGTATTACAAACGGACAGACAACTGCAGAGCTGCTGCCTCAAAGAATTTTTATTCAGTTTAATAGGGATTTAACAATCAGCAAAGATGGTGCTTCGAATACTATTGATGGATTAAAGATAATCTTAGATAATAATCTTTATGAACATGTCGGAATTGCTACAAGTATATTAGGATATGAAACAGAATTGGGCGGCGCTGAAACAACAATATATATGAATATTTATCCTGATTTAAAAGTTGAAAAGTATAAACAAACAGACGGCACTACAATTTATATTTTGTCAAATAGAGATAAAAAAGGAATATTTCAGTTTGCGTCGAGAAGTATGGCTTGGCCGCCTGGATATGGAATAGGAGCTTAAAAATTTGCTCGCCTCGGCGAGTTTTAAAAAAAATGATAATAAAAGAGATGAACAAAAAGTGGGTGAGTATGATTGCAGTTAGTAGAACAAATTATTTTCAGAATTTAAGAATTAACAATAAATTAATGACGCGAAGCGTCCAATTTTAAATGAAAAAGAGGACTAAAAAAATATTGGATGGAATATTATGGGCATTAGGAATTGCAGCAATGATATTATTAATAATGGAGATAATTAAAACATTGATTTAAAATGGAATGGAGGATGAATTGTTAACATGGTTTGGAAATGCACTAAACTTTGTAATTCTGTTTTTATTAACGGTGAGTTTAATAAATACTGCTTGTTTCAACATTTCTCAGATAATAGTTTCTGCTTTTGGTTTAATAGTATCAATATTAATTCATTGGAGGAATTTAATAAAAAACTAAGATGAAAAAAGGTTTAATATTTGTGTTGGTTTTCTTTATTTTAGCAGCGACGCTATTTAGTGTTAATTTAGTTGCTTCGCAAGAAGTTTCTTATTGTTGCGAAAAACTGAAGAGTGGAGCTTGGTGTCAGAACGCGCCATTGGATAGCTGTGATACTTCAATTGATTCTGTGACAGGAAGTGCTTTTAGGAATCTTCCAACTTCTTGCAGTGCTGCTTCTTATTGTGATTTAGGATATTGTGTTGATTCTATTCAAGGAACTTGCAGTAAGAATACGCCGGAAAGAGTTTGTAATAATAATGGCGGTGTTTGGATTGAAGATAATGGAGATACGCCGCCGCAATGTAATTTGGGTTGTTGCGCTTTAAATGATCAAGCAGCTTTTGTAACACAACAAAGATGCAAAAAATTATCTGCGAATTATGGATTAGAAACTGATTTTAGAAGCGACATAACCAGTGAAGTTGAATGTATTGCATCTGTAACGTCTGATGTTAAAGGTGCGTGTGTTTATGAATTTGAATTTGAGAAGCTTTGTAAATTCACGACGCAAAAAGACTGCATTGATTTGAAAGGAACTGATAGTGTTGACGAAGAATCAATTGTTACTTTTCATCCAGATTTTTTATGTTCAGATGAAACATTAGGAACAAATTGCGGGCCGTCGCCGACAACAACTTGTGTTGAAGGAAGAGATGAAGTTTATTTCACAGACACTTGCGGGAACTTGGCAAATATTTATGACGCCAGCAGATATGATGATCAGGTTTATTGGAGCAAGATAGTTCCTGCATCTGAAAGCTGCGGTGCTGGTTCTGCTAATGTTGGAAGTGCGTCTGCGACTTGCGGGAATTGCGATTATTTTTTAGGAAGCACTTGCAAGACATACAACAGAGGAGAAGGCGATGATGTTCGTCCGAATTATGGAGATTATGTTTGTCGAGATTTGAGTTGTGATTTCGAAGGAGAAAATTACCAGCATGGCGAGACATGGTGTGCTGACTCAAAAGGAATTGATAAGTCACTTCCAGGTTCAAGACATTTTAGAATGTTATGTTATAATGGAGATGTTACTGTTGAGCCGTGCGCTGATTTTAGGCAGGAAGTTTGTTTGCAATCATCAGTTAATGATTTCAAAGTTGCAGCGTGCAGAGCAAACATGTGGCAAGATTGTTTTAGCCAAACTAGCAGAATAGATTGTGAGAATATTGATAAACGGGATTGTCAATGGTTTCCTGGAATTGAGCTTGCTGCAGAAAGACAAGAAGCTCCTTCAGATGTTGCTGTAAGAGACGCGATATTTAATGCTGAAACTCCGCCATTCGCTGCTTCGCCAATTACAGGCGGTGCAATTAATGATCCTTTAGATGAAGCAAACAGAAGAATTGAAACAGAAGAAGATACAAACGGAGCGTGTCTGCCGTTGATTGCGCCCGGGTTTAATTATTGGGAAGAAGGAGACGCGCAGTCAATGTGTACTTTAGCAAATAAAGAATGTATTGTCAAATATGAAAAGGGAACATTTAGTGATTGGGAATGTAAAGAGAATTGCGAGTGCTTAGAAGATGATTGGGAATTGGAGCAAAATAATTTGTGCACTGCAATTGGCGACTGCGGAAATAAAAAGAACTTTATTGGAGTTCAAGGTTATAATACTGGATATAGAGTTTCGAGTGAAAGAGTTAAGGATTAAGATGATGAATAAAAGAGAAATAAAATGGTAACAAAAAGTCAAATAATAAAAAAAATAAAGAGTGAGAAAGATGCATTGAAAATAAGTGGTGTAAATAAAATTGGATTATTTGGTTCTTTTTTAAAAAATAAACAGAAAAAAAATAGTGATGTGGATATATTAATAGAGTTTGATGATTTAACGTTTGACAATTATATGAAAGTGTTTTATTTACTCGAAAAAATTACAAAGAGAAAAGTGGATTTAGTTATTGAGAGTGATTTAAAACCTGAACTTAACTATATCAAAAAAGAAGTAAAATATGTTAAAATATAATCTATATATAAAAGATGCCAATCAAAAAAGAAAAAACTTAGAGGATAAAAATGAATAGCATTGATGAACAACACATTACATTAAAATTTAAGATTAAAATTAAATCAAACGCGCGAATGAAATGAGCGCGCAAATTAAAAGAATAAAATGAGAATCAAAAACTTAAGAGACAATATAAAATTTTGCCCAAGATGCGAAAGCGAAGAAATAGTAATGATAGTGCCAAATGCTGGATTATGGAAATGTGTTAATTGTGGATATCAAACAACAATATTTCCTGAGAAATCAATAATTAAAAAAAACTTAAACAAAAAACAAAATGAATAAAAGAGGAAAAAGATTTATTGCGTCGAGTGAAATTTTAATTTTGATAGTTGCGACTTTTGCTTTTGCTTATTTAATTAGTAGTGTGGGGGTTGTTAGTGGGGCTGATGTAGGGGATGTTGCAACAACTACACAACAAGCAGCAGCCACTGGAGGTGCAGTAAAAACTATTTATGATTTTCTTCCTGCTTGGTTAAAACCTTCAAATACTCCCAACCCAGTTCCAAGTGGAACAGGAGAAAAAGCCGCGCAACTTCTTGCTCCAAGAGCAACTGATTTAAATAAAGAATATAGTGCTACAAAAACATTTAGAAAACCAATTATATTAAATAATCAAAAAATATCATCCGTCGGAGAAAAATTAGTAGATGGACAAACGAGATATTTTTCTAATATTAATGGTGTGGATACAGATATTACCGATGATTTGAATGCTAATAATTTATTAGATAATGGGAAGATTAAATCTAGTGCTCTTAACAGAGCGTCGCAAGGAAAAGGTTTGTGGGGAGGAATTGGAGATGTTTATGAATATGGTGGAGGAGAAGGTGCATTATCAAATGCTGGAGCAATGGATTCTTTGGTTTCAAGTGCTGCATGGGGAATAACTGCAGGAGGAATTGCGTATGGAGCTGCTTATTTTTTAACAGATAATCAGGCAACAAGAAATGCTGCGGGTGCTGCGATAGGTGCAGGGTTTTTTGTTGGCAGATTAGCAAATACAATGTTTGGGGTTGGAGGGCTTGGAAGTTTCTTAATTGGCGGCGCCGTTGCTATCGCGATTTTCTTATTAATGAATAAAAAAGAGAAAACAGAAATTGTTAGATTTGAATGCCTACCTTGGGACTCACAAGCTCGTGGAGAAAAATGTGATGAATGTAATAAGCAGGGAATTTTGCCTTGCAGTGAATATCAGTGCCGAAGTTTAGGACAAGGATGTGAAATTGTAAATGCTGGAACAGAAGATGAGGAGTGTGTTTGGATTAATCGTAAAGATGTTGATTCACCAGAAGTAAGGCCTTGGGAAGGTGCATTGCTTCCTGATTACAATTATGAACCTGATAATACAAAAAATCCTCCAGACAGAGGAACTTTTATTAAATCAAGCCAGACAGAGAGTAAATGTATTAAGGCGTTTACGCCATTTAGTTTTGGTGTTACTGTAAATGAGCCTGCGAAATGCAAACTGGATTATTTAGACAGCGAGGGTGTTGGAGGGCGAAAACCATTTGAAGATATGAGATTTTATTTTGGAGGAAGTAGTTTATTGTTGAGGAACCATACTCAAACATTAAGCCTGCCTGGACCTGGCGCAACAGAAGAAGGAGAATTAAATATTAATAACAACGAGGAATATGAATTGTATGTTGCATGTGAAGATGCAAACGGAAATCCAAATGAAGGTGAGTTTGTGTTCCAGTTCTGTGTTGACAAAGGACCAGATACAACTCCGCCGTTAATTGTTAATACAAACTTGCTTAACAATATGCCGGTTGCATTTAATACAACTTCAGTAAATATTTCACTTTATGTAAATGAGCCTGCTGACTGCAGATGGAGCAGGCTTGATCAAGATTATCCTGAAATGGAAAACCAGATGTCTTGCAGCAACAATGTGTTTGAAATGAATGCGCAAATGTTGTATAGATGTTCAAGTATATTAACAGGAATAAGAAATAGGGAAGAGAATATTTATTATTTCAGATGTTTGGACTTGCCAGGCAAACCAATAGAAGACAGAAATCCAAATACGCAAAGCCATGAATTTACAATAATGGGAACACAGCCACTTGTTATCGACGGTGTTTCGCCTAATGGAACAATCCGGGATTCTACAAATGTTGTTGAAGTGAATTTAGAAGCGGCTACATCTGCAGGATTTAATGAAGGAGCTTCTAATTGTTATTTTTCTACTACAGGAGACGACGATGATTATACTTTGTTTAATACAGATAGGAATTATGATAGCCATGAACATAGCCAGCCATTGTTTTTGCCAGAAGGAGATTATCAGTATTTTGTTAAGTGTGTTGACCTTGGAGGAAACACCGACACTGACGAAATTTCATTTACAGTTGAATCAGACAACGAAGCGCCAATCATAACGAGAATTTATCATGATTCAGAAAATCATTTGAGAATTCTTACAAATGAGCCAGCAGAATGTGTTTATAGCAGAGACACGTGCAATTATTTATTTGCCGACGGAACACGATTGACAATTAGCGGTGAGAATGATGACCAGCATTATGTTGAGTGGAATGTAAATATTAATTACTTCATTAAGTGTATGGATGAATTTGGAAACCAGCCGTTGCCGAATGCTTGCAGTATTGTGGCGAGGCCTTTTGCGAATGTTGTTAATAGTGGATAAAAATTATAATCAATGGTTTGGTCGCTTCGTTCACAGATTAATAGAATTTTTCCCGACTTCGTCAGAGAAAAATTTGGATAATTACTTTAAGGTATAAACTTCTCTTATCTGCAGTGAGTTTAAAATGAAACTCCCACACGCAACAAGCTGCGGGGTAAACTCCAAACGATAATTTAGAATATATTTATATACCATTTAACCCATTTTTATTAATGGATGATAAAAAACTTAAGATTGTAGAATATATTTTATTTATCATTTCAATTTTAACAATTTTACTCGCATTCTCTCCAATACCAAAGTGCAAAGGTGAGCCAATATTTTATCTTATCTTATTTATAACTCAATTATTAATAATTATTCCCTTGCAAAGATTTTATAATAAATCTTCAAGAAAATCAACTAACTATTTCACAAGAATAGGATTTGTTATCTCTTTAATTTTATTAAATCTAATTATGTTTGCAGATATGTTTGAGGAAATATGCTATGGATGGGGGGGAGTTATTTATCCGATATTAGCAGTAATTGTAATCATAATTTTTTGGGTGATTGGAGTCATAAGAAATAATTATAAAATGAAACTCCCACAGACGCAGCAAGCTGGGGGGTAAACTCCAAACGGTAATTTATTCACGAGCCTGCGAGTGCTAATTTTTATAGAGTGAGTAAATTTATAAGTCACGATTATTTCTTAGATTTATGAAAAGAGCTGATAAAAAATGTCAAATGCAATTGTCGTTTGGAATGATTTTCTCAATTTTTTTAATTATAATCTTTTTGGCATTAGCTTTTTACGCAATTAAGAAAGTTTTGGAAACGAGCGAGTGGGTTAAGATTCGCGGGGAAATTAATCGGCTGCAAGAAGATGTTAACGAAGTGTATAGAAGTTCTGCAGGAAATTTTGAAACACCTGGCGATTACAAATTTTCGGGAAAAATAAAGCAGGTTTGTTTTATTGATTATGGGTGTGGAACAGCAAATTGCCGACGAGGAAATGGAAATGCTGATGTTTATGAAACAATGGAAGTTTATTTTGATGGAAAGGAAAATTTGTTTTTTTATCCAGAGTATTCCAGTAATGGTGTGAATGCTGTCGAAATAAAGAACATTGATATTAATGAAATAACAAAAACAAATAATCCTTATTGTATTGAAAATGAAGACGGTGATGGTGTTCAGGTTTATCTTAAAAAAAATGAAGGAAATCCGCTGGTAATTATTGAAAAGGCTTGAAATGAAAAAATAAATCCTCTCTGACATGTGGATAAAAATAGTTCGCCTCGGCGAAAATAAATAAAATGTTAATAAAAAAAGCAGATATAATCGAAATGATAGAGGTTAGTTACACAAAAAATCTTTTGGATTTTGAAGTTAGCACTAAATTAATAACGCGCGAAATGAAGCTAAGCACGCAATTTTGAGATGAACAAAAAAGGTTATTTACAAATTTCTTTTGGTTGGTTGTTTGCAATAATTGCGGGAATTTTTATACTCGCATTGGCGATTTATATTTCAACGAAGTTTATTGAGATTAAACAGACTCAGATTGATACTGAAACTGCGAAACATATTGGAGTTCTTTTAAATCCGTTTGAAATTGGTGTAGAGACTTCTTCTTCGACGCCGATGACAACACCGTCGGAAACTCGAATTCATATTTCTTGTGATGAAAATGGGGTTTTTGGAAATCAGTTGATTTCAACGTCGATGAAATCTCTAGGAAAATGGACTGATGAAAGTGTGGAAGTTAGTTTTAAGGCTAAATATGTTTTTTCTGATGAAACAGTGGAAGGCAAAAAATTCTTTTTATTTTTCAGGCCATTTAATTCGCCGTTTAAAGTTGCCGATATTATTGTTTTAACATCCAGCGAAAAAGATTATTGTTTTGTAACGGATATTAACAAAATTAAAATAGATGTGAATAATATTCAACAAGAAAATCTTTATGTTTTCCCGGATTGTCCTGCAAACAGCGTGAGAATTTGTTTTAATAATGTTGGTTCAGGAAATTGTGATGTGGATGTTTTTTATGACGAAGTTACTGAAACAGGTTATGTTGAAAAAGATGGTGCTAATAGAGTTTATTACTTTGGGAATTTGCTTTATGGTGCGATTTTTTCTGACAAAGATTTGTATGAATGTCAGGTTAAAAGATTAATGAAAAGATTAGAGCAGGTAGCAAGCCTTTATGGGAAAAAAGCGGTGTTTGTTTCTCAAAGGGGTTGTACAAATAATTTAGCAGGTGATTTGAATTTTTTATCAGTAGCAGCGAAAAGTGTAACTATATCTGAATCGCTTAATCAATTGATTTTACCAAAATCAAAAGATATTGAAGAAAAAAATGAAAATAATGAATATTGTAAATTATGGTGATTGAAAAATAATAAGGAGGTAAAATGAAAAGTAAAACAAAAAATAAGGGTTTGGAAATAATCGGTTGGATTGTTTTTTGGATAACTGTAATCATCCTTGGAGTTGGAATAATCTATCTGTTAATAAAATGAAGTTGGAATTATTTGATATAGCAGGGCATGTAATCAATTTTTTGATTTGGATATATATTTTTATAATTGTAATTCAAATAGATAATGTTACGTTTTTAGAAACCACATTTCCATTATTGGGAATTATTGGAGCTATCATATTTAATATAATAAAAGAAATCATAAGGATGAAAAATGGATAAAAAAGAAACTCGCACCTACACTTTGGTATTGGTATCAAAAATTAGCCTAAGGTATAAACGCTCACAGATGAAGATTCAGCAAATGGCGTTTATGTTAATGGCGCTTACGTTGTTTTTTGTACTTATAGGCTTGATTTTTATGGCTGTTCAATTGAGCGGAGTGAGAGAAAGTGCGACTAATCTTGAAAAAGAAAATGCAGAAAAATTAATAATGAAAATAGCAAATTCGCCTGAGTTTTCGTGTGGTGAATCTTTTGGAACTGCGAAAATTGATTGTGTTGATTTTGATAAGATTATAGTTTTCAGAGACATGGTTTCAGATTATAGCAAGTTTTGGGGTGTGGCGGATATAGAAATAGTGAAACTTTATCCTGAAGCTAGTCAAACAACTTGTTCATATAGGAATTATCCTGATTGCAAGACAACGAGAATTTATTCAGAGAATGTCAAAAAGAAGCCCCCTATTTCAAATTTTGTTTCATTATGCAGAAAAGATGTAGTTAATGAGGAAGTTTTAGAAATTTGCGAGCTTGCGAGAATAAATATAAGATACGAGGACAAAAGATAATGTTAAAACGAATAAGAAAGGGACAGGAAGAAATGGTTGGTTTTGTTTTGATAATTGTGCTTGTAATGATAATTATTTTGGTTTTTGTTGCGTTTTCTTTGAGAAAAGGAAGCAGCAAGGCAGTTGAAAGTTTTGAAGTGGATAGTTTTATTCAAGCAATTAAACAATTTACAACAGATTGTGCAATAGGAACAGAAACAAAATATAGAAGTATTGATCAACTTGCTTCGAATTGTCAAACAGGAGATAGATGCTATGATGGCAGGAATTCATGTGATGTTTTAGAGTTAGAATTAAGGAATTTGTTAAATAAAGGTTGGAATTCGCAAGATAGAGGAGCAATAAAAGGTTATTATTTAATTATTAAAACAGATGATGAAATTATTGTTAATATTACTGAAGGAAATACAACAAGAAACTATAAGGGACCAACATCTGGATTGAATGATGAATTAGGAATTGATCTTAGAGTCTATGAGTCAAATCTTTAAAAATTTGACAAATTTTAACTCATTTTTTAATATGTAGAGTAAACCAATAACAATTGCTCGCTCCAAAGTCGCGAGGATAATTGCTCAGAAATCCTGCTTTACTTGGATTTCTTCGTTAACATTAAGTTAAGCAAAATTCTGACCGAGCATTTTGACTTTGACAAATTTGTTATTGATAATAAAGTCGAGATGTGAGTTAAAGTCAAATTTGAGCCATCAATTCACGAACGAAGTGAGTGCAAATGTTAAGTTAGTAATGGGCCCAACATCAACGTGGACATTTAAATCTTTAAGTGAATTGTGACAGAATCAATGATAACAATTGGTTTATGGCGAATACGATTCTTTGTCTTTTCTTCAATTAATTCAATAAAACCGAATCTATCAAGTAATTTAATATCATCATTAACAGACTTAAAACCTCTGCCTAATTTCTTTGCTAAGTCATAAATTGAAGTTGGTTTTTGATTTTTTATGACATGTAAAATACGGGCTTTTTCGTTGCTAAGCAATTGTCTTAATGCTAACATTCCGGAAAAATCAAAATCCTCTTTTGAAGTGCCATGTTTTTTAAAAATTGAGAAAGCTCCTTTTGATTCAGTTATTGTAATTTCCCTTGTTTTTGAACTCATTTTCCTTTGTTTTTAATATATGTTTTATTTAAATAGATATCTAAATTATATATTTTATGTATGGTATATTAAATTTAATATATGTTATAATTAAATACCCTATGTTAATAAATGTTTCGATAATATATAGGATGGATATATATTAATGATATAATAGTAACAGAAGTTTTATAAATAAAAGTCATTATACCAGGAGTATTCTATGGTGAAACCAAAAATATTGGGGAAAGCTTTTTAAAGAAAATTGAACTTTTGTATATTACCTAGTTACGGGTGTTCTAATAGGGAATTAGAATACATGAGAGCATAGTTATCCCTATGCTATGTGATTGACTGTGCTGGGATTTGTTGATAAGACAAATATTTCATAAAGATGAAAGGAGGTTAAAAAAATATGTTTAATTATAAAAAAATAACAGCGATTTTAACTAGTGCTGTAATGATTGGTTCTTCAGTTGGATTCGCAGCTGCTGCAAGTTTTCCATCAGGATTTACTTCAGAGACACCTGCAATAGTGTATGGTGCTGCTGCAAAAACATCCGATATGACTGCTGCAAACAGTATTTCAAGTTATTTAGCTAATAAAGTACCAACAGGTGCGCCTACTGGTGAAAGTCTTATGTTTGATAAACCATCAACAAAATTCCATGTAGGTAGAAGTTTGTTAAATGTTAAATCTAATGCTTTAACAGACTCCGATTTACCAACTCTTTTAGCAGAGGGTATATACATTGATGATGACAATGATGAGTTTGACTATATTCAAAAAATTGAGATGGCAAACTTAAATATCACTATGTTTGAAAATAGTGAATATAAATCAAATGAGCCAACTATTGGTGTTACAGTAGCAAATAGTGGTCATGTATTAAACTATTCAATAGATTTTACAGATGAACCATTATGGACTGATTTAGCAACAACAGATTTAAAGCTGCTTGGTAAGAACTACTACATTTTAAGTATTACAAATGGAACAACACTTAACTTGCTTGATGCTGCATCAGCATCAAAATTAGCAGAAGGAGAATCGACAACATTAACTGTTAATGGAGTAGCTTATGAAGTTACTCTTGATTTTGTAGGAAGTTCAACAGCAAGGTTTACTGTGAACGGTGTTGCAAGTAATTCATTAGCTGCTGGAGAAACTCAAAAAGTTTCAGGAGCATATATTGGTGTTAAAGCAATTGATTCTCAACAATACCAAGGAGGTTTAAAACAAGCTGAATTTGCTATTGGTTCTGGAAAACTTAAAATAGTTTCTGACTCAGAAGTAGAATTAAATGATGTTAAGGTTGATAAATTAAAAGTCCATCTTACAAGCGGTTACAATGCAGGAACTACTCTTAAAAAGATTCAGTTGGAATGGAAAGCACAAGATGATACATTCATAACAGAAGTAGATCCTAAATATGACGTTATGCCTGGATTTGCGGCATTGAAATTATCTTATACTGGAACTTTTTTTCCAAAAGAAGAATCAATAAAACTTGCACAAAGTGACCAATATATCTACTTAGATGACTTTCCATTAAAAGATGGTGTTGCAGATATAAACCTTATTTACGGTAACCAAACTCAATTTAATGGAACAGGTAAATCAGATACAGATAGATTAAGAACAACAAATGAAACTGAATTAAAACTTACTGATGAAGATGATAGATTTATTTTGTCATACAATGATGGAACAACAGCAGAATCTTACTTAATGAAGTATTCAATATCAGAAAGCACAGACTATAAAAACAAAACTACTTTTTCATATTGGAATGATGGAGCATGGAAAGCTAAGGATATAGCTTCTCCTGGTGATACAATAGATCTTGGAAGTGCTTCTTTTGTAGTAAGTTTTGCGGAAGATGATAATGAAGATGTATATATTAATGCAACTGGAAGTAATAATAATTTCAATGAGCTATTTTCAGCCGAAGGCTTGAGAATTTACTTACCTTATGCAAATAGTACACCTGTATCAAATAATCTTGATCCAGGTTATCTCAATAACACTGTTGCAAAATTAGACGCTACTACATTTACACTTCAAATTTTTGAAAAGGATAGAGAAGGTAATATAGATAATACTGGTGGTGCGTTTAATGTAACAATTGGATGGGATAGTTCATCAACAAAAGAAGCTGAAATAACAGATGTTGTTGGAGAATCTGCAACTTTCAAAGAAATTGAAAGTAGTAATGTGTATAGAAGTATAATTTATTCTGCACTTGCAACAGAGCTATTGTGGACTAAACCTGATTCCTCTCAAAAGACTTTGGAAATAAAGAACCATGGTGAAGAATCATATGGTAAACTTTACTTAACTGATGCTACTTCAAGCACTAGTTCAGGTGGAAGTATGGTTTTCATGGATACTGATACTGGATGGAAAGTAAAGAATGCTATTCTTGTTGGAGGTTCATGTATTAACACAGCTACGGCTACAGCATTAGATGTTGCTGCTGGTACTTGTGGAGATGCATGGGTTGCTGCAACTGGTGTTTCAGCAAACAGATACTTAATCCAAGTAATTCCTGACAAGTTTACTGCTGGTAAAATTGCGTTAGTTGCTGCTGGTTACGAGGCTGCGGATACAACTGCTGCTGCTACTACTCTTACAGAGAGTTCTAGTGAAATCGATACTACTTCAGGAAACACTTATGTTTATGAAATAGGTACAGGCGGGGTTGCGACTAAAGTAAGCGGTCCATAGATAAATTTAATTTTTAATTTTTAATTTTTTTTCTTTTTTTTAAGGCATGGTGAGAACTTTATCTTAAGTAAACCACAAATTCTAACCTCCTTTACTTTTATTTATGTTATAATATTTTGTTCCAATTCATAATTTGCTGCTCCTTCCGTCGCAGAATTAATTAGGGGTTAATAACACGACGACTTTTGAGAGTGCAGTTTCATATTTATGTTATGTTAGCAACTTGACTTAACAAATTGATAAAATATTTAAATGATTAAAAATTACAAATTAAATGAGAAGACTAAAACCAAAAAGTGAAGAAGATAGCAAGAAAAGAACTACTCAATTTATAGTTGGAGGAATTTTAATTTTTATTATGCTTTTTAGTACTCTTGGTTATGCTTTTGGGGGAGGAAGTGGAGGAACTAGCAATGCAGTTAAATATAATGGGTACATTTTTGAGAATGTTAATGGACTATGGGTTTTAGATAAGGGGGGAATTAATTTTGTTTTTTTATATAATCCAAAAGAAACAAATGATATTGTTTCAACTGTAAAACCAATCAATAATTATTATAGTAAACCAATTTATTATTCTTCAAAAAATAATGATGCAACATATGAATTAGGAAGAAACCTTGAACCTGTTGCATTAAGATTCCTCCCTGCATGTGTAGAGGGGGAAGAGTGTGAAGATAATTTACCTATAAAAAATTGTGAAGATAATTTTATAATTATTGAGGAATCTGATACAAATGAGATAATTCAGGATAATAATTGTGTATATTTGAAAGGAAATCAGGAAGAAATGGTTAAGGTTGTTGATGAATTCTTGTTTAAGATATTAGATGTAAAGTCTTAAAATTGTTGTACTATAATAAAACTTAAAAAGGAGTAAATTTTTTTAAAAAGATGGATGAAAAAGAAGTGGAAGAAAAGGATGAAAATATTTTAGATGAAAATGATGATTATTCCAAGGAAGAAAGTGGAGATATTTTAGATGGAGAAAGTGGAGATGATGATTATCTTAAGGAAGGACGTGAAAATGAAAGTAAAGATATAAATAATGAAGATAATGAAGAATCAAAAAAACAGAATAGGGTCCTTGCATGGGTTTTAGTTTTTGTGGTAGTGGTTATTGCTTCTGCTGTTTTTGTTAATAACTATAAGGTGTCTCAAAAAGAATTTGAGTATAATAATTTTACATTTGAAGTTTTACAAGAAGGGAATGTTAAATTTTACCATACTTCTTTTATAATTCATAAATTTTTTGAATCTGCTAATAGCAATGTTCCCATTAAACAAACTGTGGATTATAATGTTTATTTAAGAAAAGATCCTAGAAAATTAGAAAAGATTTCTTTTAGTGGAGAAATGAATAGATTGGAAATGATGGTTCTTAATGACAGCGGAGAATTTAACTGCGAGGGCAAAGGAGTTATTGCTATAGCGAATATGAATCAGATTCTCAATGCTATTGGAACAAAAGTAATAAGAGATGATAATGCAACTTGTGATGAACAGGGAAGATATATGTTTGTTAATATACGTGGCGGAGATAAAACCAGTGTAGAACAATATGGGCCTTCGTGTTATAATATTAATGTTGATGAATGTGAAATCTTAGAAGGCACAGAAAGATTTGTGTTAGAAATGCTTAATGATGTTGGTTCTATTTAATTTTTTGTGTAGGTTCATGACATATGTCCCAGCTTACCGAAAAATTACTTCACGCTCGAAAATTAATTGTAACTCCAAAACCTACTCACAATCCTGCTCGGTTATCACTATTTTTGTTTTCTCCTTCGCAAAGTTGCTCGCTTTCAGCAGGATTTTCCGTCGAGAAGAATGATAAAAACATATCTCGAAATTTTTGGATTAACAATTTCTTAGCGGAGAGCCTTGACGAATGTCTGGCTCGGAGCGATTAATATTGCATTAGCAACAAATTTACACATAAAAAAAAGATATATGTCAGTTGCTTATACGGTTCTATTTAATTTTCTTTTTTTATGTTTAAAATATTCTATGAAAAGGGGGGCAATTGAAACAAGTATTATTGCAAGAATTACAAATGAAAAATTATTTTTAACAAAAGGAATACTGCCAAAATAAAAGCCTAATATTAAAAATAAGGCAACCCACAATATTGCTCCAATCACATTATAAAAGAAAAATTTAGAATATTTCATTTTACCTATTCCAGCTACAAATGGGGCAAATGTCCTTACTAGGGGAATAAATCTTGCAATGACGATTGTCTTTCCGCCATATTTCTCGTAAAAAGTTTGAGTTTTATTTATATACTCTTCTTTTATATATTTTCTTTTTACAATTTCTCTTCCAATGGTTTTTCCTATAAAATAATTCAAAGCATCACCTATTACTGCTGCTAATGAAATAATAATAAAAAGAAGATAAATATTAAGAAAATCTTTTGCAGAAATTGTAGCTGCTGCAAAAATAAGGGAATCTCCGGGAAGAAATGGAGTTACAACAAGTCCTGTTTCGAGAAAAACAATCAAAAAAAGAAGCGGATAAACAAGCACTCCGTAATTCTGCATTATAATTTCAAGATTTTTATCTAAATGAATAAACAAATCAAGAATTATGCTAACAAAACTCATTTTTTCCTCCAATTACTAAATGATGATTGATTATATAAATATTTGACGTCGGAATATGCTGGTATTGATTTAATATTAAAATATTTTACTTCTGAAAACCATATTACTAAAACAAAGATTGTACTTAAAGAATACCATAGAATTTTATGGGTGATGTCAAAATAAGGTGAGCCTGTATAAAGCAAGTAACTTAATAATACAATTCTTAAAATATTTATAATTAAGAAGATTAAATATGAAATTAAAAGCATGTAAATTCTTTTTTTCAATTTGATATTTGGTGTTGATAAATTTAGTATTGTTAAAAGATAAAATGCTGAGCCAGCGACGCACGCGCCAACGATTTCTATTGTTTGGTTGCTAAAAGAAATTACTGTCCCGTTAAGAGTTGGGTTTGCAAATAAGGTTATTAAAAAAAATACTGGATAGATTGTTAATGGTGTAAATATTAAATAAAAAATGAAAAAGTTTGGTATTGCTATTGCTATGAGAATAATATACCTTAGAAACATATCAATTAATCTTTTCATGAAGAATTAAAGAGGGATGGGTTTAAAAGTTTTGGGAGAGAATAGTGCTCGTTAACACTCGCGTTATTGATGGCTTAGAAATTCCACTTCGTTTGAATTTCTTCGTGAGACGAAGATTGATGTAGAAAATTTTTGAAGGTGATTTATCAAAGATGGTTTTATGTCTTAACAAAACAAATATTGCAACTCCTTCAAAGTCGCTCGTGATATTAAATAATTAGTTAATCTGCGAACGAAAGTGAGCAGTAAATTATGAAAAAGAATTATTTGTTCTCTTGAGAAACTTCGTCTGTTTTTTCAATATATCTTTTTCCATTGTTTACAACATAAGAAGTTCCATCGTCGCTGACTATTTTTGTTCCCCACTTTAAATCATCTTGAGAAACGAAATTTATTCTTTTTTTTCCTAAAGCATCATAAACTTCTAATCTATAATCATCTAACATACCACTATAATTTAAAAAAAAATCTGATTGAACTTCTTGTACCAACTTAACTCTAACAGGACCTTGAATTGTTGTTTCATAAAGAGTTATATCTCCTGGAGTATCATCACATCCTCCTAACAATCCAGCTAATCCAAAACTTCCAACTAAAGCCAAACTTCTTCTTCCAGCTTTCTTTAAAGAATTATAGTTTATCATTTTAAAATTAACTTCTCGCAACTCGAACTGCTACAATTATGATTATGATTACGAGGATAACATTCAAGATTCCGATTCCCCACAAATACCAGTTATCTCCAGAGATTATTCCTGTTACTCCGCCTGTGATTCCGGGAAATTTAAATCCTCCAGAAGATTTTTCTATTGGAACTTTTATAGTTTTTGATTTTGAAGTGAGGCTTCCTGATTTAACACTAATTGTGAATTCTTGATCGCCTTCTACATCGCTATTAACATTTAATGTTATAAGAATATTTTCACTTGCGCTTGGGTTTAAAGAAACCGATGAAGGTTCAATACTTTCAATAGTTGCCCAACTATCTAAACCTAATACGCTTATGATAAAATCTTTTCTTTCAGTTCCTGAATTAGCTATTTTTGCTTGAAGTACTAATTGCTTGCCTGCTTTTCCGCCTGATTGAATTGCAGTTAAAGGGTCAAAAATAATTTCTGTTTCTGTTTCAGTAATAATCGGTTTGCAATTTCCTTTAACAACGAATGGGAAATCATATTTTACTTCATCATTATTTGAAGATTCATAAATATCGCCATTGTCATCTAATACCCACAACTGCAGGGTATATGTTTTTTCAGCTGCATCAGCAGGGATTGCAATTAAAGTGCTTAATTTTTCTTTATCAAAAGAATTTATATCCCCAATATCTACTTCTTTATTAAATTTAAGTTCATCTATGAATACTCTTGCTACAACATCATTTTGGTCAGAATCCCCGATGTTCCAAACATTTGCAGAAATTACAGCTTCTGAACCACACTCATTTAGTTCATCAAATTGAATATTATCAATAACAACAAAATCACTTTCAAGCATTACTTCAACATCTTCTGAATTAGATGCGCAAGATTTTTCTCCTTTTAAATCCCCTCCATCTATTTTACCTGTTGCTCTTGCAAAAAAAGTATAATCAGTAACATCTTTTTCAAGTTTATCTGAATCAACTGTGAGTTTTACTATTATTGTGTTATCGTCTCCGTCGTTTAATTTAAAATCGTTTTCATTATCATCCAAGACACATTTTTTATTTTCATTATCAAATAAGCACCATTCAACCTCGACATTCTTTACATTTTCGTTTCCATTATTTTCAACTTTGATGTCTATTTCAACAACATCTAAGGGAAACCATTCATTGTCATCGTTGCTAAAAATCTTTCCATTAATGCCCTTTACAGCTATATCATCAATTGTTAAATCTAAATCTCCGTCATTTGAGAATTCGCAAAAATCATTTGAAACTATTTCTATTTTAATGGTTTTAGAATCTGTTCCAGAATTAATAACTAAATTAGAAGAATAAGATTCTCCTAAATTGAATTTTGAAAGATCTATTGTTGTTTGAGGATCAACTGTAATTGTGCTTGGAGTTGTATTAGTAATGCCTGTTTTAACTCCAGTAACATCAAAAGTTATTGTATATCCATCTTCTCCAGTAATTGAAATTGTTGAGTCAAAAGCTACATTCAAAGGGGTTGCCACAGGATTAGATATAACAAATGTTTTTGAATTACTACTATCAAAACTTAAGGTACTTGGCGAAATTGTAAATGTCGCCGCACTTGCTAAGCTAGTGAATAAAATTAATGATATCAAACTAAAACTCAATAAATTGAATAATTTTGCTTTCATTTGTAGTCATTTTTCAGTTACTAAGGTTTATAAATATTTATATTCTTAAGAATATGTTTAAAATAAAATTAAAAACATTTAAATATTTTAAGTATCTTAAATAAGGGAGGAAATATTATGCCACTTAGATCACAAGAAAATGCTTTTGGGGCATGGGCCTTTTTTATGGGTGTTGTCATTGCGGTTATAATTGGGTTGTCAGCATCGTTAATTAATATCCCAGCTATTCAAGAAAATAATAAATTGATATATGGTATTTTAATAATTCTTGGTATTATAGTAGGTTATATGATTTCAGGAAAAGATTCGATGACTTTTCTTTTCGCAGGAACTGCATTAGTAATTGTCAGTAAATTTGCAATGGATGTTGTAACACAATCATTAATTGGAATAGGTTTAGGTACGTTTGTTAAGGCTGTGTTTGGGGCGTTGATAACATTATTTGCGCCTGCAACAATAATAGTAGCGTTGAAAGCTGTTTTTGGGATTGCGAAAGTTTGAGGATTAAGCAAAAGAAATTACTCTTCTTGGAACTTGTCTTGAAGGATCTTCAAATTCATCCAACCAATTTAAGTAATCAACAACATCTTTGTAAACTTGCTCTATTCTTTCCACTTTTAATGAATTAGGATTTCTCTCAGGATCTCTCTCAATGGGTTTAATTCCATATTTAGACAATTCTTCTAAAATTCTCTTCTGATAATATTCTGCAAAATTTTCAACCATTTTACATATCAAACTTATGCTTTTTTTCTTGCGGTGGTCTTTGTGTTTCTTTGTGAATCTTAGCAAAACTTGGGGTTGCGACAACCACATTTTCACCAAAACCTGCAATATTTCCTTCTAAAGCGTCTACGGTTTTCTTGATTTTAGAAATTGCTCTTTTCAATTCAATTGAATCCTTTTGTCTTAGAACTTTTATATCAATCATAGCTATAGTATAACCCTCTCTTAAGGCAGCGAGGATTTCATTTACATCGTCGTAGTTTTTTAAGAAAAATAATTTTACTAAAACCTTATGGTCTTCCTTGCCTTGATCCAAATCTATTTCTATATATTCATCTGAATAATCATCACTGCCCAATGCTCTTGAGAAACTTTCTTTTATTTTTTCAAAAACCATAAGAAAATAATAGTTATCAGATTTATAAAGATTTCGTAATTTTTTTGGTTATGTTCCAAGAAAGTTTATTTGAGAGAATCCATAATTTTTTCTCTTAATTCTTCTAATTTTGGAGTAAAATTCCTTTCTTGCTTTTCTAAAGTTTTGAGCCTTAAATCAAGAAGTTTTTCTTTATTTGTTAATTCGTCTTTAAGTTTTGCTTTCTCGGTTTTTAACATTAAGCTTCCAATAATTTTGTAAACATCGTCTTTTGCGGTATTTATTTCATTCAAAGCAGATTGGGTTTCAGTCATTTCTATCTGAAATGCTTGCTTTTGCATTAGAAGATTTTGAAGATTTTGTTCTAAAAATTGCATTTCTTGAATTTGTTTTTCTGTTTCAGGATTAGGTTCTTTCATTTTAATTAAACTGCCTTGACTTTTTTGACGTGAGTTCGTGGCTTAAAGAATATTTTGCCGACGCAATGGGGGCAAACAAATCGCTTTTCAAGTTTGTTGCTCAGTATTTTCTTTCCGCATTTGAAACATTTATAGGTAGCCATTTTTTATTTAAAAAAATTTGGAGCTCGTTGCACTCGCTCTATTTAGTTAAATTGTTAACTTCTTTCTGTGATGTAATATTAGTAAATATTGGGTGGTTTTGTTTACCATTTTATTAATCTTTTATTTGTGTATTTAAACTTTTTTATTCTAAATAAAACGCGCCTCCAGCGAAGGTTTTGTTGCATTTTGAACAATTCCATATTCCCTTTGCTTGGCGTTTTGCTCCGACTTTTTTACAAAAGGGGCAAATTTGTTTTTTTCTTTGTTTAGATTCGACATTAACAAGTTTATCTCTGGTTCTTTTTCCATATCTTGCTCCAAATCTTCCTGCTGATTTTGTTTTTTTTGATTTCGATGGCATGATTATTAGTTGAAATAGGGGTTTTAAAATGTTGTGTTTTCATTTAGAAATTTACCAAATTCATTAAGCAAAAATTTATCTCCATCAAGAAATTTCAAATTTAGACTTTCTTTATATTTCATAAATGCAAGTTCACCTTCTTGAACATTTAAAATCTTTAAGTCAGGCATTTTCGAGATAAAACAAAAAACTTCTACATCAAGATCTGACTTTTTAATTGAATAAAAATGATGTTTGAAAATAGTAAATTCTTTAATTTCAATTCCTAATTCTTCTTTTATTTCTCTCTTTATAGCTTCTTCAGGAGATTCATTTAATTCAATTTTTCCCCCGAAGAATCCATATTCTTCTCCCCACTTACTTATTTTTTTTCTATCTTGAATTAAGATGTTACCCTTTGCATCATAAAAAATTATTGCGGAAGCTTTTCTTTTCATCATGAATGGGGAAGCCCGGATTTGAACCGGGGTCGTCAGGTATTCAGGAAGGCTCTCGGAATCTCGCCGGGAATAAAAAGTCTCGTGACTTCCTTCACCCAAACCTGAAATACTAACCAGGCTATACTACTTCCCCTTAATATTTTGAATATCAATCCATTTATAAAATATTCTAAGAAATAATTCACTTTTTCTTTTCTTCTTTCTTTTCTTCTGTCTTCGCTGCTGTTGGAGATTTTTCTGTCGCTGTCTTTTCTGTTTCAGTTCCACCAACTTTCGCAGCCTCTTTAGCAGCCGCAACTTCCTCTTCTTCTTTCTTAAGCTTTTCTTGTTTTGATTTAATCTGAGTGAAGAATATATCTAACTCCTTTCTTTTTTCAGGAGATGTTTCTGTTTTTTCTTTTAATATTTCTTTGTCATATTTTCCGTCATCAATTTCTTTTTCAATTTCTTGAGGTAATTTATTTTCAATTAAAACACCTAAACTTACGCAAGTTCCGACGACGCTTTTAACAGCTGCCTTCAAATCTTTGCAAAGCAGGTTTGGCATTTTTTGTTTTGCAATTGAAATTATTTGTTCAATAGAAGCATTTGCAACTTTTTCTTTTTCTTGTAATCCAGAACCTTTTTGAATTCCCAATTCTTTTTTTAATAATTCAGAAACTGGCGGAGAAAAAACTTTTACTTCGAATTCTTTTGTTCCAGTATTTATATTTAATTCAATAGGGACTTTTAATCCTTTGAAATTTTTTGTCGCGTCATTGACTTTCGAAATCACCTGTCCCATGTTTATTCCTGCGGGTCCTAATTTCTGACTTAGAGCTGGGCCTGGAGACATGTTTCCGCCTTCAGTTAAAATCTTTATTATCATTTTATTTTCTTCCTCTATGATTTGGATTTGTTATATTTTTATTATCTAATTCTTCAGCTGCTTCTGCCTCATCTCTTCGAATAACTCGAACATTGTCAAGCTTGATTGTGACTGGCAAAGGAACAACAGCCCCTAACAAACTAACTGTTACTTCTTCTTTTTGTTTGTCTATTCTTAAAACTTTTGCTTTTTCTTTTTTGAATGGTTCTGAAATTATTTCTACAATATCGCCTTCGTTTATGTTAATTGTTTGGATAGATGGTTCTAACATTCCTTTAACTTCTTCGTAAGAAATTGTCTTGCCAATTATTCCTTTAACATATGGTAAATTAAATGCTGCTTCTTCTGCAGATTCTCTATCTTCAGCTTCTAAAAGAATATAGCCTCGTAAACCATGAGGACGTGAAACGCTGTAAACATTGAGTTCTTTTTTTTGCGCACGCTCTGCTACCATATCGACAGCCCGCTCTTCTTTGTTTGTCGTGACTTTAATAATAAATATCATTTTATTTTCCTACTGTTCTGACTACCTCCTAATAATTTAAGAAGTAGATAAGAGTACTTAAAATTTGGGGTTTATAAATTTTCTTATTTTGTTAAGTCCACTTTCTAAGTAAACATTAGCACTCGCAAGCTCGTGATATTAATGGCTCAAAACTGACTTTGTCAAGTTTTTCGCTTAAGGAAATTGTTAATCCAAAAATTTCGAGATATGTTTTTATCATTCTTCTCGACGGAAAATCCTGCTGAAAGCGGATTTGGAGTTACAATTAATTTTCGAACGAAGTGAGAACTAATTTTCGGTAAGCCCTTCGACATATGTCAGTTGCTTACACATTATTTTATGAAAAACTGCATGATTATTGCGATTAAAAATCCAATGGCTCCGATAAGTAGAATTCCAATTGCTGAAACTTTTGCAACAGATTCGAATTCTTTTTTTGATGGCTTTCTAAGCAAGTGCCATACTCGTCTGCATTTCATTAAAAATGATTTTGTGTTAATCCATATTGCCATAGTTTAGAAAGAGATAGAGGGTTTATAAAATTATTCACTTAAGAAAGATATTATCTCTTACCATATCTCCAAATTCACTTGTTGAAAGAAGTCTATTGTTCCACACCAAATCGCCTTTGTATAATTCTCTTGTTCTATATCCATTTGCAAAAACCCTAATCAAAGCATCCCAAACATTTTTTGCTTCTTGTTCTAATCCAAAGCTTTTATCTAACATAAATGCAACACTTCCAATCATTGAATAAGGGTTCGCGACATTTTGTCCTGCGATTGTTGGGGCAGAACCGTGAGCTGGTTCAAAATAACCTTTTCCTGTTTCAGGATTGAAGCATACAGAAGGCATCAAACCTAGTGAACCAAGAAGTCCTCCCGCTTGATCTGTTAGAATGTCTCCTTGCATATTTTCTAAGGCCATAACTCCATTAAACTGAGTTGGATTAACAACTAATTGATAAGCAACATTGTCAACAATCATAGAATTGTAAGGTACATCAGGATATTGATCTTTGATTCCTTTTTCTAAAGTGCTTCCATCAGTATCTTTTGTTCCTTCAAAAATGGCATTCCAGAATCTTCCTGTTGCTAGAATGTTTGGTTTTTGAACATTTGTTAATTTACTTTCTTTTTTTCTTGCTTCTTGAAAACATACATGCGCAAATCTCTCAACTTGAGCTCTGTCATAACGACATTCGTCACTTGCATTATCTCTTGTAAACTTACCTAATTCAACACCCTCAACTTTTTCACCAAAATAAATTCCTCCGACTAATTCTCTCATCATTAAAATATCAATTCCCTCTCCAACAATTTCTGGTTTTAATGGAGAAAATTCTACGATAGATTTAGGAAGATAAACTGGCCTATAATTTGCAAAAGTATCTAGTTGTGCTCTTAATGGAAGCAAGGCATCATTTTCTAATTTTATTCCTGCTGCATTAAGTATTTTTGTTTCTTCTGGACCAACCCCTATTGGGCCTTTTAAAACAAAATCAGTTTCATCGCAAAGAATTCTTGTTCTTTCTGGAAAGGGGTGACCTTCATCAAAACAAGCTTGTGCTCCAAATGACGCATAAACTAAATTAAATTTATGTCCATATTTAGAAGAAACAGCGTCGAGAACTTTAAGCCCTTCTCTCATAATCTCCGGGCCAATTCCATCCCCTTCAAGGATTGCAATATTTTTTTCAACCATTTGAGATTTAGAACTCAGATAAAAATGGTTTATAAATTTTGGGGTGAAAAATAGCACTCGCTGTCGCTCGTTCATTGATAAAGATTGTTAACTAGATTCTGGATTGTTTAGAATGGGAGATCGTCGTCTTGCTCATCTGGCTTCTTTAACTCTTCTTCTCGAAGATTAGGAGAATACCTTATATTACCTTTTCCTCTTGATAGTAAGCTTTTTATTTCATTTAAGTATGAAGACGCCCCTTTTTCAATTGATGTCAAAACCTCTTCATAAAACTCTACTTGTGGTTTGAAGAATTGTGGGAATTTTTCCATTTCTTGTAATGCTTTTTTTATTTCTCGAACTAATCCTTTAACTTGTTCTAAATTATCAATAGTATCTTCTTCATTTAATCCCTGAAAAAAATCTAAGCTTTTTAGTTTTTCATAAGTTTCTAAAATTTCAAAGACTTCATCTGAAGAATAATTTCGCATGAAAGAAATCAAAAGATTTAGTTTAAATTAATTATTGTGATTCATTCAAAAAACTCAATGCCCAATTCAGCTAATAATTTTGTATCCAATGTTGAATGTTTAGGTTTATTTTCATCTGCCTCCATTGGAACAACTTCAGAAGCCCTATTATCATAAATTCTATATTCAAAACTCATTCCTTGTCCTAAAATTCCGACAGACTTGAATGGTTCTGTATTTGAGAAGACTAACTTTCTTTTTTCGTTTTTATGTAAAACAGATGCAATAAGAAACTCTCCGTTGTATTCTAAAACGGTTCCTTTAAGAGAATATAAAACTTCTTCTTTCATTTTATTCAAAAAATTCAATTCCTAATTCTTCTTCAATCTCGGCGTGTTTTCGAGCTTCAAGAGAATCCCCTTTGCCAAGAATTTGAGCAGACTTTACGCCGGTTACTATTAATAAAACTCTAATTGATTTTTCCATATCGTCGCTGATTTGCGCTCCCCAGATTAATTTTGCATCAGGAGATAATTTTTGGCCAACTGTTTCAATAATTGATTTGCATTCGTCAAGAGACATATCTGGCCCTCCGATAATATTTACAAGAGCACCTGTAGCATCAGAAATATCTACATCTAAGAGGGGGTTTTCAATGGCTTTACTAACTGCTTCAATTGCGCGGTTTTGCGAGTCTGCTTCGCCCATGCCGATTAATGAAACTCCGCCGTCGACCATTATTGCTTTTATGTCAGCGAAATCTAAATTAACTAATCCAGATCTTGTTACAAGTTCTGTTGTTCCTTTAACTGCGTTTGTTAAAATTTCGTCTGCGATTTTGAAAGCTGTATGCAATGGAAGTTCAGGGGCTAATTCCAATAATTTGTCGTTGGGAATTACAATGAGTGTATCAACTGTTGCCTGCATTCTCTCAAGGCCTTCCATTGCATTTTCTAATCTTTTTTTACCTTCTATTGTGAAAGGCAATGTTACTACGCCGATAGTTAAGGCGCCTTGTTTTTTTGCAATAGATGCAATAACTGGTGCAGCGCCTGTTCCTGTTCCACCGCCTAATCCACACGTTATGAAAATCATGTCGCTTCCAGAAAGTTTTTTCTTGATTTCTGATTCTGATTCTCTTGCTGCTTCTTCACCGACTTTTGGATTTGAACCTGCTCCTAAACCTTGTGTGAGTTCTCTTCCAATCAAAATCTTTTGATCTGCATTTGCGTAAAGCAAGTCTTGTGCGTCGGTGTTAACTGCTATTAATTCGCCGCCTTTAATCCCAATTTCCCTCATTCTGCTTAAAGAATTATTTCCTCCCCCGCCAACACCTATGACTTTAATTTTTGCGTTTTGTTTTTTTAATAGCTCTTCTAATTCTCTGTCAATACTTTGAACTTCTTCTGATAAATTACTGACTCCAGAATCAAAACTTACAGAATCACTAAAACTGCGATAAGCCTCTTCCATAAATTATGAAGATTGAAAGTATTTATAAGGATTATTGTGAAAAAGGAGAGGTTTTATGAAGAATTATTTTATTAAAAGATTTATTCCAAGTTCCTTGGCTTTTCTAATTGCATATCTTGACTGATAGAAATCTCCCGCGTGATAAACTATTGGATTTGCTTGAGTTATATCGTGAATTATTGCTGTTTTATCTTCAAGTGATCTTTTTATTGCTTCTTCATAATTTCTTAATCCATAAGCAGAACATAAAACTATATCTGGATTATTGGTTGAACCGCATTCTATATCTCTGCATAATCTAAATTCTATTATCCTTCCTTCCAAAGTAATTTTTGGAAATGTTATTTTCTTTTGTGAAAAATCAAATTTGTCGTCTATAAACTCCACTCCCATTCCTGTGCCTGAATTAGAATTATCAAATTCAGTAGAAATTCTTTTAACATAATTCTCAAAAGGCAGGCCTCCATGAAGTAAATAACCATTATTTTTGAAAGAATATTGATCTAAATTTCCTTGGAAAAAAAGTCTTATTGAAGAAACGTTTGGGTCTGGATCTTGTTCTCTAACAAAAACGGAGAAAAATGTGGCAGTATTCTCATCAAGATTTAACTGACTAAGATACTCTTCAAAATCTGATCTTTTAAATCTTGGATTAAGAGTATTTTCTGGAAATAAAATAATCCTTTCATCTCTATCGTTAAACCAACCTCTTCTTAATTTTTTCTCTAATTTACGCAATGAAAGGCCACCTTTTTTGACAAGGTGAATATTAATCATCTTTCTTATTCTCTTTTTCTACTTTAACTTTCTCACTCTTATCTTCTTTATTCTCGCCACCCTCAACATTTATATCATATCCAATAATTTCCTTAAATTTATCATTAAACAATTCAAGGAACTTTTGCAGAGGTTTTTGTTTTTCGTCTAATTCAAAGGTTATTTTTTTATCTTTTTGATTTATTTTGAATTTAAATTCTTGTTGGAATAAGAAATCGTTTAGAGCTTTAACTTTGTCTTCAGTATTTTCAATTTTTTTCTTAACGTTAATATTATACACAACATCTTTCCCTGCTAAAGGATTGTTAAAATCGGTTATGATTCTACCTCCTGAAACAGAAAGTATTTTTGCCATTTGGCCGTCAAAGTTAAAAGTCATGCCTGGTTGTGGCTGGTATTTTTGTGTTTTGAATGCGCTTAATGGAATTATTTTTATTAATTTTGGATTTCTTTTACCGAATGCTTTTTCCGGAGATAATTCTATATTGTAAGTTTTATTAACTTCTTTTCCAATTAAATATTCGTCAATTCCTTCTACAAACATGTGATTGCCAATGGAGAATATAAGTGGTTTTGTGTTTATTGGATGAGAATGTCCGGCATGCAATTTTTCTAAATCTTCTTTAATGTTTGAATCGAAGATGCCTCCCTCTTTTAATTTGGCAGTGAATTCTATTTCAATGAAATCTCCTTTTTGGATTTTTGTTTCCATATAATTAATTTTTCAAAAACGTTTATAAATATACGTTTTTTTGGTTAGTTATGGTTTTTAAGATGATTAATGCTACTGATGCAAGAACAGGCACTAATATTATGGTTGAAGGTAATCCTTGCACTGTAAAAAGTATGGATGTTTCTAAGACAGGAAAGCACGGGCATGCAAAGTGCAGAATTGAAGCAGTTGGAATTATCGACGGAAAGAAACGTGTTTTTGTTATTCCAGGGCATGATAGACTTGATGTGCCTTTAGTTGAAAAGAGGAAAGGGCAAGTTTTAAGTAAGGGTGAAAGCACAGTAAGTGTTATGGATTTAGAATCTTATGAAACTCTTGATGTACCTTGTTCAGATGAAATTAAAGATGAAGTAGAAGAAGGTGTAATAGTTGAATATTGGGATATTGAAGGAATTAAAATAGCGAAGAGGAAATTGTAATGGCAAAAATATTGGAATTAAAATACAAAGATTTTAAATGCGTAATCTTAGGAGCAAAGGATGGCTAAGATTCTGGAGGCACAAAATAGGTTGTTCAAAAATATGTTTGTTTGCAAGAAATGTCAATCTAAAAAACGCGCTGATCCAAAAAAAGTTCTTATAGGCAAAGTTAAATGCAGAAAATGCAATTCAACTGCATTTCGGCCATTGAAGAAAAAATAAAATTCTTCATTAATTAAAATTTAAAATAAAAAACAAAGAGGCTTTATATGGTAGATAAATTTTTGATATATGATTTAATATTCTTAGTAATATTTGTGTTGTTTGTGTCTTTTTTTCTTTACCGGGGAAAAAAGAATATTAAAAAAGATGGTTTGCTTTTATTGTACAGAACAAGCTGGGGAATGAAGCTGATTGATAGGATTGGGAAAAAATATCCTAAGACTCTTAGATTTTTAAGTTATATCTCGGTTGGACTCGGTTTTGTTTTGATGTTGGGAGGATTGTATCTTGTTTGGATGATTATTGAAATTTATTTGTTTAGGCCAGATGTTGTTCGAGCAATTAAAGTTCCTCCGATTACGCCATTGATCCCTTATCTCCCAAAGATTTTCAAAATTGATTTTTTGCCTCCATTGTATGTAACTTATTGGATTATCATGATTGCTATCGTCGCTATTCCACATGAATTTTTTCATGGAATTTTTATGAGAAGATATAATATAAAAATAAATTCAACTGGTTTCGGATTTTTTCCTTATTTTCTTCCGGTTTTTTTAGCAGCGTTTGTTGAACAAGATGAAAAAAGTATGAACAAAGCAAGCAAATTTGAGCAAATGGCAGTTCTTGGCGCCGGAACTTTTGCTAATGTATTAACTGCAATATTTTTCTTTTTTGTTTTTTGGATGTTTTTTGTGACGGCATTTGCGCCTGCAGGAATTGTTATTGATGATTATGCTTATTCGTTTGTTGAAGTTTCTGGAATCACTATGGTGAACGGGATTCAATTAAACAACCCTACAATAAATGATTTAATTAAAATTGATAATGAATCTAAAATAACGAGCATTGAAGCAAATGGCGAAAGTTATGTGGGGATAAAAGCAATATTTGATGATACTGATGAGTATATTGTATTATACGACGATGCTCCTGCAATAAAAGCTAATTTAACCGGAGTGATTACAGAAATTAATGGTGAAAAAATAACAAGTGTTGATAAACTAACCTCAATTTTAAATAAATATTCTTCAGGTGATGAAGTAACTGTTAAAACTATTAATGAATTTGATGAGGAAATATCAACGAATATTGTTCTTGCAGAAAATAAATATACAGGAAATGGTTTAATCGGAATTAAACATCCAGAAGTTACAGGCAAGGGCATTGTAGGGAGGACATTTTTATTTTTATCTGCTTTTAAAAAACCAGAAATATATTACAGGCCAGTAATTAGCGGCTTTTCTATTTTTATTTACAATCTGTTGCTGTGGATTTTGCTGGCCAGCATTAGTGTTGCGCTAGTTAATATGCTTCCTGTAGGAATATTCGACGGAGGAAGATTTTTTTACTTGGCTGTTTGGGGTTTGACAGGAAATGAAAAAATTGCGAGGAAAACTTTTTCATGGATAACTTATTTTTTCTTGTTTTTGTTATTGCTAATAATGGTTATATGGGCTTTTACTTTGTTTTAATTACAGAAATTTATCTTTTTAATTAATTCTCTATAAATCAATTATCCCGTCTTTGGTTAGTGCTGCGAATCTTATTCCTGCTGGCAAATTAAGTAATGCAGAAATTAAAGCCATATGTTCTTTACCGTCGCCACTTGCAATAGATAAAGCCACTTCTGTTCCGTTAATTTTTCCTTTTAGCTTTTGTAAGAATTCATCACGAAGATCTTTGAGTCTTTGATTTAATGTGGCTTTAATGAATTCTACATTCTTACTTGTTGGAGGTATTGTAAAATTATCTTTTGCGAAATCGTTTCCGAAAAGAATTACTTTTTCCCATTCTCCCTGCTTCATTAATCCTGATACCTGCGCCCATGTTCCGTTGTCCTGTGATAAAAGTGCGACGAGTTCCATTATGGGAAAATATAAAAGAAGTTTTTAAGGATTGTGTCATTCTTTCATATATCTTTCTACTTCATCTATTAAGTTTTGTCTTTCTAAGACTTTTTGTTTTTTGGCTCTAAAAGTTTCATAAAATGCAGATATTTGATTTGTTGTAAAAGAAATTATTGTTGGAATTAAAGACACTTTAATTACCATGCCTGGATTACCATCAGTATAGGAAGTGTAAATTGAGAAAGGTAATGACGCTACAACCCCCAATGCCGTGCCCCCAAGAGTTCCCAACATTGCAAATAGCTCTTTATCAAAAAAGCCCTCCAGATTATCCCCCCTATTTCTATAATATGTTGGCGCAGCAATTGAGAATTTAACTACATCGCTTAATCTTTTTTTTGAAGAAGTGTATACATCTCTACCCAATTCTTTTATTGTTTGAAAATTCTCTTCTAAAGACATATAAATTTATATCACAAATACTTTTAAGGATTGTTGTAACGAAAGACTTATAAATGGTTTTCTACAAAGAAGTTTACCGTTAACTACATCGTTGTCAGTTAATTTCTTGATTGATGGCGTATAAAGTAGTAGGTCATAACATGGCAGAAAATGTTGATTTGAATTCACAATTAGAAAAAGCTTTAGCTCAGCTTAGAAAGGATTCTAAAAAACGAAAGTTTGACCAGACAGTTGATTTTATTATTAATTTGCAAAAATTTGATGTTAAAAAGAATGCAATAAATTTAGTTATTTCTCTGCCGCATAAAATTAAGGATAAGAAAGTTTGTGGTTTTTTCGAGGTGAAAAATAAGAATGTTGAAACAATTACTAAGGAAGAGTTTAAGAAATATTCTAATAAAAATGAATTGAAAAGGCTGGCGAAAAGGTTTGATTTTTTTATTGCGCAGGCAAATTTGATGCCAGCCGTAGCGACAACTTTTGGTAAGGCCTTAGGACCAAGCGGCAAGATGCCCTCTCCACAACTTGGAATTTTGATAAACCCCGACGATAAATTAATTGAAAATATTCTTACAAAAATTAATAGTTCAGTAAAAATAAGAACAAAGGAAGCTAGTATAAAAGTTCCAGTTGGAAAGGAAAGCATGGCTGATAAAGAAATTGTTGATAATGCAATTGCAATTTATAATAATACTTTGAAAAATTTGCCGAGAAATAAGGAGAATATTAAAAATGTTGAAATAAAATTCACTATGACTAAACCAATCAAGATTGAAATAAAATGACTGAACAAAAATCAATTCACCGTGAGAAGCCAATTCCGAAAAAGAAACTTAAGGCTGTTGAAGAATTATCTGAATTAGCCGGCACTAAAAAAACAATTATGATTGCATCAATAAAAAATTTACCCGCGTCGCAATTTCAAGAAATAACTAAAAAATTGAGAGGCAAGGCGATTGTAAAAGTTCCCAAGAAAAATATTATTCTCAGGGCAATAGATGCTGTTAATGATGAAGATATTGTTAAATTAAAAGAACAGTTAAAAGAAGATACTGCGATTTTGTTTTCTGATTTGGATGCGTTTGAACTTGCTTCAGATTTAATTGATGCTCGTTCACCTGCGAAGGCGAAGAAAGGACAAATTGCTCCTTCTGACATTGAAGTTCAAGCTGGACCTACTGATTTAATTCCTGGACCTGCTGTTTCAGAACTTGGTGCGTTAGGAATTGCAATTATGATTGATAAGGGCAAGATTAATATTAAAGAAACAAAAATTATTGTGAAAAATGGCGAGAAAATTTCTGGGCCTGCAGCTGATGTTATGGCAAAGTTAGACATTAAACCTTTTTTAGTTGGTTTTGAACCATTAGTTGCGTTTGATACTAAAGATAAAAAATTATATTTAGAAATTAAGGTCGATAGAGAAGAAACATTAAATGAATTGAAAATTTCATTTAGAAAAGCATTGTCATTTACTGTTGAGGTTGGTTATTATTGCGAAGACACAATCAAATTAATTATACAAAAAGTTGGAAGAGAAGAGAAAGCTTTGAGAAAAATAACTGAAGCTGTCGCTTCAGAAGGAAGTGAAGGGGTTAATAAAAAAGAAACTTCTGATAATAGTAAATTTAATTCACAAGAAATAGAAAATAATTCAAAAGATAATCCTGAGCCACAGAGTGGCGAAGCAAATCATACTCCTGAAACTAAATCAGAATCTGGAGAGGAAAATTAAATGGAATATATATACGCAGCGCTATTGTTGCACAAACTTGGCAAGGAAATTACCGAGGCTGGTGTAAAGAGTGTTGTTGCAGCTGCTGGTGTTCACGTCGACGAAAGCAAAGTGAAATCACTTATTGCTAGTTTGAAGGGCGTTAACATAAAAGAAGAATTGGCGAATGCAAGTGTGGCTACTGTATCAGCAGCTCCGATTGCTACAAGTGAGGAAAAGAAAGCAGCGCCAAAAGAAGAAAAGAAAGAAGCTGCAGCAGAAGGACTTAGTGCGTTGTTTGGTTAATTATTATTTATGACGTGCTAAGTCTGCTCTTTCTAGTTTTAACTAAATTATATTGCAAGTCTTGCTTTTCCTGCAGACAAGCTTTCCCTAAGACATAGTGTAATATCTTTCTCGTGTTTTTCAGGGTCGAGATTGTTAAAGGCTTTTGCTGCCTGATGAAACAAATACTCTTTTGCTGTAAAATAACCTCTTCTATCTTCTCGTGTTAATGGTTCATTAGAAATCGCTTTTGAAATTATTCTTGTCAAATAATGAACAACAGATTTATGAAAAATTCCTCTGTCGTACATTTCTTTCAGTGTTGCCATTAATTATATAAAATTTGAGATTATAAAAATATTATTATCCTATTATAGTAAGCTTTAAAACTTGTTAATTGATAATATTCGTATGCCTCCGTCGCATAATGGTATTGCATCGGCCTTGAGCGTATTAAATAAATACAAAGAGAGCCGAGCCCTTCGGGGCCCCCAGGTTCGATTCCTGGCGGGGGCGTAAAAATTAAAATGCTTAAGAAAATTATTCAAAGATTGTATGAAAGTTTGATACATAAAGAAGTTTCACCAAAAGAAAGAATAAGATTAAATCTCGAAGGACTTAGAAAAGCTTTAGATAAAAAAAATCCAAAAGAAATTACACGGAGTGCTTGGAAAGTTGTTGGAGATTTAGATCTTGAAATAGATCATCCGGGTGTTTGGGATTATGATAAGATTATAACAACTCGCAGTTATTTGAGAGAAGCTTCAAAAGCAACTTTAAACACTGAATACTTTAGGTCATGTCATAGCAGAATTGATCGTTTCGAGAGACATTTGGAAGGAATAGAAATATACAAAGAAAGTATGCTTAAATTAAACTTGGAAGAATTGTAAATGGAAATTGCTGTTAAGAAAAAGACTTTGAAAAAATTTATAATAGGAATAATTCTTGTTGTAATTGTTATTGGGGGATATTATTTTATGGCATATAAAAATGAATTCGGAAATGAAGCGCAAAAAGTAATTCTAGAAACAACAAAAGGAAATATTATAATTGAATTAAATGAAAAAGCTGCTCCGATAACTGTAAAGAATTTCTTGACCTATGTAAATGATGGGCATTACGATGGAACTGTTTTTCACAGAATTATAGATGGTTTCATGATTCAGGGAGGGGGTTTTGATGAAGCAGGAAATGAAAAAGAAACTCGTGCTCCTATAAAACTTGAATCAAAAAACGGATTAGATAATGATAGAGGTACGATTGCAATGGCAAGAACAAATGATCAAAATTCTGCAACAAGCCAGTTTTTTATAAATTCTGTTGATAATGATTTCTTGAATTACGCTCCTGGAAATGACGGCTATGCTGTTTTCGGAAAAGTAGTTGAAGGAATGGATGTCGTCGACGAAATTGGAAAAGTCGAAACAGATTCTAATGATAAGCCGTTGGAGGAAGTGAAGATTTTGAGGGCGAGAGTTATTTGAGGAAATTTTAAGGGGTGTTATTATAAAAGGTTGATACTACTTCCCCTGTCTTAAACAATCCAGAGTCATTCTGGGAACAAGGAGAGGGTAGATATTACAAATATATCTATTTCACATTTAATGTAACAGAACAGAACTTTAATGAAATAAGTTATATTAATTGGAGTGATTCAAGACCAAGAGAAACAAAGATATGTTCAAGATTGAGAGATGGAATCTGTGAAGTTAAAAAGAGTTTTAGAACTGGTGAGCACAACTTAACAATCAATATCTTAGATGATGCTGGAAATTCAATAGAAGAGAGTTTTAGTTTTGTTGTTTAAGTAGAAGTTGCTCTACAAAGTCTTTTTAAGAAAGTTATTCTTTGATATTTTATGGTTGATGTTCATTCTAAAGAAAAGAGAAGTTATAATATGTCAAGGATACGTGGGAGAGATACAAAACCTGAATTAAAATTAAAAAATTATTTTGAGAAAAGAGGTTTTGTTTATCAGCCAAATGAATACGGAAAACCTGACTTTATTCATTACAAAAAAAAGATTGTTGTTTTTATTGATGGTTGTTTTTGGCACAAATGCCCAAAATGTTTCAGGCTGCCTAAAACAAATAAAGCATTTTGGGGGAAAAAGATAAATGAAAATTGTAGGCGTGATAAGGAAATAACTCTAAATTACAAAAGTTCTGAATGGAAAGTCGTGAGGATTTGGGAACATACAATAAAACCAGGAAATTTATAAACCCTAAAGTATATGTTTATTTATGAAAAGGAGGTTTAATGTCATAGATATTTTTAGTGGCTGTTCTGGGCTTAGCACTGGTTTTTCTAAAGAAAATTTTAATGTGTTAATTGGAATTGATTTTTTTGAAGGTGCATTAAAAACTTTTCAGAAAAATCATCCGAACTCAAAAATACTTAACAAGGATATTAAAAATGTTACGGGGAAAGAAATAAGAAGATTAACAGATAATAAAAAAATCCATGTAATTGTTGGAGGTCCCCCTTGTCAAGGGTTTTCTATGGCTGGGAAGAGGCAACCAAATGATCCCAGAAATTCTTTATTTATGGAATATATAAGATTAGTAAAAGAACTCAACCCAGATTTTTTTGTTATGGAAAATGTTCGTGGTATTTTGTCTATGAAAAATGAAAATGACGAGAACGTAATTGATATAATCTTAAAGGAATTTGAGAACATAAAGGAAAAAGGGAAGATAAAATATAATGTAGAATTGTACAGAGTAAATACTGCAGATTATGGAGTTCCTCAAAAGAGGAATAGAATTTTTATAATAGGTCATAAACCAAAGTACAGATTTTCTTTTCCAAAAAAAACTCATTCAGGAAAAGAAGAAAAACTAAAAAAGTGGGTCGGACTTAAAGATATTCTGATTCCAAAAAACAAAGTAGATAAAAAATACTTTTACTCCCAGAGACTAATTGATGGTTTTATTAGAAGAGAAAAAAAGAACAAAAAAAGAAAAGTTGGGTTTGGATGGCAATTTCTAAATAAAAATGAACCTTCAACAACAATTTCAGCAAGGTACTACAAAGATGGAGCAGAGGCTTTAGTCAGATATAACAATTCCTACAAAGAAGGTTCTATAAGAAGATTAACTCCAAAAGAATGCGCATTGATCCAATCATTCCCAAAATCCTTTAGGTTTGAGGGGACGGATAACGAAATTTATCTGCAAATAGGAAATGCAGTCCCCCCAAAAATGGCACAGGCAATAGCGAAATCAATAAAAAGCACCCTGAGCGCTTAAATTAATGGAAAAAACACATGAAATAATTCCAAGTGCTAAAAGATTGATTAAATCCCTAAGAGATATCGGATACGATTTTCCTATGGCAGTAGCAGATTTAATTGATAATTCAATTGAAGCAGGAGCTTCAAGAGTTGATATTATAATTGGTTTTTACGGCAATGATTCATATTTACGGATTTTTGATAATGGGGGAGGCATGGATGAAGAAGAACTAAAAGAAGCTATGAGGTATGGTTCTGAAAGAGATTATTCAGAAGAAGATTTGGGAAAATTTGGTCTGGGATTGAAGACCGCATCAATGAGTCAATGTCAGCGTTTTTCTGTTGCTAGCAGGACTAATTCTACCAATTCCAGTGAAATTCCCATTTTCTGTTGGGATTTATCTCACATAGAGAAAACTAATAAATGGGAAATCTTAGATTTAAAGAAAGATGGAGGAGTAGAATTTATAAAAGCTCCTCTGGATAAACATACTGGGACTGTTGTTTTGTGGGAAAGATTAGATAGAATTATAAATTTTAAAAATCCGGAGGGTAATGCTGCACGTAAAAAATTAATATCAATGTGTAGAGAATTAGAAATTTATTTAGGGATGGTTTTCCATAAGTTTTTATCAAATGAGATTCAGGGAAAAGAATTGGAGATTTATATTAATAATAATAAAATTAAACCTTGGGATCCTTTTGCCAGAAATGAACCAAAGACAAATATACTTTCACCAATAAAAATTAAATTAGTTCGGGAAAACTTTGAAGGGAAGATCATTCTGCAACCTTATATTCTTCCTTCAAAAGAAGAATTTTCCTCATTAAAAGAATTCGAAAATTTATCTGGTCCAGCTAAATGGAATCAACAACAGGGGTTCTATATTTACCGTGCAAATAGAATGATTCAAAGTGGGGGATGGTGTGGATTGAGAACTCAAGATGAACATACAAAACTATGCCGTATAGAATTGAATTTTCCTCCGTCTTTTGATAATGATTTTAAGATAAATGTTGCTAAAATGCGTGTACAACTTCCTTCTCAACTCAGAGAAGAAATAGAAAGAGTAACTAAACCTGCAGTATCTTTAGCAAGAGAATGTTATAAAAGTGAGAAGGGAAGTAAATTACCTGAACAAATTAATCAAAGAGAATTTACCAAATCTTCTTCAACTATAACCCTTATAGATTCTAAAAAACCAACTCAGAATAATTTTAAAAAAAGTTCTTCTTCTCTTTTTAGCTTTGATGAAATTGAACAAAAAGCGAAAGAATTTGCTTCAAAGTACGAGGGAAAGATAATCTCTGATGTTTTTTTACGTTTAAGAAAAAAATTATTTGGAGGACAGAATGAATGAAGATCAAGCACTTAATTTAGTGAGGCATATGATAGATATAGGAATTCCTCGGGAAAAAGCAATTAATAATCCTGAAATACCTACTAATTTTAAAGACAAGATTTTACAGATTATTAAGGAAGAAGAGAATATCATATTAGAGCCTGCAAATATTATAAAGGATAACGAAGAATATGAGGATTGGTTAAGTAAGGAAGACAGAGAAAATTGGTATTATTGGCCAACACTGAGGAAGTATTTGTTATATAAAAAGGGTTTGCCAAGCCCCTCAGTTCAGTCCTTAGATAGAGAAACAGATAGAATTTTAGGAATGCTTGATTCACCGAAAAAAGAGATTTTTGATAAAAAGGGCCTCGTGTTGGGGTTTGTTCAAAGCGGAAAAACTTCGAATTATACCTCTCTTATAGCAAAGGCAGCAGACGTTGGTTATAAATTAATTATTGTTTTATCGGGAACAGATAACGGTCTGCGTTTACAAACTAATAGAAGATTAAAAAATGAACTAGTCGGAAATAGTGAAGGTAAAGGAGTTCCATTTCCCCGTTCCGATAAACAATGGGTTGAATTTACTAAGGTGGACTTAAATGGAGATTTTAGAGCCGGTTTCATTAGCCCAGTTTTTTTACAGGGGTCTCAGCCCAAACTTATGGTAATAAAGAAAAATGGTGCCGTACTTCGAAGGCTTCTTGAATGGTTAAAATCTGCATCAGAAGATGTTAAGAAAAATCTACCTCTTTTAGTAATTGATGACGAAGCAGATTTAGCAAGTATAGACACCAGAGGATCGTATCAAAAAGAAGATGATGAAATTTCAATGGAAGAGTATGAAGATCCAACAGTTATAAACGGATTAATACGTAAATTATTAGATAATTTCAATCGTAAGGCATATGTAGCTTACACTGCAACACCCTTTGCTAATATCCTGATACCTCATGATAATTATGACCCAAGATTTAGTGATGATTTATATCCAAAAAATTTTATGGTCAATCTGCCTAAACCTTATGGTTATTTTGGAGCAGAGGAATTGTTTGGCTCAGAAGATTATGTTTCTGAAGATGAAGAAGAAGGAATTGATGTTATAAGGACTATTAATAATTCAGACGATTTTTTGCTGGAAAATTATTCTATAATGCATCCGGATATGGAAAAGGCCATTCTTAGTTTTATACTATCTGGGGCGGCGAGAACATATAGGAGTAAAAAAGATTTTCCTGCCACAATGCTTATTCATATAACCTTGAGAACTTTAGAACAGGAACAATTAAAAGAAATTGTTGAAACAAAATTTAACGAATTTAAAAATGAATGGAGATATGCCCGTAAAGAAAAGATTTATGATCAATTACGTAAATTGTGGGAAGAAGATTTTTTACCGATTATTAAAACAAAACATCCTGATAAACAGATTAATTTTAAAGATTTGGAAAAAAGTATAAGTACTTTTTTTGAGTCAGTGCAAATAAGAACTCTTAATTATAAATCAGGAGATTCCCAAACACTTGACTATGAAAAAGAACCTAATTTAAAATTAATTGCAATTGGAGGTAATAAACTTTCAAGAGGGTTAACTCTTGAAGGGCTTTTAATAAGTTTTTTTACAAGAAGGTCAAAACAATACGACACGTTAATGCAAATGGGAAGATGGTTTGGTTTTCGTGGGGGTTATGAGGATTTAACAAGGATATATACTACTTCTGAACTTGCGGCATGGTTCAGTAATTTGGCTCAGGTAGAATCAGAATTGCGTCAAGATATAAAAATATATGAAGAACAGCAACTCACTCCTTTTGAAGTTGGGTTGAGAATTAAAGCTCATCCTATTATGCAGGTTACCAGCCCGTCAAAAAGGAGATTTGCTAATGAAACCCTAATCTCTAAAAGTTATGATGCCCGTGGACCAAGAACAATAAACTTTAAATTTGATGATCTTAAAGTTCTTGCTGAAAGAGAAGATAATAATCTTTTAGCAGTTAAAGAATTTTTATCACAGTTAGGAGAAAACTATATAATAAAAAACAAAGGTCCTCTTTGGCTAAATATCCATCCTGAAAAAATAATAAACTTCTTTGAAAAATTCATTGTTGACGAAAGCCACAGTGATTTTAAACTTCCATTGGTTATAGATTACATAAAAAAATTGAATGAAATCGGTGAATTAGTAAATTGGACTGTTGCCATTTGTGGAAAAACTTCCGATGAGGCAGATTTAGGAGATGTTGATTGGGAAATAAAAGGCATAAAAATAAAACAGATTAACCGTAGTAAAATAAAAAATCAAAATACTCTTAAACAAATTGAAAGCCCCGGAGATCATACTATCGATTTATCTTCTGATGAATTAAAAAAAATGGATAAAAAATATGGAAATAAATCGGCAAGAATGGCGAGAGACCCTTCTAAAGGGTTGATTCTTTTATATCCTATAAGTAAAAATTCCACCCCGATAAAATCAGATAAAAGAGAATCTCTCTATAAAGATTCTGAAGATCCTTTTGCACGTAATTTAATTGGATTAGCAATTTCGTTCCCAAAATCCAAAGAAGAACACAAATCAGAAAAGTATATTGAAGGAACTGTTCCTTGGAGACCATCAGATGAATTTTAATCAAGACGTTTGGAAAAAACTGGAATCAGACTCTCTTTCCGGAGAAAAAATAATTGCAAGATTAGCTGTGCCAGAAATGTCCCGAAAATTGTATGCAGGCATTGACTCAATGAAACAACGTCACTTGCTTGTGCCCATTGAAAAAGATGAAGAAGATTATAATGATGCAGAAAGTAAAGGATTGTCTATTTTAACAAGAGAATTAATTATTAAAGGAACCGAACAGAAAAAATACATAGATATTATCTGCCAAGATGCATCTGGGCATGTTATTTTTGATGCTATTGCGGGAGATATTGCAGAAAAATTGGATAAAGAAATTCCAAAAGAAGTAATAACAAATGTTATTGGTAAATGGCGTAATTTTTGGAAAAAAACTTCCCAAGAAATAATGTCCTCTAATGAAATAATTGGACTTTTTGCAGAACTCTGGTTTTTGTATAATTGGTTATTACCTCATTTAAAAAATTTTGAAGCTATAAAAAGATGGAGGGGTCCTTTTTCAAGCAGGCATGATTTTGAATGGAAAGGGAGATCTGTTGAAGTAAAATCCACAACCAATGTCCAAAGCAGAGTACACAAAATTCATGGAATAGAACAATTATCTCCTCCTGAAAATGGAGATTTATTTCTCTTCAGTTTACGACTTCGGGAAGAACAAGGATCAGAGATGACTCTTCCAAGTCTAATCAAATTATGCAAGGATTTTTTAGGAAATGATATTGAGAGTTTATCTAAATTTGAAAATATATTGGCAATTGCAGGATATTCTCCGCTTTATGATAAAGAATATTCAAAATTTAAATTCAGAATAGTGGATGAAAAGTTGTATAAAGTAACAAAAGATTTTCCTCATCTAGAAAGAAATTCGTTTATTAATGATATCCCTCTTGGAGTTGGATTAATAGAATATTCTATTAATCTTGATGGATATGACAATCTGTGTGTTGCTAATTCTTCAAAAGAAGGTTCTAAATTTATTAATTAATCCATCGCAATAAAGTGCCCCTTTTAGGACACCAAATTATAAATATCTCTTACATTTCTTTTTATTCAAAACCCAAACCATCTTCTCCAGAAAGGTTTTTTCTTTTCAAATCTTATGAGATTATTTTCTTCGTCGAATGCTTCGTATTTTATAGTTGGCTTTTCTTTCAGCTTCGGAGCAGATTCTGCAAGCTCCTTGTTTGTGATATCAATTGCTCTTTGAACTTCTATACGAGAATATCCTTGATTAACCAATGCGCATTTTAAAGATTCTAATGTGTAACCTTTTGTTAAATTCTTTTTTATATAATTAACTAAATTTTGCATATAGGTTTCTGCCATAAGATATTATATACAAAGAAGTTTAAAAATTTATAGTGAAATGATTATTTATCTTCCTGGATGAAAATGCCTGGAATTTCTTTTTTTCTGTAAAGTTCTAAAATAATAAGGAGATAAGCTAAGATTAAAGGGCCTATGATAAATCCTAAAATTCCAAACATAAAGAAACCGCCAATCATTCCAATTACAACTATTGATGTGCTTAATCTTGTTCTTCTTGAAACTATCAAAGGTCTAAGAAAGTTATCAATTGTTGATGAGATAATACCAAAAACAATTACTCCTATTGCTGAAACATTGTTGCCATCAACGAGCAAGTAAATTGCAACAGGTATCCAAACTAAAATAGTTCCGATAATTGGAAGAATTCCCACTACAGTTGCGACAAATGTGAGATACAAAGCATTGGGAACTCCGAAAATAAAAAAACCTAATCCTGCGATAAGACCTTGTATTATTCCTATGATAACCTGTCCATAAATAACAGAACTAGTAATACCTTTTGTATATTCAAAAAGTTTGTTCTCTGTATCTTTTGTTAAAGGTGAAAGACTTTTGATATAATTTATAATATCTTCTTTATCTCTTAATACATAATATAATGTGAAGAATACTACGAGAAGATGCAGCATAATTACTGGAAAATTTAGGATAAGATTTGTCAAACTACTAGTTACAGAGTTAGTTGTTCTTGAAATAAATGATTCAATTACTTTTCCAACTTCATTAGAAAATGTTTCTGAAGCGAAAAAATTAGGGAAAACTGATTTTAATGTTTCTATTATAGGAAGAGATTGAGATGCTCGAAAAATCTTAAATGATTGTTCTATAAAAATTGGCAATAAAAACCAAATTGGTATAACAATTATTAAAATAAGAATGGTGCAAATTAATGAAGCAGACAAGTTTTTTGATTTAGTATATTTTAATAAGAAATCGTAGAGGGGTGAGAAAATAAATGCAAGAATCATTCCTCCAATTATTGACAAGATTATTGGTTTAATAATAAGAAAAGAAAGAAAAATCAAGACTAATAGCATTCCTAATGTTGTTGCTTTTCTCACATATTCTTCATCTAATCTTGCCATTTTATATTTAATTAAGTGCAAATAAATTTATAAATGTATCTTAAGAAAACTTTAAAAGCCGAACTAAATAAATAAGAAGATGAATTTTATAAAAAAGATTTTTGATGATGCAATTGATGAAAGTGTGCACTTTCAATTCATGAAATTTTCTAGAGGGGGGTTCAAGAATAAAGCATCTGTTAAAGTTAAGAAATCTGGAAGAAAATATTCAATAAATACTTCTGCTGAATTTGCGAACGAACTTGTTCGAGTTATGGCTAAAAAACTTGGAGAAAGAAAAACTATTATTACTGGCGCGATTGTTTCAACTTCTGATTTGAAAAATAGAATTGATTATAAAGAAATAAAGCAGTTTCAAGGTGTTAAAAGATATTTGATCGATAAAGAAATGTCTGGAACTGAATTAATTACTTTACTTGATGAATTTCGGAAGACTTTTTTTGCATTGACTTTTGATGTTGATGAAGAAAATAAATTAAAGATTAAACCAAAAGCTCCAAAATCTGGGAAGCCAAAAGCAGCTAAAGAGGGGGAAGAAGAAGAGGTTGTCGCGGATTTTTGCAAGTTAATTACGAATGACGAAAAAATTGGAAAGAGTTTTGTTTTTGAGAAACCGGATTTCAAACAAGCTGAATTCAAGCACACTTTTGTAATTGAAGATATTGTTGTTTCTAATGAGTTGAAAAAGGAAAGGGATTTTGCTTTAGTAAGAGAAAAGGCGAAGAGGAAAGGAAAGATAATTCGCGAGGGTGAAATTGACGGGCAGAAGATAAAAGAAGAGAAAGAATTTGAGGCTTAACTAAATCCAAAAGATTTTAATCTTTCTAAAAAAAAGTCGCGCGGTTCTGTTAACTTATATGATAGAATTTTAGGAGAATATCTCTCATCGACTCTGTCGTGTAGAGTTGTAGACATTCTTTCTATTCTAAAGGGAAGAGAAAAAGCTGATTCAACATATCTTGAAGGAATATTTCTTGATTCACTTTCTAATCTAGCGGTAGGAATTGATTTATTTCGATCTTTTCTCTTCTTTAAATTAGATACCGCTTTTCTTATGCCTTGGGAATAAATATCGATTTTGTCCAACTCATCTAAACACCCTTCAATTGTATCGAGGAAATATTCTGCAGCTTTCCATTTTTCTTTTGTTTTCTCTCTTTCCTCAAAGATAGAGAGGGTTTTTTTGTGAAAATCTTCTCTTAATTCTTCTGGCACAAATGAAAGAACTAAAGGATAAGAAGAAGGATCATTTCCAATTAGTCTAACAACTTCTGGATTTGGAGAATAGTCTGGGTCCCTTGTGAATGGTTCGATAGTTGCTCTTGCGGTAGTGTATCTTCGTCTTTCTACGTCGCCATTTAACAATTCAATTAAACTTTTGTTAGAAGTATGTAAAGAAAAAGTATGTGGTTTAGTTATTGTTAAAGATGTGAAATCTGGATCACGACAAAGTGTTGAGTTGAAACATTTTAAAAAATCATATAACTCTTGAAGAGTTATTGTTTCATCATCTCCTTTTAGCTCATTAAAATAAACTATTTCAGATTTTGTGTGAGGAATATTAAATCCAAGTTCGACATTTAAATTTTGGATCAAAGATGAAAAAAGTGGCAATGTTGGAAGATTTCTTGAGATAGAGATTAAGGGCACATTTGATTTCTTATCGTGAGTTAACCTCGCTGAATCTAAATCATAAGAGTATCTTGTCATATCTTTCGTTATAACAATCTATTTAAAATTATATGTGGACTTAAAAATATGGGAAGAATTCCGGATGATATTATTTTGAGGTTAGCTGGAACCCCTCTAGAAAATGTTGCAAGAAGTGTTAATCCTTCTGCTGAATTATTAAATGATGGATCAAGTAGATTGAAAACAAATTGTTTCATGCATAATGATACAAGACCTTCGTTAAAAATAGAAATAGATCAAAATAGATATTGGTGTTATGTTTGTAATAAAGGTGGAAATGTTATTGATTATGTTAGAGGTGTGAGAAAAGTTGGATTTGTTGAAGCTTTAGATTATCTAGCTCGTCATTTTTATCAAAATGATCCGGATGTTATAAGATATTTTGATGGAAATGGTGTATACCATCATAAAGAGAAAGAAGAAATTAAATTTAATTTAGACAGTCCAGATAGAGATGTTTTACTTAAGTTGCTTGGAGTTACACAAGAATTTTTTCAAGAAAGATATGAATATGGAGTTGGGCCAAAAGTAGAAGAGGCGAGAGGATATCTTGCTAAAAGAGATATAAAAGGTTCTCTTATTGAGAAACTAGGTGTTGGATTTGCTCCAGGAAATGATTCTTTATTTTTTGAATTAAGAGATAGAGTTGGAGATAAAATTGAAGTTAATGTTGAAACATTGAAGAGTGCTGGTTTATTTTCTGGAGAATATAGGATATTTGGAAATAGGATTACATTTCCAATTATGACAAGGTCTGGAAGGGTTCTTGGTTTTATGGGAAGGTCTTTGAAAAACAATCCAGAAAAGAAATATGTGAACTCAAGTCAGAGCGAGGTTTTTGATAAAGGACATTATCTTTTTGGATTAGATAAATTAGATGATAAATCAGTTCGTGAACATGGATTGTTTTTGGTCGAGGGCTTTACAGATTTGTGTGGATTTTTGGAACAAGGAGTAAACTCTGCTTTGGTTTTGGGTTCAACGAGTTTGACCAATCATCATGCTGGAATTATAGACGAGCTTATGCCAAATTGGATTTATCTCGTAAACGATGGAGATTCTGCTGGCATCGTTGGAACTTTAAAGAATTGTAATAGACTTCGAGAATGTCTATCGACAACACAAATTAAGGCTTTGCCTATGCCCTCTGGAAAAGATCCATTTGACGTTTTTTTTACTGAAGGAGAATCAATTCTAGATTACGCTGAAATGAATAGCGTGTCGCCTGAAGAATTCTTTGTTAGTAATATTGGTGTATTAAGAAGTCATTTAAAAGATAATGTTTCTTTGGCTCATTTCATAAATGAACACACAAGATATTTGATTGACTTGAAAACCATTGATAAATTGAAGCTTCCTCATTCTGAAAGAAAGGAATCAAAGTTCCACATTACCAAGCCGCATCCTTTGGTGTTGGGAAAACAATAAAACTTAAAAAGTAATTCTAATCAAGTCTTTCATGGCATTTATAGGTAGAATAAATCTTCCAGATTTAAAAGTTCCAGTTAGAGCTTATGTTCATGAAGCTGGATTTAACGAAGCGTATAAAGGAGATATTGAGGAAGCTCAAGCATATTTAAAAGATTTTATGACAGATAGTTTAAGGTGGTATTCTGGAAAAGAAATTATGAAATTTGATTATCTTCTTGGAGCAATCTGGGGCAAGAAAGATGAAAAGATAATAGACTTATTTGGTTTCTCGGATATTAGTGAATGGCCGGGAAACCCAGATGTAACAAGTTTTGTTATAAAAAACGGAGGTTATGATACTAGGGAAGATGATGATAGTTTTGTAGAGTCATATACTTGCGGCGACACTTTAATCATGCTTGGAGAAGAAGAGAAGTATAGAAGAACTACAAAAAGTCTTGATGAGTATATGAGAAATCCTCCCGAGATAAGTGTTATGAAAGCGTTGAAGAAATCTTAAATCATCCCCCACAAGTTTTTTAAACCCACTTTATCTATCTTTTTTATCCAGGGTTAAATAAAATGTTATCCGCTAGTTTAAACACTAAAAAATTAATGAAGAATGCCAACAGCGAAATCACCGAGAAAAGGAAGTTTGCAATTTTGGCCGCGAAAGCGAGCTAAGAAGTTCTTGCCTAGAGTTAACTGGAAGATTGTTTCTGACGAAAATGTCAAGGGTTTAAAGGGTTTTATTTGTTATAAAGCTGGAATGAAGTCTGCGATTGTTAAGGACAGCACAGAGCATTCTATGACTAAAGGAAAGCGGATTGCCGTGCCTGTTACGATTCTTGAATGTCCTTCGATGAAGATTTTTTCTGTTAGGTTCTATAAAGGCGGTGTTGTTAATAAAGAAATTATTGTTGAGGAATCTTTGAAAGATAAAGAGTTGAAGAAAAAAGTTAAGCTGCCAAAAGTTTCTAAAAAAAAGCTGGATGATGTCAAATTAGAAGAATTTGATAATATTACTGTGATTGTTTATTCTCAAGTAAAAAAAACTAATTTGAAAAAAACTCCTGATTTGAGTGAGATTAGTGTTGTTGGAAATGATGTCGAGGAAAAATTGAAATTTGTTAAGGAAAATGTTGGAAAGGAAATTTCTGTTTCAGATATTTTTGAAAAAGGACAATTAGTTGATGTTCGTGGTTTGACTACTGGACGAGGTTTGTCTGGGCCTGTTAAAAGGTTTGGAATTACGCTTAAATCGCACAAATCAGAAAAAGGGCGAAGACGCCCCGGAAGTTTAGGGCCATGGCATCCTGCGAGAGTTACTTTTAGAGCGCCGCAAGCAGGACAATTAGGGATGTTTACTCGTTTAGTTTATAATAATAAAGTTTTAGATTTAGGAAAAGCCGAAGACAAATTCAAAAATATAAAAAATTATGGTGATTTAAAAACAGATTATATAATTATTAGGGGAAGTGTTCAAGGACCTTCAAAAAGGCAATTGCTTTTAACAGCGTCGTTAAGACCGACAAAGAAACAAACTAAAAAGAAATTGGAGGTTTTGGAGATAAGATGAAAGTAAATCAAAGATTTTCATTCATCCAAAAATTGTATGGAGGTTATTTTGAATGAAAACACAAATATTAAATCTTGAAGGAAAGAAAGTCAAAGAAATTGAGATGCCTAAATATTTTTCTAGTGAAATAAGAAAAGATATTGTTGCGAAAGTTCTTGAAACGAAAAAAAAGCAACAGCCTTATGCGCCGAATTTAATGGCTGGAAAACAGCATACTGCAAAAGGAAAGATGGTTCATAGACGACATGTTTGGAGAAGTGGTTATGGACGGGGCCAGTCGAGAGTCCCTAGAAAAATATTCTCAAGAAAAGGTTCACAATTTAATTTAGAAGCGGCAGAGGTTCCTTTCGCGAGAGGAGGAATGAGAGCGCATCCTCCAAAAGTTATTCACATAATTAACACTAAGAAAATAAATAAGAAAGAACTTGAAATGGCTTTACTGTCTGCGTTGAGTGCGACAGCGAATGGAAAAGAAATTGCAAAAAGATATGAAACAATAAAAGATGATGTAAAAAATGCTCCTTTTGTTGTTGATAAATTTGATAAAACTAAAACAAAAGAAATCTTGGCTGGATTGAAGAATATTCTTGGCAATGATTTATTTGAATTGGCGATAAAGAAAAAGTCTATTCGAGCTGGAAAAGGAACAATGCGGGGAAGAAAATATAAATCAAATGCTGGCTTGTTAATTGTTATTGGAAATGGTGAAACATTGAAATTTAATAGTGTTGATGTAAAAAAAGCAAATAGCGTCGGTGTTCCTGATTTAGCAAGAGGCGGTGTTGGAAGATTGACATTGTATACAGAATCGGCAATCAATGAATTAAATGAAAGGTTTAAAGGAAAATGAAACACATAAATCCCATAGTTTTAGATTTTGAAACTTCTGGTTTAGATTTAAATACAAGCGGTATTTGGCAAATTGGAGCAATAGATTTGAATAATCCTGATGAATTCTTTTTAGAAGAAGGTAGAATCGACGAAGATGATTTGATAGATAATAATGCATTAGAAGTTGTCGGAAAAACCGAAGAGGAATTGCGGGATAAAAACAAGCAATCGCAAAAACAATTATTTGAAAGGTTTCTAAATTGGATGAAAGGAAGACCTGTAAGAAATTTTTTATGTCAAGGCCCCCAATGGGATGTTTCTTGGTTAATAATTAGAACAAAAAAATACGGATTAAATAAAACTTTCCATCATAGAAGTTTTGATTTACATTCTATTGCACAAATGAAATATAAAAATGTGATCGGAGAATTCTTGATTGATGATGACCATAGTGATATGAATTTATCTAAGATAATTGAATTTTGCGGACTTAAAGAGGAAAGAAAAATTATGATAAAAGAAAAAGTTGTTCAGGAAGGAAAACCCCACAACGCTCTTGAAGACTGCAAATTAGAAGGAGAATGTTTCTTTAGATTAGTTTATGGAGAAAATATTTTTCCTGAATTTAAAGAATTTGAAGTTCCGGAGGTGTTGAGAAAACAATGAAACCGATAATTACTGAAAAAGCGGTTATGTTAATTGAAACGAAGAACACTTTAGTGTTTTTACTAGACAAACGTTTAAGTAAAGATGAAATTAAGAAAGAAATTGAAGAAATGTTTAAAGTTAAGGTTGAAAGTGTTAATACATTAATTCGTGGAAATAAAAAGTATGCTTATATTAAATTAAATGAAAAGAATCCTGCAATTGATGTTGCAACGAAGTTAGGAATGATATAAAATGGAAACTTTAGAAAGAAAAAGCCATATACCCAAAAGTGAAAGAGAATTAATCGAAGTTCAAGAAGGTGAATTAGTAAAAATATCATTTAGAGATGATCATGGTGTCAATGGAACTACATCGAAATGGACAAGATATCTTGGATTTAAAGAAGGTAAAGATCATTTTGAATATCAAGAACCCGCAAAATGCGAAGAAGATACACCGCTTGTTATTATAAAAAGTTCTCAAAGAGATATTCAACAATATGATATAACTTTAGGTGTAGTATTAAATCATCTTTATGAAGAAACTGAATTTATTGGACCAATAAGAAATAAAGGAATCTATGATAAAAAAGTTCAAGAATTAAAAGATGCAGGAATTTGGAGAGAATAAAATGGGAAAGAGAATAATTTCACAAGCTCGGGGAAAAGGAAGTTTAACTTATAGAGTTAGAAAGAAAGCATTCATATTTAGAATAAGTTATCCTCGGCATTTGGGTGGAGAAGGAAAAGTAATTAAGCTGGTAAATTCTGCTGGACATTCAACGCCGCTTGCTAAAATTAAAAATGGCGACGCTGAAGAAACATTTTTTATTCCTGCATTTAAGGGAATGGTTGAAGGAGAAGAAATTAAATATAATGACGAAGTTAGGGTTGGAAATATTCTTGCTTTGAAAGATATTCCTGTAAAAACGCAAATTTACAATATTGAATCCAGGCCATTTGATGGAGGCAAGTTTGTTAAGACTGGCGGGAGTTCAGCAACTATTAATAGAGTTATTGGAAAAGATATTTTTGTTATGATGCCGTCGAAAAAAGAAAAGAAATTTAATCCTGATTGCAGAGCGACAATAGGAGTAATTGCTGGAGATGGCAGAACAGACAAACCTTTTATGAAAGCTGGAAAAAGATATCATTTAAAAAAATCTAAAAATAAACTATATCCTAGAACTTCTGCTGTAAAAATGAATGCGGTTGATCATCCTTTTGGAAGTGGAAGAGGAAAGAATATTAAATCGAAAATCGCAAAGAGAAATGCTCCGCCAGGACGAAGGGTTGGGTTGCTCAGGCCGAGAAGAACAGGGAGGAAGAAAAGATAAACATGGCACAGAAAGTTGAAAGATTAAGTGAAATTGCAAGAGGGTTAATTGTACCTGAAGGTATTGAAATTAGAAAGTTAGAAACCATTGACGATTTACTATCATTAAAACATGGAGAAGTGTTTGAGGCAAAAATGCCTGGAAGATATTTTCAATCAAATTATAGAAATTCCGTTGAGAAGCTATTTAATTTTGATGGTAAAATCTTATATGTTTCCTTTGGACCAAATTCATGGGATTATGATTTTGTTACTACATTAAATGAATTGTATGTTGAGAGACCTGTTTCTACTTATATATATCCTAAGGGACTGAATCCGGAACATATGACAATAAAAGAAGGTAAATTGGTTATTGAGCCGTTAGCAAAGAAAAGAGAAAGAAATAGACCACGGGGTTACATGCTTGTTGATGGTTTAACTTACATTCGTTTTGAAAATCTTTATGACAATCGTGAATTAGAAGAAGTAAATGATTTTTTAAAAGAATTTGAAATGGGAGTAGTAGCATAACATGGCAAAAGAATATACTTATCGCGGGAAAACAATTGAAGAATTGAAAACTCTGGATGTTAGAGAGTTTGCTAAATTTCTTAATGCAAAAGAGAGAAGAGCTGTTCTTAGACAATTTAGAGATATTGAAGATTTTATTGCGAGATGTAAGAAAAAAATTGAAAGGAGAAAACCGATTAAAACTCATTTAAGAACTATTGTAATTATGCCTCAAATGGTTGGTTGGAAAATTGGCGTCCATAAAGGAAATGGTTTTGAGATGGTTGAGATTACTGGAGATATGTTGGGACATAGATTAGGGGAATTTTCATTGACAAGAGGAAAAATTAAACATGGTAGTGCAGGAGTTGGAGCAACTAAAGGAACTCGTGCAAAGGCGAAAAAATAATGGAACACGACGTAGAAATTAAAACAATTAAGAAAGAAGAAGAAAAAATAGCAAAGCCAGTTGAAAATAAAGAACATAAAATATCAAAAGAAGAATTAGTTGATACACCGACTGAAAAAACCCAAGAGGATGCAAAAGAGAAATCTGATGATAAGAAAATAACTGAACAGAAAGAAACTAAAAAAGAAAAACCGAAAACAAAGATTGTAAAAAAAGATTCTGCTGTTGTTAAAGGTGTTTCGCTGCCGATTTCAACAAAGCAAGCTGTTGCAATTTGTAAATTTATTAAAGGAAAAACAATTCGCGAGGCAGTTGATTATCTCGAGCAAGTTGCTAAAGGAAAAAGAGCAATCCCAATGAAAGGAGAAATTCCTCATAGAAGAAATCAGGATTTTACAATAATGTCTGGAAGATTTCCGAAAAATGCATCAGAGAATTTTATAAAAATTCTTAGGAGTTTAGGCGGCAATGCAGTTGCTAATGGTTTAGATAATCCGGTTATTGTTGAAGCAATAGCAAATATGGCTGACAGGCCTCATGGTAAATTTGGGAGAACCAGAAAAAAAAGAAGCCATGTTACAATTAAAGTTAAAGATAAGATAATTAAATTGAAGGAAAAGAAAAAATGATAAAAATTCACCCGCCCTTACGAGCTCGATATAAATTAGTTGTTAACCGGATTTGTAAAGTTGAACAATATATATTCAGTATTGCTAAATTAAATAAATTAAATGATTTTGCCGAAGGCAACAATTTTTTTAGATAAAATGGAAGAAAGAAAAACTGTTCAGTTCAAGAAAGATGAATTTGCTATTCGAGAATATATTAAAAAAAGTATTGGAAAAGGAAGAATCTCTAAAGTAAGAATTGAATATACTCCTGTTGGTGAAAAAATTGTTATCGCTACTAATAAACCAGGAATTGTTATTGGAAAAAAGGGAGAGAAAATAGATGAGCTCACAAGGGTTTTGAAAAAAAGATTCAAATTGGAGAATCCGCATATTGAAATTGATGAAATTATTAAATCAGATCTTGATGCGCAATTGGTTGCCGACGAGATTGCCTTGAGTCTTGAACGTTTAGGACCGCTTAAATTTAAAGTTATTGTATATAGAATTTTACAAAGGATTATGGCTGCTGGAGCATTGGGTGTTGAAATAAGGCTGGGTGGAAAGCTTCCTTCAAGTCGTGCAAAGTCGTGGCGGTTTGCTCAGGGTTATTTGAAAAAAACAGGAGATTCAGCAAAAGTTGTCGACAAAGTTCAAAGTGTTGCTTTCACAAAACCAGGAGTTGTTGGAATTAAAGTTTCTATTTTACGTCCAGACGCACATTTACATGACAGAATCATAATTGATGATGCATTAATTGCAAAATTAAAAATGCAATCAATTGAACCTGAAGAAGAAAAACCTAAAAAAAAGCTAATCAAAGGTAAAAAATTTAAGGAGGATAAAGAATAATGTCGTCGCTAAAAGCAAAAGAACTTAAAGAAATAGGAAAAACTGAACGCGGTAAGAAATTGGAAGAACTTAAGTTAGAATTAATTAAAGCAAAGTCGCAGTCTAATAAAGGCGGTTCTTCCCGAATTAAAGAAATTAAGAAAATTATTGCACGGATTTATACAATTGATAAGAAAAATATAGAAAATAAAAAACCAATGGAAAAAGTTATACTCAACGAATCTAAATTAAAACCTAGAAAAGTTGAGAAGAAAACGTAAACATGGAAATATGTCCAAAATGCGGCTTGCCTAAGCAAGCCTGTGTATGCGAACAAATCGTGAAAAGCGAACAGAGAATACAAGTGACGACGGCAAAGAAACGGTACGGAAAAGTTGTTACGCAAGTGAACGGATTCGAGAAAGGCATGGATATAAGAAAAATTGCCAAGGGCTTGAAGAACGAACTTGCTTGCGGAGGAACTTTCGACGACGAGAAAGGCACTATTGAATTGCAAGGAGACCACAGCAAGAAAATAAAACCAATCCTTGTGGATTTGGGTTTTGAAGAAGATTCGATAGAAGACTGAGACTAAAAACGAAAAGTTCAAATACACCCTAAAAGAGAAACAGAAAATGGAAAAGATAGAGAAGAAAACGCAAAGAGAGAAAAATACAAAATTAGTTGGAACCCGAGGGAGATTTTTTGAAGGAGTTGTTATTAAAAAATTTCCTAAACGAGTTGCAATTCAATTTGAAAGAAGTATTTATGTTAGAAAATATGAGCGTTACTCAAAATCGCGGACGAAAATTCATGCTCGGCTGCCTGAAAGTATGGAAGATAAAATCCATGTTGGAGATTATATTAAAGTTCGAGAATGTCGACCATTAAGCAAGATTATTCATTTTATTGTAGTTGAGAAAATTAAAAGCAAAGAGGAAAGGAAAAAATGAAAGCAATGATTAATGATGTACCGGAGAAAGTTAAATCTTTAGTTGAAGCTCTAAAATCTGGTGATGTGAAAATACCTATTAGTCGAAGAGAAGAGGTAATTCATAGAAAAGGTAATGATCAATCTTTAATTTATGTTTTATTTGCATCTCCAGAGTTTACAGATACTGAAGAAGGTAGATTGATTTATATACAAGCTGGTGCTCAACATGGAATCCTGCGATTATTCAAATTTGATAAAGATAATTCTTTAGAATTATTAGACACAAGTGGAATTTATGAAAGAGATGATTCAACACGTATGATCAATGCTATTTATCTTCCTCAAAGAGATGTATTTAGAGCAGCATATCAAGGCTCATTTGAAGATTTATTGAAAAATGAAAATATAAGGAGAGTAGAAAAATGAAAGCAATAAGCGCACGAACAACACAGGGATTGAATCTTGGAGCAAATATGATTGCTGCAGATAATAGCGGAGCAAAGATTTGCCGATTGGTTTCTGTTAAGAGAGCTAAGGCGAAAAAAGGAAAGCAGGTTGCTGCGAAGCTGGCTGACTGGGTTAAAGTCTCTGTTAGAAAAGGTGTGCCTGACATGAAAGGAAAGGTTTTCGACGCTGTTGTGATAAGACAGAAACAACCTTATCGAAGATTGAATGGCGAAAGGATTGCGTTCGAAGACAACGCTGTCGCAATTTTAAAAGATGATAAAGGAAATCCAAAAGGAACTCAAATCAAAGGAGCAATTGCAAGGGAGGTTCTCGAGCGATGGCCGAGTGTGGCGAAAATCGGGAGCATAGTTGTTTAAAATGAAACAAGTATTAATGGAAGAAATGAAAGGAATTTCTATTGATGAACTTGTTATTGGAAATAATCTTTTTGCCATTGGGCGTACACAAGCTGTGGATTGGGGAATAATTTATGATTTGCAAAGAAAAAATGGAAAGATTATAGCAAAAACTATTCATGAAACTGAGGGAGAAAGACCAACGCACTTTAGAATAGGAGTGTTGAAGTTTGATGTAACAGAAGATTTAGCATATTATCAAGGCGGGGTTGATAGTCCCCACAAGTATAATGATTCAGTTTTGGAGGAATTAAAATGAAACGAAAATTTTCAACGGCGTGGAAATCGTCGTCGCAACCGAGAAAACAGAGAAAATACAGAGCTAATGCTCCGTTGCATTTGAAAAAGAAATTTGTTAATGCGAATTTAAGCAAAGAGCTTCACAAAAAATATAGAAGAAAAAATATTCCTTTAAGAAAGGATGATGTTGTTAAAATTATGCGTGGAAAATATAAGAAAAAACAAGGAAAGATTTTGAAAGTTTTCCTTAAATTAAGCAAAGTTGAGATTGAAGGAATTCAAGTTAAGAAACAAGATGGCTCGCAGGCTAATGTTAAACTGCAACCATCGAACCTGCAAATTATTACATTGAATCTTGACGACAAGAAAAGAATTGCTAAATTGAAAAATGAGAAAAAGGAAGAAGTTAAAAAGATAGATTCAAAGAAAATTAAACAAGCAGAGGAAAATAAAAAATGAAAGCAAATCAAAGATTTTCATTCATCCAAAAAATTGATGGAGGTTATTTTGAATGACACATTTGAAAAGACAAAAAGTTCCAAAGAATTGGCCGCTAAATAGGAAAGGCACGACTTTTGTAGTTAAAGGAACAAATTTGAAATCAGGTTTGCCGCTTTTGGTTGTTTTAAGAGATATATTAAAAATCGCTAAAACGAGAAAAGAAGTAAAAACTGCATTGAACTCAAAATTTATTTTAGTTAATAGTAAACCTGCGAAAGATGAAAAGAATAGTATGACTTTATTTGACACATTGAGTATTATACCGTCGAAAAAGCATTACCGATTGGTTTTTAATGAGAAAGGCAAGTTTGGTCTTGAAGAAATTAAAGAAAATGAATCTTTGAAAAAAATCGCGAAAACTGTTGATAAAAAAGTTTTAAAGGGAAAAAGAGTTCAAATTAATTTAAGTGATGGAAGAAATTATTTCTCTGATATTAAATGCAATGTTAATGATTCTGTTGTTGTTGATTTTAAAAATAATAAAATTGAAAAATGTGTTCCTTTGAAAGAAGGTGTTAAGGGGAATGTATTCAAAGGTAAACACGCAGGCAAAACAGGAATTGTCAAAAAAATAGATAAGGAAAGAAAAATAGTCAAACTAGAATTAAATAAAGACGAAACAATTAATGTTTTGATTTCGTTCTTAATAGCAGTTGAATAATGAAAAAGGAAAATAAAAAACCAGATTCAGAGAATATTATGAGAAAAATAAAAATCGAGAAAGTTGTACTTAGTGTAGGCGGAATTTCAGAAGTTTTAGAGAAAGGAGTTGCGTTGTTAAAAATAATTGGAAATGGGCAAAAAATTGCTAAAATGAAATCGCGAAAGAGAATTCCGACGTGGAATGTTCGTCCTGGATTAGAGATTGGAGCAGTTATTACTATCAGAAAAGATGTTGAGGGATTATTAAAAAGATTGCTAGTTGCTGTTGATAATAAATTAAAGAAAAAACAAATTTCAGAAAATAATTTTTCATTTGGCATTAAAGAATATATTGAAATTCCAGGAATTGAATATCAGAGAGAGATTGGAATTATTGGATTCGATGTAACTGTTGTCTTTAAGAGAGCAGGACGAAGAGTTAGAATTAAAAAGATGAAACGCGGAAGAATTCCAAAAAGGCAGATAATAAGCAGGGAAGAAATCATAGAGTTCATGATAAATAAATTTAAGACTGAATTTGTTGGAAAATAAAATGACAGCATCTGATCACAAAAAAATATTGAAACAGCTTCGGAACAAGCCAGAGGTAATGAAGAAATACCTTAAACACAATAAACCAAAAGATAGAAAAATTGGGATTGCTGCGCGAAAATGCGAGAGATGCGGCAGGTTTGGAGCACACATAAAATCATACGGATTAAATTTATGCCGACACTGCTTCAGAGAAATTGCAGTAGAAATCGGTTTTAAAAAATATAGTTAAAATGGAAACAAAGGAAACATACAAAATAAGGAGTTTAAAATGTCACAAGATATAGTTGCAGATGCGTTGAATATGATTCGGAATGCGAAGAGAGCTAAAAAGAAAACTGTGAAGGTTAAGATAATTTCGAATCTTCTTATAAGGGTATTGAAAATTATGAAAGAAAATGGGGCGATTAAGAATTATAAGATTGGCAGCAAGGACAAATCACTTGAAATTAATATTGGCGATTTAGTTGATTGCAGGGCAATTAAGCCAAGATACACTGCAACAAAAGACCAAATTGACAAATATATGAGAAGATATCTTCCAGCGAGAGGAATTGGAACAATGATTGTTTCAACAAATGAAGGATTAATAACGCACGAAGAGGCATTAGAAAAAGGAATAGGAGGAAGCTTAATAGCTTATTTTTATTAAGATGAAACGAGATTTAACTAAAACAACTAAGATTCCCGAGGGTGTTGCAGTAGAAGTGCAGGGAATTGGAGGAAAGACTATCATAGCAAAGGGTTCGCAAGGAGAACTCAAACGTACTTTCAAGTTTAAGAAAATTTTAATTGAGAAAAAAGAAAATGGAGTTGTTCTTTCCTGCAAGAAAGCGTCGAAAAAAGAAAAAAGAATGATAAGTACAATTTCTTCCCATATAGCCAATATGATTCATGGAGTAAATGATAAATTTGAATATGAATTGAAAGTATGCAATTCACATTTTCCAATGACTGTTGAATATAAAACAGGTGATAAAATAGCCATTATTAAAAATTTTCTTGGAGAAAAAATTCCTCGAAAAGTTAAAATTCAGAATGGTGCAGAAGTTGATGTAAAAAAAGACATTATAATAGTTAAATCAACTAATAAAGAAATTGCCGGGCAAACTGCTGCGAATTTTGAAAAGGCAACTTTTGTTTCTTTAAGAGATAGAAGAGTTTTTCAAGACGGAATTTTCATAACTAAAAAACCAGGGAGGGAAATTTAATGGCAAGTAAAAAACCGAAATTCCTTCGAAGAACTTCAAGCAGGTATTCAAAGCTTGGGAAAGGAAGAAAAAAGAAACAAATTTGGCGAAGACCAACTGGAAGGCATAATAAGATGAGAAATAAAAGAAATGGGTATCCTGTAATAGTAAGTATTGGTTATGGAACAAAAAAAATCGGAGAAGAAAGGATTATTGTAAATAATGTAAAAGATCTTGAGAAAGTTAAAGAAAATAAATTTATTATCCTCGGAAAAATAGGGAACAAAAATAAATTAGAAATTGTAAAAAAAGCAAAAGAAATGAAAATTAAATTTCAAAACATGGATACTGAAAAATTCTTAAAAGAATTTGAGAAAGAACAAAAAAAGAAAGCAGAAGCGAAAAAAGCTAAAGATAAAAAAGCAGGAAAGAAAGATAAAGTTGAAAAGAAAACTGTCGAAGAGAAAAAGGAAGAAAGTAAGGGGAAAGAAAAAATAGCTGCTAACGCAGATAATAAGGAGAAGGTTGAATCAAAGAAAATAGCAACTGATAGTCAAGATAAATCTTCTAAGGATAAGTTAACCTCTAGAAATAATCTGGAGCCGAAGGACGAAGCTAAATTAAATGTCAGCGAGGATAAAAATGAAATTAGATAAGAAAAAAAATCTGGCTAAACGAGTATTGAATGTTGGGAAAGAAAGAATTATATTTGTGAAAGAGCGGTTGAGTGAAATTAAAGAAGCAATTACGAAACAAGATATTAAAGATTTGAAACAAGACGGTGCAATATTAATTAAAGGAATTAAGGGACGGAGTAAAGTTAATAAAAAAAGAAGAAGGAATCCTGGAAAAATTAAGAAGAAAGTTAATACGCGAAAGAGAGACTATATTATCATAACAAGAAAATTGAGAACATACTTAAAAAATATAAAAGCCCGGGGAGAAATTTCTCAGGATGATTTTAGAGAAATAAGAAAAAAAATTAGAAACAGGCAATATGGGTCGCTGAGGTCATTAAAAGAACACATTAAATCAGATTTAGGGGGAAGAAAATGAAAAAGAAAGTTGGAAAAATAGTAAGGCGAAGACGACTTGAGGCAAAGACAAATTACTCAAAAAGAATTAAGCTGCTTAAAGGAAATTCTCCAAGAATTGTTTTTAGAAAATCAAACAAATATATAATTGCACAATTAATTATCAGCAAAGAGGCACAAGACAAAATTAAATTTGGGATTACGTCTAAAAAACTTTTGGATTATGGCTGGCCGAAAGAAGCTGTAAATAGTTTAAAGACTTTGCCAGCGTCATATTTAACTGGATTACTAATGGGAAAGAAAGTTTCAGATAAAGAAAAGGTAATTGTTGATTTTGGGATGAATAGGAATGTTCACAAATCAAAAGTTTATGCGTTCATAAAAGGACTTGTTGATGCTGGGATTGATGTGACAGAAAAGGAAAATATTTTCCCGGATAAAGAACGTTTAGAAGGAAAACATTTGAAAACAGATGTTATTTCTAAAAAATTCGACGAGATTAAAAATAAGATTGGAGGTGGAAAATGAGTGATGGTAATTGTTTAGCATACTTGCATGATTATTATCATGCTTGGAGTGGAAAGGCGTCTGCAGTTGAAATGCTACGAGAAAATAATATATCTCATGAACTTGAAGGAATTGCCACAGAGAATTTGTTAGAAGAAGTTAAACCAGTTAGAGAGTTTGTTAAGGAAAGATGGGATGAAGAAAGGTCTGAGCAAGTTGTTATTACTTACCCAGATATTGTTAGACAGTGTGATGAATTAGGAGTGGAGTATAATTTAGATAGAGAAAGAATTATAACAGAAAAAGATTACGCAAAAGTTGATGAATTAATATCTAAGATTAGGGGATTAATCTATAATGAAAAATTGGAGGGGGTATTAGCATAAAATGTCACAAGAACCAAAGAAAACAGAAAATTTGAAAGAGAAAAATATTCAGGAACAAGTTGAAAAAATAGAATTTAAGGAATTAACTAGGGCAGAGAAATTTGCATCGAGATTTGCAGAGCAGGAAAAAGAAAAATTGGCGTCGTGGGTTCCAAAGACGGCTCTTGGAAAAAAAGTTAAGTCAAAGGAAATAAAAGATTTAGATTTTATTTTAGATAATAATCTTAAAATTTTAGAAGAGCAGATAGTTGACAGTTTGCTGAAAGTTAAATCAGACTTGTTACTAATAGGACAGAGCAAGGGAAAATTTGGGGGAGGAAAAAGGAGAGCATGGAGACAAACTCAACGTAAAACAAAAGAAGGAAATGTTCCGACATTTTCAGCTTTGGCTGTTGTTGGCGACGAAAATGGACATGTTGGGGTTGGAGCCGGAAATGCAAAAGAAACTCTTCCAGCAAGAGACAAGGCAATAAGAAAAGCTAAATTGAATATTATTAAAATTAAAAGGGGCTGTGCGAGTTTTGATTGTTCTTGCAGTGAATTGCATACTGTTCCGTTTAAAGTTGAAGGAAAAGCCGGAAGTGTCAGGATAATTTTGTATCCTGCGCCGCAAGGAACTGGATTGGTTGCTGCAAACGAGGTTAAAAAGATTTTGAAAATAGCGGGAATTAAAGATATTTACAGCAAGACATTCGGAAAGATAAGAACGACTTTCAATTTAGTTAAAGCAACTATTGATGCTCTAAAGAAAACTAAAGTAAATATTGGGGGTGGAAGATGAGTGAAGAATATAAAGAAATAAACCAACTTAAGGATTTAAGTGGAGTGAAAAGAGGAGATAAAGTTGTTGTGAAATATTATCGAGAAAAAATTGATCCTAAAACATCTAAGAAAAGATTAGTAATGAAAAAAATCGAAGGAGTTTATTATGGAAAAGATAGTTCTCATTCCAATGGATTTAGGGTTGTAGAAGAAGCTCCACTTCCGCCAGAAGCAGGAGAGGGACATAGAAACTTTTTATTCTTAATCCGTGGTGAGAAATTTTCTTATAGAGGATATTCAAGAATAGGAGTTAAGGAAGTTGAACAATCAGGATTATTAAAATTATTGGAGGCAACAATATAAAATGATAGCAATAATAAGAATTAGGGGAATGATTGGAGTGCGAAAAGATTTAGCTGAAACTCTTTATCGATTAAGATTAAGACAGAAGTATGCGTGCGTTGTTTTAGAAAATCCGACGCAAGTGCAACTCGGAATGTTAAAAAAGATTAAAGATTTTGTTGCTTATGGAGGAATTGATGAAAAAATGCACAAGAAATTAAATGAAAGCAGAAAAACTAATATTGAAAATTTTTATAGACTTCATCCTCCAAGAGGAGGATTCAAAGGAGTTGGAGATAATGCGCCAACAAAAACACATTATCCAAAAGGAATTCTTGGAGATAATGGCAAGGAAATAAGTAAATTAATTGGGAAGATGATTTAAAAAATGGACTTTAATGAATATCAAAAACAAGCATGGAAAACAGCTATTTATCCTAATAAAGGAAACAATATTTTTTATCCGGCATTGGGATTAGGAGGAGAATGTGGAGAAGTTTTGGAAAAAATAAAAAAAATTATGAGAGATAATGAAGGAGAAATTAGTGAAAAGAAAAAAGAGGAGTTAATGAAAGAGATGGGTGATGTGTTTTGGTATCTTGCTGCTTTAGCAACAGAATTAAACTTAAACTTAAACGAAATAGCTGAAAAGAATATTTCAAAATTAAATTCAAGAAAAGAAAGAGACATTCTTCATGGAGAAGGAGATAACAGATAAAATGCCGTCTAAAACACACAAACGAAAAAAATCTTCGAGAATGCACGGCAGAAAAATGGGAACTCATGGAAGCGGTGCGAGAAAAAAGAAAAAAGGAACCGGGCATCGAGGAGGAAAGGGAATGTCTGGAAGCGGTAAAAGAAGTGACCAAAAAAAGACATTGGTTTTGAAATTGTATGGACATAAATATTTTGGAAAGCAAGGAGAGACTTCAAAGGGAACAGAAAGAGATAAAACAAATAAAATTAATGTGAGAAGCATTCAAACAAACCTGAATAATTTAGTTAAAAAAGGTATTGCAAAAGAAACTTCTAAAGGATTTGAGATTAATTTAGAAAAATATGTTATTCTTGGCGACGGAGAAATTAAAGAAAAGTTAATTATAAAAGCAATGAAAGCTTCAAAATCAGCAATAGAAAAAGTGAAAAAAGCTGGTGGTGAGATTATACTTCCTGCGAAGAAAGTTAAAAAAAAGGGAGAATAAAAATTAATTCGCCTGAAGAAGAGCAATAAAATGTTAAATAAAAAAGAATTTAAGAAAATTGGACCAATGAAATTGCCATGTTTGTTGAGGGATGGAAAAATAGTTGAGTTTAAACTCCATACATATAAATTTCCCAATGAAGAAGAATACTATGTTCTTGAAAAAGGCGACGTCAGAAAATTAAAAAATCCTCTTGTTAGAATTCATTCTGCATGCAGTTTTGCACAAGTTTTTGGTTCTCAACGATGCGATTGCAAATTTCAGCTTGATGAATCTATGACAAAAATAGCTAAAGAAGGAGGATTAATTATTTATATTTGGTCGCATGAGGGAAGGGGTATTGGAAAATGGAATCATACAAAAGTTTACATGGAACAAGATAAAGGAGAAGATACTGTGACTGCTTATGAAGTTTTAGATTTACCTATTGACCAAAGAAATTATTCAAATGCAATAAAGATACTTAAAGATTATGAATTTAAAGAAATAAGATTACTAACAAATAATCCCAGAAAAATTAATCCTTTTGAAGGCTCGGGAATTAAAGTTACAAGAATCCCTTTAGTTGCAAAAGTTGATAAATATAATGAATCACAAATAAAAATTAAAATAAGTAAATTAGGACATTATTCTGATATTGTGAATAACAAAAATAAATAAAAATGGATTTAAGAAACATATTCCAATACATTCCCGAAGTTAGGAAGCCGGAAGAGAAAAAACTTAGTTTTAATGTTAAGCTAAAATGGACTATAATTGTTCTTGTTTTGTTTTTTCTTTTAAGCGGAATTCCTCTTTATGGTTTATCAAATAATGCATTGGAGAATTTCAAATTTTTTGCAACAGTTCTTGGAGCAGATTTTGGTTCTTTAATTTCGCTTGGTGTTGGTCCAATTGTAATGGCGTCTATTATTTTACAGCTGCTTGTTGGAGCACAAATTATTCAAATTGATACTGCAACACCTGAAGGCAGGAAGTTTTTTCAGGGAATCCAGAAAATATTAGTTTTCTTTTTCATAGTTTTTGAAGCAATGGTTTTTGTAATGATGCAGGGTTTGCAAGCTGTGCCTGGTTTTACTTCAATATTAATTTTTCAGTTAATACTTGGAGGATTAGCAATATTTTATATGGATGATTTAATGCAGAAATGGGGATTTGGCTCAGGTGTTAGTTTATTTATTGGAGCCGGAGTTTCTAAACAATTAATTATCCAGGCATTCCAATTTATAGGAACAAACAGTTCTGGGGCTGAAACGATTTGTTTATTTAATTTGAAAGAAATTGCCTGCCCTGGAAAAGTTTTTGTTTTGATTCAAAATATAATTAATCCAAACTCTGTTGAAATGTTCGCTGCACTTGGAGCAATAATTGCGACAGTGGTTGTTTATCTCGCTGTTGTATGGGCGCAATCATTGAAAGTTGAAATTCCTTTATCTTACGGAAGAATTAAGGGTTATCAGGTTAAATGGCCTTTGGCGTTTTTTTATGCAAGTGTTATTCCAGTTATTTTAGTTGCAGCATTAATTGCAAATATCCAATTGTTTGGTGGAATAATGGAGAATGCTGCACAACCTTGTTTATCTGGAGAAACTCCTGAATTATGCAAGGGAGGTGCTAAAATAGCGTCGTATTTTACATTCTTAGGAAGATTTGATCAGGGTCAGGCAAGATCTGGCTTAGCGTTTTGGATGGGTTCAACTAATCTATTAGATTTATTTATTAGGCAGAGAGCAAGTATTCCTTCTATTTATTTACTTCAAGGATTAACACATATTTTATTTTTTGTAATCTTATCAATAGTTTTCTCAATATTTTGGGTTAAAACATCTGGAATGGATTCCAAAGCGCAGGCACATAATATAGCGTCAAGTGGTTTGCAGTTATCAGGATTTAGACAAGATGAACGTGTATTAGAAAGTATATTGGATAGATATATTATGCCGTTAACTGTAATGGGCGGCGCGGCCATAGGATTTTTAGGTTCGATAACTAACATGATAGGTGCGTTGGTTTCAGGAACTTCGTTGCTGTTGGTTATTATGATTACTTATCAATTTTATCAGAATATTGCGCAGCAGCACGCTGTTGATATGCATCCAGCGATGCGAAAGTTCATGGGGGGATAGGAAGAGTTAATCCCGCTGTTTATTCTTTTTCTTAATTCGAAGCTATTTGCCCATTTTGCATAAGCATTCCATCCTTGAAAAATCTCGCACATCTTTTCTTTAGGAATTTCATACTTCTTATATTTCTCAATTTTGTTTTCCATTTTTCTTACATTTCTCTTTCTTAATAATTTATAGTGATAATAATTTCTAAATCCAACAAAATCAACACCCTTTGATAAAGAAATAATACTTGATTTATCTTTATGCAACTCTAATTTTAAATTTTCTTTTAGGAAATTATCTATTTGTTCTTTCCATTTTTCTAACTGAGATTTTGACTTAGATAATAAAACAAAATCATCCACATACCTAATATAATATTTAGCTTTTAATTTGTGTTTAACAAAATAATCTAATTCATTTAAGTAAAGATTAGCGAAGAACTGCGACGTTAAGTTGCCTAAGGGCATTCCTTTGTGCTGTCGCGCAAATTTTGATAAACAATCGTCGCCGTCTCTCTCTCTCTCTCTCTCTCTCTATTACACGTTTGAGCAACCACATAACTTTTTCATCTTTTATCTTCCTATCAACTATCTTCAAAAGAATTTCATAATCAACCTCTTCAAAATAATGTTTTATGTCTGCCTTTAGGCAATATCCCTTTACCTGATTTCTGCTGAATATTCCTTTTACTCTGCCGTTCTCAGAAACTTTTCTTATAAAAGAATAAAATCTTTTCAAGGCAAACAAATTTCCTTTGCCTTTCCTATTTGCACAGGAATCATAAATAAATATTTTATTGTATATTGGCTCAAGAACATTAACAATAGCATGATGAACAACTCTGTCTCTAAAATCGGATTTTGAGATTTTTCTTGTTTTTGGATCACGTAAAATAAAAGTCTCCATTGGTTTTGGCATGTAAGTTTGATTTTCTAATTCTTCATGAAGTTGTTTTAAATTTTCATCCAGACGTTTTTCAAATTCAACCACATAATCTTTTTTTGTTTTTCCTTTTCTTGCTTTTTTCCATGCAAGAATAAGATTCTCAGGAGAAATTATTTTTTCATAAAGATTTTTGTAAGTTTTCATGAATATTGTCTTAGTATCTAAAGCCATTCCAAAAGCATAGCCGTTGTTGTCGTTCCAGTTGTTGCCATTCACGTTAAGCCTGTTGTCGTCAATGTTCCTGTTGGAGTTAAGACTCGCAACCCAACTATGTAGCATCTTACTTTAAAATAAAATCACCATCTTTTCATATTTCAGTTTCACTTACTTAATGTCAAGATTGCATTTGATACTCTTTGAGCATAAGCAAGATGCGTGTGGCCTTAGAAGAGATTCTCATCTCACTAAGACAAAATATTATATAATAAATAATTAATAAATCTTACTCAAGAAAAATTTTGCGAAACGCCTTCGGTGTTTTCATTTAACACCCCAAAAGCACAGCCGTCGACGTACCAGTCGCTGCCATCCACGCCAAGCCAGTTGACGTCAATGACCCCGCCGGAGTAAAGACTCGCGACTTTTGAAACTGGTTCTTTAACAGAATCAAATCCGAAAACATTAACTCCTCTCTTATAATTTTTAGGAGAAGCAATTTCTCTTAAGTTCTTTGCAACTTTTTCTTCAGTGTGTTCAAGAACTCTTGCTAGTCCGCTTTCAGCAAAAGTATCAGCATCTTGAACTCCTTGATTGAATGATTCATAAGGAGCAAATCCAACTTTATCGTCGATTAAATAAATACCATTAACTTCTTTTACTCCATTCAACATTTTCTTTAATTCTTTTTCATCTGTAATTTCAGTATTTGTATAAACTCCTTCTGAAGTTCTAACAATTCTTCCTAATTGAAGCCATCTCGGATCAAAAATATCTCTCTTAGCATCTACTTCTTCTTTACTTCCAAAACCATATTTAGCAATTGAAATTGATTCAGAAGTTATTGCGGGTATAAACGAAATTATTGGAAATTCTTCTAAATGAGAATATTGTTTTTGCATTTCGTCTAAATTATTTGAATAAACTCCTGGTCCGAAAACAGCAACATCTAATTCTCTGCCATTATAAGAAATTACAGGAAGTAAATCTATCGCTGGCAAAGAAGGCTTTGCTTTTCTTATTCTGTATTGTGTTTCTTCCATACATCATCCAAAAATCTCACCTTTTTAAATATTTCTATTATGTTATTACTAAATAAGAGTAATGAATTTGGAGGAAATCCTACCAAAACATTCTTATATAACTATAGATATATAATTATATGCCGACAACTATTCAAATAAACGAAAGAACGCTTCAATTATTAAAAAAACTAAAAGCAGAATTAGATGTTTCTTCTTATGATGAAGCTATTGTCAAAATGGCAAGCGGACAATCCGGCAAGAAATCCTTGGCAGGATTCTTAGGAAAAATGCCCAAAGAAAAAATCCTAAAAGATTTAAGAGATGAAAATGACAGATACTAAACTTCTTGATTCTTCTATATGGCTTGATTACTTTTATAATGGAAATCATAAAGAGTTCATAGATTCGGGTGAAATCGTTTTAATGTCAGTTATTTCTTTATATGAAATCAAGAAAAAACTTTCCTTAAAGAATTCTCCAAACAAAGTCGATATAGCTATCCAAAAAGTCAAGGAAAGAAGTTTAATCATTCCTATAGAAAATGAAATTGCTGAAAAAGCCGTCGAAGTATCAATAAAACACAATATACCTATGGCAGATTCTATTATTTATGCGACGGCTTTAATTCATAAAGGAATTGTTGTAACATTAGATAAACATTTCAAGAAATTAGATAAAGTGATATTTTTTGAGTAATATTATATTTTGAATTTTCAAACATTTTAAAAACCATGCTCTCTACTTTAAAATATGGAAGAATCAGATAAAAAGGGAGAAGCAAGTTTTGTTCCTGTGATGATTGTACTTGTTTTGTCTTTGATAGTTGTAAGCATGTGGGATAAATATCCTGCAATAAAAGGTAATGCCCATAAGATTTTGGATCCAACTGCTGGATGGTTTCTGAATTGGGATGTGTTTTGGGGAATGACGATTCTTGTTTTGATTATTACAATTTTTATGACGATTGTGCAAAAGTATGCGACAGATCAAGAAACATTGAAAGAAATGAAAAAAGAACAAAAAGCATTAAATGATGAGATGAAGAAATTTAAAGACCATCCTGAAAAAGTTATGCAGCTGCAAAAAGAGAGTATGAAATTTGTTATGCCGATGATGAAATTGAGCATGAGGGGAATGATTTATACTGGTATTCCTTTAATTTTAATGTTCAGATGGTTTATGGATTATTTCGGCTCTCCTGCTTTAGAAGGATTCAAGTTTCTTGGATTCATGAATTGGTTTTGGTTTTATTTAATTGCTTCAATTATATTTAGTACATTTATTAGAAAGTGGATGAATGTTGTTTGAGATTGCTCGCTTGCGCGAGTTATTAATAGCTACTACTCGTGCCTTGACTTTGTTATCAACTATTTAAATTTGTCAAAGTCAACACACTCGACCGACCCTGTCGGGCTTCTTCGCAAGGGAGTTGTGAATGTAAAATTCCGAAGATTATTGGTTATTAAACAAACTTAGTTTATATAAATAATTAAAACATCTGCTTTTCAGTTAGCATAATTCTCAATCATCTTTAATAAAAAATCTTGATTATAATTTGAGGGGCTCGATACTTCTTTCCAAGAGTTTGAAAAACTGAATAAATCCAAATAATCTATTTTGTCGTCGGTGTTGAAATCATAAAAAGAAATATTTTGTTCATGGTGTGTTGGAGGAATTGATGTTGTTCCTGTGGCTGAAGTAATTTCTAAATTATTTTGTCTTGATGATAAATAAACTGAATCTTGATTTGCAATCGGTAAGCCGTACCATGTTCTGGTTTCTTGTTCATTTGTTCCAGAATTTACTAAAGATAAATTTGTTGTAGCACTGGGAACATCACTAAAAGAAATAGAATATTCTAAATCAGATGGTATAGTTAATGAAAAGACGCCACCAACTTGTTTTTCAGTTAATCCGGGAATTTCTTGGAAGTAATTTCCATTTTCATAACCATGACGATTTCCATTTTCATCGACGATTAAATATTCTGGTTGTTCTAAATCTTTTGTTGGAAGATAATATGGGAATAAAACAAATAAATCAAGACCTTGTTCAACAAGATCTTCGAGGTATTTCTCTTTGAATAAATTTATAGCATTTAGAATAGCAGTATCAAGATACAGCCAATTTGAATCAAAAACAAATGTATCTTCATAATCAAAATAAGAAAATGAATCATCTTGCTTATTTATTTGGGCAGTTAATTCCAAGTCAAGATAATTTGGATCATATATATTTATTTTTGCTGTGTTTTGTCCATCTTCAACAGAATATGCGAGAACAGGATGTTCACTAGTTGAATTTTCACAAATTAATATTGCTGGTGTGTCTTTGTTGGATGTAATGTCAATTAAATCTTCTAATTTATTTTGGTTTGATAAAATGCCCACGTTTCTTGCAAATCTCACATAAGGAAGTTTTCTGTGCTCTTTTCGAATTGATCTTCTTAGCTCTGAAGTAAGTTCAAGACTATGTGCGCCTAATCTTTCATTACCATATGAACCATATGATTGGTTTTCAAAAAGATAATTTGCTAATGCAGACATACCAAAATCATTGCTTGGAAGAGAATATTCTACATAAGTAACTGCTAAAGGAAGATATTCTTCAATTCTCTCTTCAATATCTAAAGAATCTTTTGCTGAACTAATTCCATTTAACTCAATTATTGTTTTTAAGCTCTCTAAAAAATCGTTGCCAACATCTTCAAAGGTGGGCAGCCAATTTGGAAAAGCAAAGTTGTCTATCCCTATTTCAAAAGGTTCATTATCAAACCCAAGAGGCTGGTAAACTTTTTGTGATTCTGGATAAAATTTTAAAATTAATCCATTTATTTCTTCGTTTTCAGAAAGTTCATACCCCACTGCTATAATTTCGTTGGCTGAATTTAAAATCGCTTTGTTGATGCGTGTTACATTATTTGAAGAATCTACTATTTCCCAAAGAATCTCGGCGTCGGAAGTTACTTTCTTTAATGTAAACTTCCATTCATAAGGATTATCAGAATAGGAATTGCCTGGCAATAAGAATTCATTTTCACTTATTCTTTCTAATTTTGAAACGAAATCGTTATAGTCCCGATTAAAAATTATTGGCCATCCTGGATAAGTGTTTCCATTTAAATCTAATCTGAATAAAGCTGAATTATACTTTGTTCTATTTGGCTGGACTTGTAATTCCAAATTTGAAGAAAAGAATAAGCTGTTGTCATCTAAGACATAAATTTTGCCTATAGGATTGCCTGGATGTTGAAGGTCTTTTTTAATTAATTCGTTTCCATCTAAATCTGTTTTAAAAAAATAGGTTTCCCTTCCTGGGCGCGGTTTCCTTTTGGTAAAAAATAAGTTACCATTAAAGAACAAACCATTAGGAAAATCAAAATCTTCTACTGTAGTGGTTCTGGGCCAGCCAGTTACGATTTTGCCTTCAGAGTCTAGTTTTATAAAATTATTTCCGCCGACAATATTATATTCATCATCAAATTGAATCAAAGCAGTATTTCCGGACATAATGCAAGTGGGAGCAAATTCGTCGGCGAAAACTTCTGAATAAGGTTTATTTAATAAAACATCCCCTAAACTAGAAAATTTAATTAAGTTTGAAGAACAATGCGTCCAGTACCAAAGATTTGCAGAAACAGCAAAACCATTATCAATTGTATCGACAAACCCGGAAGAATAAACAACATGTGGGTCAAGAATTAATTTATTTGTTTGTGTTTCTAAATCATTAGAAAGTTGAGTGAAAAATATATGTTCATCATGAGCTGTTAGGTCTGATTCCATATCTGCCTGCCCTGCAACCAAGTAAGAACCATCAGAAAGCTGGACGATATCAGTAGGAATGCTTTCTTCAAATTCTTCAGAGTAATCAAAAGATTTCTTTAATTCTAATTGAGGGGGAATATTAGAAAAAGAAAAAGGATTGTTAAATGATAATCCTGCCCCTAAAATAAATGGCAACAAAGGTTTTCCTAGTTTTTTTAAAAGAGACATAAATAAATTAGGATTTTAATCTTTAAAAAAATTGTTATCGTAACCTTTTTAAAACATGTTAAGGTGTTGTTTTATGGCAAAAGAAAATAATACAGAAAATCAACAAGAATTAATTATGAAATTAGGAATGTTTGAGCAACAAATGAGGCAAATTCAAGAGCAGCTGCAATTAGTTGAACAAAATACTATTGAATTGTCCTCGTTGAGTCTTGGATTAGATGAATTAAAAGGAAAGAAAGATGAAGAAATACTTGCCCAAGTTGGAAGAGGAATTTTTGTTAAAGCTAAATTACTCTCAGAAGATTTGATTGTGGATGTTGGAAGTAAAAATTTTGTAAATAAAAATATTTCTGATACAAAAAAGCTTATTGAAAACCAGTTAGGAAGATTAAATGAAATTAAAGAAAGTTTAAGTAATTCTCTTGAAGAAATAAATTCAGAAGTTACAAAAATTATTCTTAATGCTCAAGAAGATAATCGGAAAAAGGAAAAAATTGAATAAAGTGTTAAGTCCACCTTCTAAGTAAACATTAGCACTCGCAAGCTTGTGATATTGATTATTCGCACTCCGACTTTGTTATTGATAAAAATTACCAAAGTCAAAATGCTCACTCAAAACTGACTTTGTCAATGAAAACCACCAGCGGGTTTCTCACACTTCCTGCAACCAGACTTCGTCAAGTTTTTCGCTTAAAGAAATTATTAACGAAGAAATCTGCCAAAGGCGAACGATTTCACGAGTGTCGCCTCAAAACCTTGTTCAAGTGAGGTCGCGAGAAGATTTCTGAGCAATTATTCTCGCGAATGAATAAGCGAGCAAATTTTTACAAAGTGGATACTTGAAAAGTTTTAAGATTCAATAAAGTGAAGATTTAAAAGTTTCATTTAGTTCTTAAAAATATGTTAGAGATGTTAATACACCCGAGTCAAACTCAAAAGAGGTCGTGGAAGATGTTGTTTGTCGGTTTACTTTATGGTTCGCTTTCACTTTTGCTAGTGCACTGGTTTTTTTCTAATGATGTTGCTTTGAAAGATGCATCTGGAATGATTGTAATAGTTTTTTGTATTATGTTTAGTCTTCCTTATATGTATTTTTTAATCAAAGAGGAAGAAGAACAGGACGAAAGTGTTGAGGGTTTATTGAGTGTGTGGAAAGCGCACAGCGATGCACTTTATGCATTTATGTGGTTGTTTCTTGGATTTATAATTTCGTTTTCATTTTGGTTTATAGTTTTACAGAATCCAAATTTATTTAATTTTCAGATAAAAACTTTTTGCGCAATAAATAATCCTGGAAATTTAGATGAATGTATTTCCCAATTTGATTTTACGAGCAAAATTGCTGGAACAGGGGGGATGACAAAAGTTGACAGGTTTATGGCTATTTTAGAAAATAATGTTTATGTTATGATTTTTACATTAATTTTTTCTCTGGTCTTTGGAGCCGGTGTTATTTTTATTTTAGCGTGGAATGCCAGTGTTATTGCTGCCGCGATTGGAATCTTTTCAAAATACCAAATTCAAAACATACCAGTTGGCATTGGAAGGTATATGATTCATGGATTTCCTGAAATCGCTGCATATTTTATTACTGCTTTGGCCGGAGGAATTTTTGGTATAGGGGTTATTAGAAATGGTTTTAGAAATGCCAAGTTTCTAAGAGTTATTGAAAATGTTGTGATATTGCTCTTTATCGCAATGATAATTTTAGCAATCGCCGCAGTTATTGAAGTTTACCTTACTCCGGCTATATTTAATTGATATATTCTTAAATAAATAAATTTATATATAATTTAATCCTTAATATATCATGAAATTTATATGTAAAGGATGTAATTACCGTTTTGAATCTGAATTGGATCAAACAAATAGAACATGTCCTTATTGTGGTGTGAAGGGAATTGAAGAAGAACCTGATGCACAAGGATTATTAGAAGATTAGACTTTTTGTTTTCTAAATTTTATGTATGAATATATTAAAGAAAATCTATTGTGATTAAATCTAAGGAAATAAATATGAATCGCATCTAAAAGAAAATGGAACGAGAATCCCACAAAAATAAAGAGAAATAATTTTGAAAAAAAAATCCCAAGAAGTGCAATTATAACTAATATTTCTATTCCGTGAAGTACAAATATAGGAGAAGGAGAGTTTTTTTGCTCTTTAAGGGAAAGAGATTGAGATTTTTTCTCTGATTCAATATACCAATTATATGCATTTTTCAAATTCCAATCTTTTTCTTTAATAACATACACTAGATAATGATCGACGTCAATTAAAAAACTTGATAAAAAAATTGCTGCAAAACCAATCCATTCTATTTGTGGGAAAATTAAAAAAATTATTAAGGAAAATAGAAACCCGAAGATAATGTGTTGTTTTGGATACATTTTATTTAATAAAATAATTTATGTAGAAGAATTATTCTTCAATTTTCTTTATTATATCTATAAATGCCGGGCGAGTTATCAATATTCCGGCAGTGATTCCAATAAGAGTTGTGAAAACAAATCCCTTTAACAACCCTGCACCTGCCCACCATAATGGAAGCAATGAAATTGCTGAAGTAAAATATGCTCCTAAAATAGTTACAAATGCCAGTTTCATCCGTTGTTTTAAACTTAAATTTTTGCTTTGTTTTGATTCATCGATAACAATAATCAAATCATCAATTCCTGTTCCGATTGTTGCAAGAATTCCTGCAATACTTGGCAAGTCAAGATTCCATTCTAAAAGAGCTGCCACTCCCAAAATAATAATAATTTCTGAAAGACTTATTAACAGTAAAGCAAGAGAAGATTTTAATTTCCTATATCTTAAGAAAATTATAATCGCAACTGCCGCCATTGCAGCAAGAGTTGCCAACAAAATAATTTTTATAAAATTGTTTCCAAGTGTTGGTGAAACTGTATCTAATTTAACAATTTCCAATTCAAATGGCAAACTTCCTGTCTTTAAAATTGTTTGAAGCTGCTTCATTGAATCTTGTGCGTCGAGGTAAGCATCTTCTCTTGTTGGACCAGAACCAGAACCAGAAATTTGAATTTGAGTTGTTACACTTCCTTTTAATCCTTCGCTAATTAATAAAGAATCCACTAGTGCGCCATCTAAATAAAGGTCGAGTGGTTTTTCTAAATATCTTCCTGAAATTCCTCCTGCTGTTGCATTAATTCCCAATACACTTGTTATGTCTGCATGTCTTTGAGCTGCTTCTTCGCTAAGGTAAATTACAAATTCAAAAGAACAAAAAGTGCTTCCGTCTGAAGAAAGGTCGCAACTTTTAATACGAGAACAGGATGGTGAACTGCATACGGATTCAATATCTCTTTTTCCTCCAATAAAAACTGTTTCATTGCCAATTTTCGCCTCAAATTTTCCTTGTTGTGAAATTAAATCTTTCAAATCTTTTGGTGTTGCACCAGCGACTTCCACCAACATAAAATGATTTCCATCTAAATCTGAAACAGGCAACACTTTTACATCAGAGATTCCATAAACATTTATCCTGTTTCTTGTTATATCGACGAGGTCGTTTACTTCGGAAGCAGTAAGGTCGACGCCCTTTGCTTTGATTAATGCTCTTGAACCGCCAGTCAAATCCAATCCTGTTTTAATATTTGTTTTAGGCAAGTTAACTATTGTAATTTCTGGAGATTGGTTTACGAATAAAACAGCCTGAGAATCTTTTGTTGTGATTATTAATTTAATTTTTTCTTCTGTTGGGAACTTCTCAGAAATTATTCTTGAATAATCGTCAACGCTGTTAACTTTTTGTCCGTCGACAGAATCTATAATCTGGCCTTTTCTCAATCCTTCATTGAAAGCGGATGAATTTTGTTCTACGCTTGTAATTAAAACACCCTTTTCCAAGAATTTTGGCGGAAGTCCAAAGATAGAAATTAAAGACAATGCTACGACGATGATTAAAATCCATATTTTCCAAGTAAGTTTAATTTTCATTTTGTTTAATTTTTTGTTTTAGAGTTAACATACCATTTTAAAATTGAAACGTTTGTAATCCATGTGTTGAAAATATCAAATGTTAAACCTATTGAAAGAATTGTAAAAATTTGTGTTAAAACTACTGAAAAATCTTTAACAACAAACAGGGCAAAAATGACTGCAAGCAGAGAAGTTAATGTCATTGTGATTCCTGTTTTAAATGCCCCATAAATTCTTTCGTTAAGCGAGTCGTCTTTTCTTTTTAATACTCTGTTTGTTAAAAGAATATCTGTGTCAACACTATATCCTATTAACATTAAAAAAGCAATGATTCCTGCACTTGAAACTTTAATTCCTAAAAGATTTACCACAACTAATGTCATGAATATGTCTGCAAAAGCGGAAATAACAACAGCTGAAGAAGGAATTAAAGTTCTGAAAATTATGAAGACGACAATAGCCATTAAAATGAAGGCGAAGATAATTGAGATAATTAGTTGTTTGTAAAAACCTTGGCTTAAAGTTGAGCCTGTGAATTCTATGCTTGAATTTTCTTCTGTAAGTTCGTATCCTAAATATTCTTCTAATACAGATTTTGTCAAATCAGATTCGGACTTTGTGGTTATTAACACTGCTTTTTGTTTTCTTGAAACAATATCATAAATTTCTCTCGCATCAATTTCTTCTAATTTTTCTGATAAGTCATTTTTTATTGTTTTTGCGTCTATTGGTTCATTAATTGTTACAGAAGTGCCTCCTGTCAAAGAAATATCTCTTTTTATGAAATCATTGTTTTGATTGTAGAAATTGTATTCATACACTAATCCAAATAATAATAAAGCGATTGGAATTAGTAATAATAATTTGTAATATTGGTCGTGCCACTCGCCGAAGCTAACCTTTTTCTTTTCTTCATGATGATGTTCTTGTTTTGTAGACTCAATGTTTGAGGGAGTCTGGTTTGTTTCTTCTTCCATTTTTTCTTCTTATCAAACTCGCTTTGCGAGGATTTTTAGGAGAGGTTTTGCAAAGGAGAACCTTAGGTTCTCCAGCGATGCGAGGGCCGGGAATCGAACCCGGATCAACTGGGCTCTTCAACGAAGTTGACTTAACGTCTTGGAAGCCAGATATTCTAACCATTAAACTACCCACGCGTAAAGACAACCTACGGTTTTCTTTACAATATTTTCCTTTAAATTAGTATTGAGATAAGGGTTTTAAATTTAACTATACGCGCCTGGAAGGATTTGAACCTTCGACTTCTTCCTTAGGGGGGAAGCGCTCTATCCAGGCTGAGCTACAGGCGCATAAATAAAGATAGAAAAACTATTTAAAAAGTATACTAATTGAAAAGAGATGATTATTAAGATTTTAGGGGGGATGGATGTTGTAATTGGATTTATTTTGATTATATTTGGAGCAGGTGTTTCAATCTCGAGCGGGGTTTTGGTTTTTTGCGGGATGGTTTTAATTGCTAAATCTTTGTTGGGTTTTTTTCAAGACTTCGCGAGTTGGGTTGATTTTGTTTCGGGAATTTTTTTGTTAATCTCGTCAGTATTTCATCTTCCTGGATTGATTGCAATAATATTGGGAATTGTTATTATGCAGAAAGGCGGGATTAGTTTTTTATAGTGTTAATTTATCGTTCTATTATGCGGGAGTGCCAGAGTGGTCAAATGGGCAAGACTAAGGTCGAGTGAGTTCGCGAAGACAAATATCTTTGTCAATAACGAGCGGGCTCGGGAGATATCTTGTGGCTTAGTGCCTACGCAGGTCCGAATCCTGTCTCCCGCATTGCTGGAGAACCTAGGTTCTCCTTAACTCGCGACCCCACTTGGGATAGATAAATAAAAATCTCCTTCGTGAAGTCGCTCGGCTAAACCTCTCCTAAAATAGCGAGCTACACTCGTTATAAAAAACATTTAGAAAAAAGCCCCACTCTCGTGGGGCTATGGTACAAGCCAGTGTGAATCAATGAAGATTCAAAAAATCACCGAAGCAATCTTAACACTGAATGCTCCTTAAAATAATAAGGCACACTTCTATATAAGTGTTGTTTTTCATCAAAGAGTAACATTTAAATAAGGATAACTACACGAATGTTTGAAGACGGCCATAGTAGGTTGGAAACACCTGTTCCCATTCCGAACACAGAAGTTAAGCTTCCTATGTTGATGGCGGTAGTGGCCGAAAAGCCGCTAAACCTTCAAGCTGTCTTTTTTATTTTCATTAAATGAAAAAATCAATTTCTAAAACTGAGGCGAGAGAAAGTATATCTGAATTTTTTAAAGAAATTAAAAGCAAGACACCGAAGGAGATTAAGAAGATAAAAAGATTGGCGATGTCACATAATATTTTATTAAAAGAGAAACGGAGATTATTTTGCAGGAAATGTTTGTCTCCTTATAAAAATGCGAAGATAAGAATTAAGAAAGGAATGAAATCTGTTGAGTGTGAGAAATGTGGGAGAGTGAGTAGATGGAAGATGAAATGAAATATAATAAAATTATTAAATGATTCTTGTTAAATAATCTAATGGATGATTTTTATAAAGATTATACTTGGGAACTTTTAGAGAGAGGAATTCAATTTGTTTTTCCTGATTTTGGATTAACAGGGCATAGAAATATCTCTGAACAAGGAGTATTTTATGATTCAATTGTAGAAATTGTTAGAAAAAATCAGGGGAGATTTAATTTTGAAGAATTGGTCCAGAAATTTATGGAAGACTACTTAGTTATAGACGATATTAATTATTCAAGATATATGGTTGGATGGGTTGCTAATAATGAAGATATATGGGGTAAGCCATTTATTACTGAAGGATTCAGAAAAGAATTAGCTATTTAGAATAAACACTTTATGATTTCTTAAACTTCCCAACGACTTCTATTAAATCTGTTTGTCCTAAGAAAACTGAACGGCAGCAGAATCTTTCTAAGCCAAGCTCGTCGAGGACTTTTTTTGAGTCTTCGCCATCTGCAACTCGTTTTTTGTATTGTTCCCACAAGTGACCAATTGGTTTGCCGCATGAGAAACATCTTACTGGAATTATCATAATAATAAAGAAGAAAAGTGGTTTTTAAAAGTTTGGTTTAGGAAGATTTAAAAATTCTTTATACAATTTTTTGTTATGGTAAAAAAACAAAACGTCATAATTGAACTTGAGAATGTTGGAAAACATTATGAAATGGGAGAAGAAGTAGTTAAAGCACTTGATGGAATTTCAATTAGAGTTAAAAAGGGTGACTTTGTTGCAATAATGGGTCCAAGTGGAAGCGGGAAATCAACAGGAATGAATCTTGTTGGAAGTCTTGATTTGCCGACGTTCGGAGAGATTTATCTTGATAATGAAAATATTTCACATTTAACTGAATCAGAACTTGCGCAAGTTCGTGGAAAGAAAATTGGTTTTATTTTTCAACAATTTAATTTAATTCCTAATCTTACTGCGAAGGAAAATGTTATGCTGCCAATGTTGTTTCAAGATAAAGATAAAGAAGAAAGAGAAGAAAAAGCTGAAGAATTATTGAATTTGGTTGACTTAGAAGATAGAATGGATCATTATCCTGGCCAGTTGTCCGGAGGGCAGCAGCAAAGAGTTGCGATTGCGAGAGCATTATCTAATGAACCTGAGGTTCTTCTTGCCGACGAGCCGACTGGAAATTTGGATTCTGTTACAGGTGAAAGAGTTATGAAATTCCTTGACAAACTTAACCAAAATGGCACTACGATAATAATAGTCACGCATGATGTAGAGCTAGGGAAGAAACATGCTAAAACAATTTACATGGTTAAAGATGGAAATGTAGATTGTTTAATGAAGAAGATTAATGGGAAATGGAAAAAAGAAGGGAAGTGTGAACAATAAATGTGTAAGATATGTTTTAACTACTTAATGGTAACAATATCGAAAAGTTTAAATAGGATGAATGATAGGAGAAGATATGGCAATACTAAATCCATTTGAAGGTTTGGAAGGAGCATTGAACGACATTGATCTATTTTACTCAGAAGTAGAACATAGTGCAAACGATTATTCTTTCATGAGATTAAAAAAAACTGTTGAATCAGCTAGAGAAAAATTTAAAGAATTGTCTCCTGAGGAAAAAAAAGCCGCTCAAATAATTTTGGAAAAAAAATATTCTCTGGATGTTGTATCTGGAGAGATATTTGAGGAATTGTATGAATTTCTTAATTCTGTTGAAAATAAAGAAGACTGGGATCCATCTGTAGAAGATTTACAAGATTATAAATCCAGGAGATTTTATGAACAAAGAAGAGAAAGGCTTTCAAAAATTTATTCTGGTCTTTCAATGATTGTTATCGGGATTTTGGGAAATAGATTAGACAATGGAGGAGATGAAAAATGAAAAAAACTTTTTCACTAACAATATTTAGTATATTATTATTAGTTTTAACACTTAACATAATTTCAGCAGTTATTGTTGAAAGTGTTGACGCTGAAAAATTTCACCCTGGAGAAAATGGAAAAGTTACATTAAATGTTAAAAACACGCTTAGTGATGATATAGAAGATGTTTCTGTTGTGCTTGTACTTGGTACTACTCCTTTTACAACTATTGGAAGTTCAGAAGACAGCGAAGATGGAATTAAAGATGGAGATAAAGAAAGTTTTTCTTTTACATTGAAATCTCCTAATGATATTAAACCTGGAGATTATAATATTCCTTATTCAATAACTTATACTGTTCAAGACGAAACTGCACCAACAATTAAAACCGGAAGTTTTGGAATTACTGTTAGTGCTGAAACTGAATTGGGTTTTGCTATTGAAACAAAAGATGCAGTTGTTGGAAAACAAGGAAAAGTAAGTTTAGAAATAATCAATAGTGGTTTTGGAGATTTGAAATCTGTATCTGTTAAAATCGAGCCGGATGGTTTTGAATTGCTTTCTAAGGACAAGGTTTTTGTCGGCACAGTTAACGCAGAAGATTCTGACATTGTTACATGGGATGTTTTGTTTAAGGAAACAAGTTCAAACTTGAAAGCAACGGTAACTTACAAAGATTTTGATAATAATGTTCAAACTGAAATTGTTAATTTGCCTTTTACAGTTTACACAAAAGAAAGGGCTCTTGAGTTAGGTTTAATTAAAAAGAACAATACTGGGATTTATGTTGGTGTTGTAATTGTTCTTATTGTTCTTTGGATTGTTTACAGGCAAGCTAGAAAATATTTAAGAATTAGAAACAAGAAAAAGAATGGGAGGAATTAAAAATGGTAAATGAAAAAGCTTATGTTGAAAAATATTTGTATGATTTCTTAAATCCGCCAAAAGGTTTAGCATATGTTGGACCGAATGGTGAAGAGGTTCATGATTCTGAAATTTTAAATGAACTACAAAAATTTTGGAGGGAAAGAATGTTTCCTAAAAGAAGAACTTTGTGTGATGAGTGTTTCAGTGGGAGGTAACTCCTGTGATTTCTAAATTAAATAATATTATCGAAGCTTTTGAAATTAAAGATGTCGATGAAGTTTATTCTAGTGATGTGAAGATAACTGATCTTAAGGAAGAACTGCAAGTTAAAGGACATGTCATTGTTGTGAGAGGAGATAAATCTTATGGAGAAAAAGGTGTGAGTGAAGGAAATCCAAAATTTTGGATGTATGAAAATCTATTAAATTCTAAATTAATCCAAGAACAATTGTCTGAATTTCCCAATCATAAATTGTTTGATGGTGTTGGGTTTTCAGGATTAGAAGCTTTATGTTGGCATTCGAGAAATATGAATAAAGAACTTGTAGTTGTAATGGCTTATGAAATGATTCCTGACAAAATTTTAGTTGAAAGAAATGATATTGAAGTGATATGTGGAAAAGAACCCATGGAAGAAGGATATGTAAAAAAACAAGCAGAAGTTCTTTCTCAAAGAAAAGATTTGATTCCATTACATCAGGCTTTGAGAGGTGTAAGGGCAATGAGGCCTATTGGAAATAAAATTGCAAAAAATTTAGAAGAATTAAATTTGGAAATAGATGAAAGTTATTGGTGTATTGCAAGCGGCGCCAATCTTTATGGAATTGGCGGAAAATTAAGAGAAAGAGAAACTAAATTATTTGTTGTTGAACCTCAAACAAATATTACTATCCCATCAAATTTAGATGTGCAAAATTCAGAGAGCGTGAAAAATTTTGCCCGAAGAGAATTGAAAGATTATGAACTATATCAATGGAATGGCAAACATTCTGGAATAATGCCGTTACACGTATCTCATTTGAATAGATATCTTTTAGTTAATTGGTCCGAAACAGGTATCACAAATATCGATGGAATAAAATATGTTGATGAAAAAAAAGTCAGAAAATTAAAAGAAGAAGTGGTTAAAATGAATCCTGATTATAATTGGTCCGATACTACTTTCTTGAGTTTAGTTCCTGCAATTGAGTCGGCAAAAGAAGGAAAAAATGTATTGGTAATGGCCTATGGAAAAGATAAACCAGTCAAACTAAGGAGGATAAATATTGAAAAATGATATCTGATTACTTCAAACTCAGCCTCGGAAATATTAAACATAAGGGTTTGCGTTCTTGGCTTACTATTCTTGGTGTTGTTGTTGGTATTGCTGCTGTTGTTGCGTTGATTTCTTTAGGTAATGCATTGCAAGCTGCAGTGTTGGGGCAATTTGGTTCGTTGAGCGTAGATACATTAACAATACAAAACAAAGGTACTGGATTTGGGCCTCCTGGTTCAACTGTCGTAGAAAAACTTAATGAACATGATATTAAAGTTATTGAAAGTGTTAGTGGAATTGATATTGTAATTCCACGTTTAATAAGAGTTGGAAGTCTTGAATATAATGAAGTGTCTGGATTTGGTTATGCAGGGGATATTCCGAACAATCAAGAAGCAATAGATATTATTTATGATAGTTTTGATTTAGAGGCAGAAGAAGGAAGAATGCTCAGGGTTGGAGACACAGGCAAAGTAATGTTGGGAAATGATTTCTTAAATTCAAATGATTTCGGAAAAGATTTTAGAGTTGGAAAAAAAATAAAGCTTAAAGGGAAAATAGAAAAAGAATATGAAATTGTTGGAATTTTAGAAAGGGGAAGCAGCTTCACTTTGAATAGTGTTGTTTTTTTGATGAATGATGATATGGAAGAATTATTTGGAATAGATGATGAAATAGATTTGATTGTTGTTAGAGTTCGGGATAAAGATAAGATTGAAGATGTTGCAAATGAGATTGAGAGAAAATTAAGAAATGATAGAAATGAAAAAGTCGGCGAAGAATCATTCAGTGTTGAAACGCCTTTGCAGGCGCTCGGAGCAGTAAATACTGTTTTAGGAATTATTAATATAATTATTATAGGAATCGCTGCGATTTCGCTTTTTGTCGGAGGAATTGGAATTGCGAATACTATGTATACGTCGGTTTTGGAAAGAAGAAAAGAAATTGGAGTTATGAAAGCTGTTGGAGCAAAAAATAAAGATATTTTAATGTTGTTCTTAATTGAATCTGGTTTGCTTGGACTCGTCGGAGGAATTGTTGGAGCATTACTTGGATTAGGCGCGGCGTTGTTTGTATCAGGAGCTGCTACTAGCGCATTAGGAGTTCCATTTGAGGTGGTGATTTCATATCCTTTAATATTCGGGGCGATTGCATTTTCGTTTTTGGTTGGAATGATTAGCGGAGTTTTGCCAGCAATGCAAGCTTCTAAATTAAATGTTGTCGATGCGTTGAGAGGATAAAATGAAATTAAAAATTTATTCATCAAGAGAAATTTATCTTAGAAATGAGAATAAAGTTAGAGAATTCTTTTCAAGAATTCATTGGCAACCAGAAAGATTTGAAGATTGGATGAATCATGAAGCAGCACATTTTAAAGAAGCTGTAAAAAGAGGTTATTCACCAAAGTATGTTGTTACATTTAAAAAAATTATTGGAAGAAAATATTGCAATATAGAAGTAGAAGTTGAAAATATGAGTAGAGAAGATTATGAAGCAATTGCATGTGCTCCTGGAATTGATATGAGTGAAAGTGATGAAGGAAGAATAAGAGCAGGATATTTTCAAAGAAGGTTAAATAGTGGAGTTGGAGTATAAAATGCTAACCGATTACTTCAAACTCGCTGTAAGAAATTTGAAACGAAGAGGATTGCGTAGCTGGTTAACTATGTTAGGAATTTTTGTTTCGATAGCGACGATTTTTACTTTAATTAGTTTGTCTTTGGGTTTGCAAGCAGCTGTGAATGAACAATTTAGACTTCTTGGAGCAGATAAGTTTTTTGTTCAACCTTCAACAGGATTTTTAGGACCGCCAGGCAGCGTCGGTGGAACACTTCTTACTGAAGAAGATATAACTGTTATAGAAAAAGTTCAGGGGGTAAAAGATATTTCTTATATTGTAGTTGGAAATGCAAAAGTAGAGTTTGGAGGAAAAACGCGTTATCTTATGGTTTATGGACTTCCTGCAGAAAGCCAAAATGTTTATATTGAAACAGGTTCATTTAAAATAGAAGAAGGAAAATTTTTAGGAGAAAATGATGTGGGTGTTGTGCTTGGCAATCATTATAAAACGCAAAATATTTTTGGGAAGCCTGTAAGAGCAGGAAATAAAATAACAATCAATGGCCAGGATTTTAAAGTCAAAGGAATTTTAGAGCAAATAGGAAATCCTGATGATGACAGAATTATTTTAATGGAGATGAATGCTTTTAGGGAATTATTCGATGAGCCAGAGAGAGTTGATTTTATTATGGTTCAAATTGATGAAGGCGAAGATATAAATGAAGTTGCAGAAAGAGTTGAAAAGAAATTAAGAAATTCGCGTGGTGTGACAGAAGATACTCAGGATTTTGGAATTTTAACACCAGAAGAACTTTTAGCAAGTTTTCAAATTATTTTGTTAATCATAACTGGCTTTTTAGGAGGTGTTGCAGCGATTTCGCTTTTTGTTGGAGCGATTGGAATTGCGAACACAATGTATACTTCTGTTTTAGAAAGAACAAGAGAAATTGGTGTGATGAAAGCAGTTGGAGCAAAAAACTCTGATATCATGATAATTTTTTTAATTGAATCTGGAATGCTCGGATTTATTGGAGCGTTAATTGGAGTAGTTCTTGGATATGGTATAAGTAAAACTGTAGAGATTATTGCAATTAATCAATTAAACACAAATTTATTGCAAGCAGCTGCACCTTTATGGCTTATAGTCGGATGTTTGACGTTTGGATTTTTGATTGGCGCTGTAAGTGGAACATTTCCTGCAAGGCAAGCTTCGAAGATAAATGTTGTTGATGCCTTGAGGTATGAATGAAAGACAAGATATTAATAACCTCTAATCCTAAATAAAATATGATTGAAATAAAGAAATTTGAGAATGTTGATGCACAAAAAGTTAGTAAATTAATTATTGATATATTCAAAGAGACAAATAAAGATATTTCTAAAAAAGGACTAAAATTCTTCTTAGGACAACATAGTCCACAAATTTTAATTGAAAAGTGGAATAATACTTATGCTATTTTAGCCTTGGATGAAAATAAATTAGTCGGGGTTGGAAGAGCTAAGAAAAATGGTTGGATAACTCATTGCTTTGTAGATAAAAACTACAGAAGAAAGAGAATAGGAAAAATGATAATGATAAAATTAGAAAAATGGTTAATTGAGAAAAATGCAAAAGAGATTAACCTTAATTCTTCTCCTTTTGCCTTAGTATTTTATAAAAAATTAGGATATAAACCTATCTCAAATTTAAAATACGAACATGATATTCCGATGTATGTGATGAAAAAAACATTTTAATTCTCTTTTTTTTAAACATAAAAATTTAAAAACGCGTTATCCATTAAATCTTAATCAAAAGAGGAAAAATGAAAAAATGTATTTATTGTAAAGCAGAAGTTAACGACGATTCTGTTATAGATTTTTGTCAGAAATGTGGTGTGAAGGTTTGGGGGCAGAAAATGTTTGATACTATTGTTCATAATATGGAAACTGCTAGGGAAAATGATGATTTAATGAATAATTTTAATGAAACGGCTACGCCTCCAAAAAAGTGGAATGCCGATATACGAAGAGGATAAAAGATAGTTTTTTAAAGGAATTATTTCTGAATGATTTATATAAAATGAATCGAAAACCAATTAGAACACGAGGAAAAGTGCAACTTAGTAGATACTTCCAAGAATTTAAAGAAGGAGATCATGTTGCAGTTGTAAGAGAAAGATCACTTCAACCATCTTTTCCAAATCAAATTCAAGGAAGAACAGGTGTTGTTGAGAGTAAGAGGGGAAAAGCATTTATGATAAAAATGAAAGATATGAATAAAGAAAAAAGATATTTGATTGAGCCAATACATTTAAAAAAAATAAAGATTTCTGAATAGTTGTAAAATGATACTAAATAATGAACCTTTAAGCATGGCGGAATCTCTTGAATATGTGAAAGATAAAGAAGCAGGAGATACAGAATTAGTTGGATTTGTAAAAAAATTTGTTAAGCTTAAGCCGGCTGAAGGAAAAGAAATGAGAAAGAAAATAAATGAGCTAAATAATTTGAAAATCAAACCATATCATGTTTCAAAGATAATTGATATTTTGCCGGAAAACAAAGAAGACTTAAATAAAATTTTCATAGATATAGGATTAGACGAAGATGAATCAAATAAAATACTTGACGTTATTAAAAAATATAAGTAGGAAGAAAAATGGAAAAAGAAGAACATGCAGTAGTACTAGAATACTTGCCAAACGGATATCCTCTAGAAGGAAAATTGATGCCAGTAGCGCAGGCGATTGGAGAGAAAAATCTAACTCTTTTGGAATTGGCGCCGAGAAAGGGTGTTTCGTTGGATGTCGGAGAGAGAGTTTATATTGGTGAAGGCAAAAGAGATAAAATTTATTATATTCTTGGTAGATTAAAAAAAGAAAATTTAACAGAATCTGGAAAAGAAAGATTGCAAGAATTTATTGACAGGGTTGTAAAAGAGAATGAAAAAAGGTATGTTGATTTTTTTAATAAATCTACTGCAATAAATAAAAGGGTTCATCAAATTGAATTGTTGCCTGGATTTGGAAAAAAACATATGAAAGAAATTATTAAAGCGCGAGAAGATAAAGATTTTGAAAATTTTGAAGATATGAAAAAAAGAATTCAGAACCTTCCTGACCCTGAAAAAGCAATTAGTAAACGTTTATTTCAAGAATTAACAACTTTGGAAAGATATAGACTATTTGTTTAAAGGAAAGATTTAATAACTCGTTTTATTAGGGACAAAAATGGAAATTGAACAAAAATTAAAAGAAAAACCTAGGGAGAAAATGGGCGAAATATTAGTGAGAATTATGTCAACAGATATTCCTGGAAATATAGGCCTTTATCCGGGTTTGGCGAGAATTAAGGGAGTTTCATGGAGTTTGTCTAATGCTGTTTGTATAAAATTAAAAATGGATAAAAAGAAAAAAATTGGTGCTCTTACTGAAGAAGAGATAAGAAAGATTTCTGAATTTATTAAAAATCCAAATATCCCTATTTTTCTTTTTAATAGAAGAAAAGATTTTGATACTGGAGAAGATAAACATTTAGTTACAAATGATTTGGATTTGAAAAAAGAATTCGATATTAAACGTTTAAAGAAAATTAAATCTTATCGTGGAATTAGACACGCTGCAAAACAACCATTAAGAGGACAGAGAACAAGGAGTCACTTCAGGACTAATAAAGGTAAGGCTGCAGGCGGGAAGAAAATTAGAAAAATTAAAAAATAATTAAAATGCTAAGAAAACATAAAACCTATTTGAGACCAAAACGACCTTTTGATAAAGACAGGATTGTTGAAGAAGCGGGAATTAAAAAGAAATTTGGCTTAAAGAATAAAAAAGAAATTTGGAAAAGTGAGGCTAAAGTTAAATCAATGAGAGAGAAGGCTAAGAAACTTATTGGAGCAAATGAAGCTAATCAGGAAAAATTGTTTGATCAATTAAAAAAAATGGGTTTAAATGTTAATTCAATTCCGGATGCTCTTAGTTTAGTAAAAGAAGATTTTTTAAAAAGAAGATTGCAATCTGTTCTTGTTAAAAAAAATCTTGCTACAACTCAAAAAAGTGCGAGACAATTGATAACTCACAAAAAAGTTTTAGTTAATGGGAAAGTTGTTGACTCACCTTCATATATTGTGCCTGTTTCATTAGAAAATAAAATTTCTTTGAAACATAGAAAAATTAAAAAGAAAGATAAAGAAGTTGAATATATTAAAATTGAAGAACAAAATGTAGAATCTAAAGGGGAGGAAAAACAAGAAAATGAAAAAGAAGAATGAAGAGATAAAAGAAGAATCAAAACCAGAAGAATTCAAAGATAAAAAACAGGATGAGTTAAAAGAAGAATTAAAAGAAAAACCTAAAGAAAAGAAACAAAAAGATATAGAAGCTAATATTAATATTTATACTTCATTTAATAATACAATTGTTCATGCAACTGATATGTCGGGAAGAACTATTGCTAAGGCTACTGGAGGTATGACTACAAAGCAGTCACGACTTAAGGCGAATCCGACTGTTGCGATGTTTATTGCTAAGAGAATTTCAGAAGTTTTGAAAGAAAATAAAGTGACTTCATTGTATGTTAAAATTAGGGCAAAAACAGGAAATCCTGCTCCTGGGCCTGGTGCTTCTGCGATTATTAAAAGTTTAACAAGAAGTGGGTTTAAGATCATAAGTATAACTGATACAACTAGGATTCCGCGTGGTGGTCCGAAAAAGAAAGGCGGGCGAAGAGGACGAAGGGTTTAAAAATGATTAAAAATTTTGAAGTTGAATAAAATGCAATTAATAAAAAATAAAAATAACCTTTTGGTTTTTAATGAAGAAATAGATGAGAGTTTAGCAAATGCTATAAGAAGATATGTAAGTGAAGTTCCTGTTCTTGCTGTTGATGAAGTTGAAATTTTTAAGAATGACTCTCCATTGTATGACGAAACAATCGCCCATAGAATTGGTTTAATCCCTTTGAAAACAGAAAAGAGTGTTAGTGAAAAAAGTAAAATTCAATTTAAACTTTCTGTTAATAAAGAAGGGATAATTTATTCTAGTGATTTAAAGGGAAATGCCGACGTTGTTTATGGAGGAATTCCAATAACTTTACTGGATAAAGATCAGGAAATAGAATTAATTGCGACTGCAAAACTTGGTACAGGAAATGAACATGCAAAATTTATACCAGGATTAGTTTATTATAGGAATATGAAAGAAATAAAAACTGGTTCTAAATCGAAAGAAATTTCAGAAATCTTTTCTGGATGTAATAATAGCTGTGGCAAGGATAAAAAATTAGAAAATAATAAAAATTATCTTTTAGATGTTTGTGATTCTTGTGAATATGAATTAGAAAACTTAAAAATAGAGATGAATGATACAAAAAATTTAGTTATCACTATCGAAAGTTTTGGACAAATAAGTGTTAAAGATATTTTTAATTCTGCGATTAAAGAATTGAAAAAAGATTTGGCGGAAGTTGGAAAGAAGATTTGATAATTCTAAAAGTTTTTATATAGATGATTTCTGGTAATTTTGTTTATGCGGGGGTGCCGGAGAACTCACGACCCCACTCAAATCAAGGGCGATCTAGAAGCTCGTGAAATCGTTCGGGTCAAACTAGTTTTCCCACTTACCGTATGCGGGGATGCCGGAGTGGTCAAACGGGACAGCCTCAAGAGCTGTTAGCTTAGTGCTTACACAGGTTCGAATCCTGTTCTCCGCATATAACAATATTAATAAAGACTAAATAATATTTTTCCTTATGGGATGGTCAAAATATGTTGTCGAAAAATGGAGAGAGTGGTACATCTCTTATCGAGAAAAACCTGATGAACTAAAAGATGAAAGCGTTTTTGGAAGAGATTCTAATCCTGTAGTTGTGAAAGTGACGTCCTCCCCACCCTAAAGGTTTTTTACTTCGTAAAAAATCCGCTTCG